>CAWLAJ010000449.1:0-2562 GCA_963854795.1 Deltaproteobacteria bacterium UBA4427 | reverse complement strand
CGTTCGTTGAGCGGCGCGGTGACCAGACCGGCGATTCCAGCGCTGCCGTCTTCGGTCGTACAGATCAACTCGACGGAAAGGGCTTCGAAATCGTCCAGGCCCATCAGATCGCCACGAGTGCGCGCGCCGAGAATGACGAGTACCGACTTCCCTTGAGCCAGCAACGCCTTCGCCAACTCGTAGAGCGAAGCGATGCCCGTGCCACCGCCGACCAGAATCGCCAGAGCTCGGCTCTCCTCGATCGGGAATCCGCAGCCGAGAGGCCCGACGATCTTGATGCCATCGCCGGCAGCCGCCTCCGAGAGCAGCCTGGTTCCGCGCCCGACGACGCGATAGAGCAATTCGACCGTCGGATCCGCGGAAGGACTCACGCCGTTGTCCGCATGCTCTCGGTAGACGGCCATCGGGCGTGGGAGCAGCGGATCGCAACGCGGCACCCCCGCTTCGGCGCCGGCCCCGATCATTGCGAATTGGCCCGGGATCGACCCCGGCCAATCGGGAACCGAGAGCACGAGCCGATGACCCGAGCCGTCCTGCTCATTCGAAAGCACGCGCGCCAGCCTTCGTATGGGAGCGGCTTTGGATTCAATCGCTTGGCTCATGGGGCTGCGCACTCCATCACAACGACATCAGGACGAAGAGACCTGGCGAGAGAGCAGCAATGCATCGTCGCCGTCGGGGTAATAGCGTGTACGCCTGCCCACGACCACGAATGCGAGCCTCACGTAGAGGCAGAGAGCCGGCTCGTTGGCCGCCGCCAGTTCCAGTCGCGCCTCGAACGGTCCGTCGAGATTCTCATCCTCGATCAGTGCTTCGAGTAGCGCCCGCGCAATCCCCTGCCGACGCGAGCCATGCCTGACCCCGACCAGATCGATTTCCAGGACATCGGCGATCCGTCGAGCCAGTACGAAACCCAGGAGATCACCGTCGGCGCGGGCCTCCCGACTCTCGGCTGCCGGGATTCTCGCCGCGACCTTTGCGCGCACCCGGGAGCCCTTCAGACTTTCGAGAATCTGCGCTTCGTTCCAACCGGACTCCTGAATCTCGTCGATCTGCCGAGACACAGCGAGAATAATTGAGGGGTTCACACTACAAATATTTCGATCCACGAGGGCTCTCCCGCTCGCGCCTGTCCGGCCAATCCATCCGGAACACAAAGCGAAATCGAATATCAAGCACAACGCTCACCGTGTCGATAGGGAGTCCGGGAAACCCCCGACTCGGACGAACCCACGAGAGGAATCCTTGGCCACAGGGCTCGACGCGCAGCAGCAGATCTTCGCAGGCAATCCCGGTGACCGCCGGGCGTTCGAAGCCCTCGAAGAGCACTTCTTCTTGGACGGCGACTGGGATGCCCTGATCGGGGTCTATCGAAACCGGCTCGCTGCGCCAGAGATCGAGAATGACGCGACTCAGCAGGCGCCCCTGCTCTTTCGGCTCGGCCAGATTCTCGAACAACGAATCCTCGACGTCGAAGCGGCGAGCGAAGTGTATTGGACGCTGGCGCGACTCGATCCGACCAATCGCCCCGCGCTTCGTCAGCTACGCGGAATCCACGAGCGCGAAGAGAAATGGGATCTGGTCCTTCAGATCGCAGAACTCGAAAGCGCGACCACGATGCCGCCCTACGATCGAGCCGCCTTCGAGACGGCAATCGGCCGCGTATGGCAATTCAATCTCGAAGACGTGGACGAGGCGCGCCGCTGCTTCGAACGTGCGCTGGAAGCGGATCCCGAATTTCCGGCAGCCCTCGAAGGCCTGGCCGTTCTCTATCAGGGGGCCGGAAACTTTGCGAAAACCGCCGACATCCTCAGCCGGCTCACAGAACGTTTGCGCGGACCCGAACGAGCACCGGTCTGGATCGCGTTGGGTACGCTCTACGCCTCGGAGCTCGAGGATCGTTCCCGCGCGAGACACTGCTTCGCGCGCGCGCTCGACGATGATCCCTTTCAACCGCTTGCCGTCGAGTGGTCGTTCCTGCTCGCGACCACGGACGAGGATTGGGAAGCGGTTTCGGAGCTGCTCGAGCGAAGGTTCGACCTCGCCTCCGGTGCGCGACACCGTGCGGCCATCGCGGTCGAAGCCAGTCAGATCCAGTTGAACCATCTGCAATCGACGGCGGCGGCCCGGGCCTGGATTGAGCGCGCCGTCGAGTTGTCCTCCGAGGAGACCTCTGTCCTGCTAGCGCTGGCCGAGGTCGAACGGGCGGATGGCGATCATGACGCGCTCCTCGAGATCCTCGACAAATTGATCACGCTCTCGGGCGATGACACACCGCGCGGCTCGCTCATCGAAGCGGCCGAACTCCACGCACGGTTTGGAAACTCCGAGACCGCACTCGAAACGATTCGCCGCGCGGCCAAGAAGCGTGGTCAGGACGATGGCCGCGTTCTGACGCTCCACGCCAGCCTCCTGCGAGAGGCCGGATCGAAGATCGAGCTCGCCGAAGTCCTCGAGACGCTCACCACACTCGAGGGCGGCGTCGACGACTCGATTCGCGCTGGCCACCTGCGCGAACTCGCGCAGCTTCAAGAAGAAGATCTCAGCGACGAAGAAAGCGCC
>CAWLAJ010000448.1:0-2563 GCA_963854795.1 Deltaproteobacteria bacterium UBA4427 | reverse complement strand
CTCGCATGGCCGGTGAACTTTCGCGTTGGCGCAAATTCGCCAAGTCGATGTCCGACCATGTTCTCTGTTACGAACACCGGCATGAACAGCTTGCCGTTATGAACGTGGAAAGTGAGCCCGACGAAATCAGGGGTGATCATGGACCTTCTCGACCAGGTCTTGATGACGCCCTTGCCACCACCGGACCCGAGTTTGTCGACCTTCTTCTGAAGGCTCGGATCGATGAAGGGACCCTTTCGGAGCGAACGTGCCATTTCTCTCTACCTCTCCTACTTCTTCCCTCGTCGCTTGACGATGTACTTGTCTGAGCGTTTGTTCTTACGTGTCTTCGCGCCCTTGGTCGGCTTGCCCCACGGTGTACAGGGATGACGTCCACCCGAAGAACGGCCTTCGCCGCCACCCATCGGATGATCGACCGGGTTCATCGCGACACCGCGAACTTTCGAGCGCTTCCCGAGCCAGCGGGATCGCCCAGCCTTACCGATGCGCTGGTTCTCGTGTTCCGAGTTTCCAACTTCGCCAACTGTCGCCATGCAGTCGATATGAACCATTCTCATTTCGCCGCTCGGCAGACGTAGCGTTGCCTTACTGCCCTCGCGCGCCATCAACTGAGCGCTCGTTCCCGCAGACCGGACGAGTTGCGCACCCTTTCCGGGCTTCATTTCGATCGCGTGTAGCTGGGTACCGAGAGGAATGCGCGAAAGCGGCAGTGCGTTGCCCGGATGAATTTCTGCATTCACGGAAGAGACGACCTTGTCACCGACCTTCAGCCCGCCCGGCGAGAGGATGTACCGCTTCTCGCCATCCACATAATAAAGGAGGGCGATGTTTGCCGATCGATTTGGATCGTATTCGATGGCCGCGACCCTGGCGGGAATCTCGACCTTGTTTCGCCGAAAATCAATCTGCCTGAATTTTCGCCGATGGCCGCCTCCGCGATGGTACGCGGTGATGCGCCCATTCGAATTTCGCCCACCGCTCTTCTTGACCAGGCCCTTCGTCAGCGACCGCTCCGAAGTACCTCGGGTGATCTCGGCGAAATCCGAAACACTCATGTTTCGGCGACCCGGGGTCGTCGGCTTATAGACCTTCACCGGCATCTCTTAGACTCCCTCGAAGAATTCGATCGTCTGACCTTCGGCCAGCTCGACGATCGCCTTCTTCCACGCCGGCCGTCGACCGACTTTCTTCCCGACCCGCTTCTTCTTACCGGGTTGTTGCATCGTGCGTACGCGCTTGACCTGGACCTCGAAGAGCGCTTCGACTGCGTTTCGAATTTCTGCCTTGGTCGCAGCGGGATCGACTCGAAAGGTCGCGATATTCGCCTCTTCCCGAGCGATGCTGCTCTTCTCCGTGACGACCGGGCGCTGAATCACGTCATGCAGGTTCATTCTGCGTCTCCCGGCTTCGCACCCGAGGCGATCAATCGCGCCTGAAGCTTCTCGATCGCCGCCTTCGTCATGAGTACGTCCTTGTGACGGAGAAGATCGTAAACGTTCACACCCTCGGAGCGGATGACACTCACGCCTGGAATGTTGCGTGCGGAGGCCTCGACCGTCGCATTCGTATCGTCGATCACGATCAATGTCGACGACGCGCTCAGCTCGAGTGCCGCCAAGAGTTCGACGATTCGCTTCGTCTTGTAATCTTCGAATTGCAGATCCTCGACGATCGTCAGCGCGGACTCGCCCAACCGCTGTGACAATGCCGAGAGAAGCGCGGCGCGGCGCATCTTTCTTGGCAGTTTGTGCGAATAGCCTCGCGGAACGGGGCCGAAGACGACACCGCCGCCCTGGAATTGGGGAGCCCGTATGGTGCCCTGCCGCGCGCGTCCCGTGCCCTTCTGGCGGTAGGGCTTGGCGCCGCCGCCTGAAACGGCCGCACGGTTCTTTGTACTGTGCGTGCCGGAGCGGCGCTCTGCGAGCTGTCGTCGAACCTCGGCATGGTAGAGATGCGGCTTCACCGCATTCTCGAAAACCGCCGAAGACAGATCCAGCGATCCAGCCTTCTTGTTCTCGGTATTGACTACGTCGATCGTGGCCATGACTAGAGTTTGATCTCCACGTCTACACCCGCTGCAAGCTCGAGCTTCATCAGCGCGTCGACGGTTTGAGGAGTCGGATCCAAAATGTCGATGAGTCGCTTATGCGTGCGGAGCTCGAATTGCTCGCGCGACTTCTTATCGATATGCGGGCCTCGAAGTACCGTCCACTTGTTCTTGCTCGTCGGAAGCGGAATCGGCCCCGCGACCCGGGCGCCCGTGCGCACCGCCGTATCGACGATCTCACTCGCGCTCTGATCGAGCAGCTTGTAGTCGTACGCTTTCATCCGAATCCGAATCTTCTGTGCCGTGGCATCCGCCATGGTTTTCTACTCCTGCTGCGACGCAGCACTCCGAGAGAGCGCTTGGTCGAATGAGCCCCTACGAGCCCGCTTCTCTACTCGATCACGTCCGAGACGACGCCCGAACCCACCGTTCGGCCACCCTCGCGAATCGCAAAACGAAGCTCCTTCGTCATCGCGATCGGAGTGATCAACTCCACCGTCATCTCCACATTGTCCC
>CAWLAJ010000447.1:0-2570 GCA_963854795.1 Deltaproteobacteria bacterium UBA4427 | reverse complement strand
GAAACCGAATTACACAAGCACATCATGACACGGCCCGACGCCATCGAGGGCCCGGTTGCTCACATGGAGCGACGCAAGCCGAATTGGACCCTCGGCGTTTCCAAGGATTGGCCCGACTGGCCCGAGGGCTGAGCGCCCACGGACTGCGCGAGAAGAGACGGTCGGCGCGCCGCGCGTGACACTAGATCGTGTCGCTCATTCCGCGGACGAAGAGCGGCTCGATCACGAAAGACTCTGCGTCTTCGCGCATCGCGTCCTCGCTCGGCATGGAGATCATGTCCTTCGCGGCCTCGAGCGTCGCTTCGAGAAGCCGACCATCGCTCGAACTGTTCAGGAAGACGTCGTCGCGTGAAAGCACCCAATGAACGCCACGGCGGATCGCATCCGCGTCCGACAGCGGTTCGTACCAACTGAATCGGGGCCCCGATTCCGCTTGCCAGCGGCGACGCGCCAACGCCTTGATCGTCTGGAGTGCAACGTTTCGCTCTCGACAGGTCACCGCGAGTTTTTCGAAATCCGCCGCGTATTCGGGTTGCGCCATCATCGAAAAATTGAGCGGACACAGAACCGATGCGAACTCGAACTCGTCCAGACTCTTCTGATGCATGGCGGGCGCCCAGGTCCCGTGACCGGTGACTCCGATGAAGCGAACCAATCCTTCGTCGCGTGCCTGGACCAACGCCTCGACGGCGCCGCCCGGCGCCATCGCGATTTCCCAGCCTTCGCGATCGACCAGGTTGTGGAGTTGAATCAAGTCGACATGATCGACACCCATACGAGTGAGTGAATTCTCGAGGCTTTCGCGCGCACCCGTCCCGGTTCGCTCGGCCGTTTTCGTGGCGAGGAAGATGTTCGCTCGATTCAGCGACAGCCAGCCCGCCAGATTCAGCTCGGAATCGCCGTAGCTGGCGGCGGTATCGATGTGATTGACGCCTTCCCGCTCGATCAGCGCCAGCGTCTGCTCGACTCTCGCTGGCTTCATCGCCGCCAAAGCAGCTGCCCCGAAGAGCACCCGCGAACTCTCGAACCGCGTGGCCCCAAACGCTCGTTTTTCGATCATGCCTGGACTCTAGCCCGACCGTCGCGCCCCGAGCTCGATTTCCTCTGTCGTCGGTGCGGGGGGCCCGGGCGAAACCAGCCACAAATTCGAAGATTTTGAGGATTCGCTACCCGAAAGGCCCGAGTTTGGGCTGCTCGGCTTGACCGAGGGGGCTCCGGCCTTACGTTGCGACGCTCCTGGGCGGGGATCACGTTGGGCCACGGGAGCCCGCGCAATCCGCCCGCCGCAAACCACATCCCAGGAGTCTCCTTGTCCGACGACGGTTCTCACGACGACGACTCTCGAGAGCGTTCCAATGGCGATCTGGCCACACTGATCGTCGAGCTCCCAAGCTCCGAAATCCTTGAAGTTCCGGCCGTGCTGCCGGTTCTGGCCGTCCGAGACGTTGTCGTCTTTCCGGGGGTCACGATGCCCCTGGCGATTGGTCGCCAGCGATCGCTGGCGGCGCTGGACGAGGCCGGCCAGGACGGATTGCTCCTCGTCGTTTCTCAGCGAGATCCGAACACCGAAAACCCCGGCATCGACGACCTCTATGAGATCGGCACGATCGTGCGCGTCATGCGCATCATCGATGCCCGGCGCGAGGGCAAGCAGGCCCTGGTCGTCGGACTGGCTCGAGCCGTCATCACGCGAACCGTCGCCTGGGAACCCACTCTGCGCGTCCAGATTCACCCAACGATGGAAACAAGGGAGGAGTCGCCGCAGCTCGACGCGGCCTGGCGTCGCGTGGTCATGCTGGCCCAGCGAATCATCGAACTCCATGAAGACATGCCCGACGAGTGGAAAGCCTTCATCCAGGGAATCCCGACGCCGGGAATCCTTGCGGATCTCGTAGCCTCGAACATCGCGCTCACGCCCCACCAGAAGATCGAGGTTCTGGCCGAATCGGATCCCGAGGCGCGACTCGCGATCGTCGAAGAACATCTCGAAAAGGAAGTGACGATCGCGGAGACCCAGCGAGATCTGAAAGATGAAGCCGGGGGCGAAACCGATCCAAAGCGCCGCGAACGCATGCTCCGACAGCGCATGCGCGAGATTCAGGTCGAGATCGGTGAAACCGATGCCGGTTCACGCGAAATCGACGAGTTGCGAGAGAAGCTCGATGCGTTGACGCTGCCCGAAGAGGCCGACACCCTCGCCAACCGCGAGCTGCGCCGACTCTCTTCACTGCCGCAGCACGCGCCAGATCGCCACTTGATTCGAACCTATCTCGACTGGCTCCTCGATCTGCCCTGGAACAGTGAAACCGAGGACCATCTCGATCTGGCCGATGCGCGCGAAATACTCGACGCCGATCATCACGGTCTCGCCCAGGTCAAGGATCGAATTCTCGAATTCCTGGCGGTTCGCAAGCTCGCGCCGGACGCGCAGGCGCCAATCCTGTGTTTCGTTGGACCGCCCGGTGTGGGCAAGACCTCTCTCGGCCGCTCCATCGCACGCTGCATGGGACGAAACTTCGCGCGTGCTTCCCTGGGCGGTGTGCGCGACGAGGCTGAGATTCGCGGTCATC
>CAWLAJ010000446.1:0-2610 GCA_963854795.1 Deltaproteobacteria bacterium UBA4427 | reverse complement strand
GGTGGCACGGTCGGTCCCTCGCTCGACGGATTGCTCGATGGCTTCGCCAAGGCAGCGGGCATTGGAGGCCGTCTTTCTTACGATTCCTTTGGTCAACAGGCCCTGATCGAGGCGAGCCAGTCCGTTTTCGGCGTCGCAGCCGCACCGATCTTCGACGTTTCAGATGCGGATCTGGTGATCGATTTCGGTTCCGACTTCCTCGACACCGGTGTCTCGCCTACCGAACACGCGGGACAGTTCGCGAAGAGCCGTGACATGAACGCTCATGTCGATGGCGGCGCACGCTTGATCTCGATCGGTCCCCGCCAGAATCTCACTGCCTCGAACGCCGACATCTGGGTTCCGGCGGCTGCAGGCAGCGAAGGACTCCTGGCGTTGGCGCTGGCAAAAGCCGTCGCAAAGAAGACGGGCTCGAATATTGCCAGCTCGGCCATTTCCGGGGCCGATATCGGCAAGGCCGTGTCCGCCGCCGGAATCGAGCGGGCCTCCTTCGACCGCGTCGCCGAGAAGATCGCTTCCGCGCACCACGCGGTTGCCCTGCCGCCTGGTATCGCCGCGGCGACGACGGCGGGTGCCGGTGCCGCAGCGGCCGTGTTGCTGCTCAACGCCGTGATCGGTGCGCTCGGTCATCAGCTCAAGTACCCGGCCTCTGATGCGCGGCCGGTCTCGAGTCTCAAGGATGTACTCGCCCTGATTGGCGAGATGAAGGCGGGCAACGTCGATTGCCTCTTGATTCACGATTTGAACCCCGTGTACTCGCTTCCCGCGTCGGCCGGATTCAAGGAAGCCCTTGCAAAGGTCGACCTCGTCGTTTCCTTCGCGTCGCTCATCGACGAGACTTCCGAGGTTTCGAATCTTCTGCTTCCGGACCACACCTCGATGGAGCGCTGGGGCGACGCCAACCCCCGACCGGGCGTTCGTTCGATCGTCCAACCGACGATTCGTCCGCTCTTCGACACCCAAGCGCTCGGTGATACGCTGCTGAGCGTCGCCCGCGCGATGGGGGGTGGAGTCGCCGACGGACTTCCGGCCGGTAGTTGGAAGAGTGTCGTCGAGGCGAACTGGTCCGACACGAATTGGCGCCAGGCGCTCGCTCGCGGGGGCGTCTTCGAAGCGACCCCGACACGTGACGTGAGCGTCTCGAGCGGTGTCGCCAACCTCCGCCCGAGCGCGCCGCGACTGCAGGGCGGCGGTGCCTTTACGGTCATCGCCTTTCCGCATTCCTATTACGGCGATGGTCGGGGCGCCGCGCTCCCCTGGATGCAGGAGATTCCGGATCCGGTCACGAAGCTGTCGTGGAATTCCTGGGCAGAAATTTCGCTCAAGAAGGCGAAGGAGATGGGCGTCGTCTTTGGGGACGTGATCAAGATCGAGACCGAATCGGGATCGATCGAAATTTCGGTCTTTCCCCGTGGCGGTGTGCGTGACGACGTCGTCGCCATCCCGATCGGTCAAGGACATACGGTCGGTCACTACGCGTCGATGGCAGGCGATGACCAGCCTGGCGTCGCGAGAGGCGCCAACGTTGCGGCCATCCTCCCGGCGGCCCATGACGAAGCCGGTGGGCAGGCCTTCCTGTCGACGAGTGCGAAGGTGAGCAAGGCAGGTCGCTTCCGGCGGCTAGCGCTTTCGCAGTGGACGGACAACCAGCGCAAGCGGGGTCTGGCCCAGGAAGTTTCGATTCACGATCTGGCGAAGGGCGGAATGGCGCATTTTGCGGCCGTGGCAAACGCTTCGGAAGATTCCGGCCATGGGGAGGCTGCAGCCGGCGGACATCATTTCGAAGGTCCGCCCTTCGAGTTCGATCCCAAGAACGATGCGGAACCGGGTCAGCCCTACCGATGGGGAATGACCATCGACAACGACAAATGCACGGGCTGTAGCGCCTGTATTGCGGCTTGCTACATCGAGAACAACGGCGTGATCGTCGGTGAACTCGAAGCGATTCGACATCGCGAGATGAATTGGATTCGGATCGAACGCTATGTCGGCGAGGGCAATGACGATGTGCGCGAAGATTCCGAGCGTCGCCCGACGCCCGACGGCGAAATTCTTGGCCATGCGGAAGTCCGGCATCTTCCCATGCTCTGTCAGCATTGTGGCGCGGCGCCTTGCGAGGCGGTCTGCCCCGTGATCGCGACCTATCACTCGCCCGAAGGCATCAACGGGATGATCTACAACCGTTGTGTGGGGACTCGATACTGCGCAAACAACTGTGTCTACAAAGTTCGTCGCTTCAACTACTTCGACTATGGCCGGCTCAACTGGCCCGGCCTGCTCGGTCTGATGCTCAATCCGGATGTCACCGTCCGGAATCAGGGCGTGATGGAGAAATGTTCGTTCTGTTCCCAGCGGATCGAGGCGGCCCGGCAGCCCGCCAAGGATGAGGGCAGGGAGATCGGGGATGGCGAGGTCGTGACCGCATGTCAACAGGCCTGCCCCTCGGACGCGATCACCTTTGGAAACTACAAGGAAGAGTCGAGCTCGGTCTCAACGCTGGCCAGACAAGGCGAGGATCGCGCCTACCACGCGCTCCAGGAACTCAATACACGACCCGCTGTGACCTACCTCGCGCAGGTACGGCGCGAGAAGAACGAGGGAGTCCACTAA
>CAWLAJ010000445.1:0-2643 GCA_963854795.1 Deltaproteobacteria bacterium UBA4427 | reverse complement strand
ACCGCCGGCGGCGAGCGCCCCGATGAAGTCCAGATCAGACAGGACGGCGACCTCACGATCCTCGCTGTCGCGCCGACGAACCCCGGCGAGCTCGACCTGGTCGGCGCCTTTGGAGGCGCCTTGATCGGGTCGGACGGGATGCAAATCACGCTCGAATCCTCGGACGGCCGACTCACGATCGAAGATGCGGTCGGCCTCAACAACAATGCCGGCGTCACACCTGGAAGCGACGCGGGCAAGAGTTTCGTCGTCCTCAACGGCGGGCTCTATCTACCGCCGACGGGAATGACACCGACCTCCCTCGATGACAGCGTCCTCTTCCGTGACGGCGTGACGAACCTCGGCGACGACGGCACGACTGCCTTCGACGTCGGGAGTCTGAAGATCTCGAGCGCGGGCAGTTTCACGATTCGCCAACAGATCCTCGACGGTATCGATGTCAGCGACCCGATGGATCGGCTGGAAGAGTTGACGTTCGAGGCCGGCCGCAGCACCGGGGCAACCGACCCCAACGGTCGCGGGACGTTGACGGTCGATGGCGGATTGACGATCGAGTCCGGCGATCGCCTGGCGCTCCTGGCCGGTGGGAGCGGCTTCGGCGATCTGGTCTTCGCTGGAGGCGGCACGACGCTGGCCGCGGATGATCTCGAGTTGCGCGCCGGCGGCGCTGCGGATTCCCAAAACACCGATACCGCGACTCGGTCGCGCATTACCGGGCTTCAGTCGAACGTCGCAATTCGGGACGCGCGCTTTGCAACGATCGGCATCGGGGCCGTCTTCGGAGACGCGGCCTCGACGGCAACGTCCTTCGCCTACCAACAGGATGCAGCCATCGATGGCCAAATGGATCTGCCCGACCTCGCGGATTTCGGTTTGACGGCATCTGGCTTTCGTGCGGCCGGCGACATCGAGTACAGCGTTCGTTCCGACTATTCGAATATCGATCTCGACGACGAGTTGGTCGGAACCAATGAAGGCGATCGCTTCCAGAACGCGAACCTGTCCTTGATCGGTGTCGACTCGAGTTCCACTCCGGCGATCGATGTCTCGAGCGAATTCAATTTCGTCGGCAAACGAGTCGAACTCGGCGCGATCGGCGACTTCACCTTTACCCAGAGTCTGGCGAGCGCCTTCAATCGCTCAGGAACGGACGCGGAAGAGGAAATTACTCTCCGAGCCGGAGTGGGCGGCGTCGGCAACCTCGACTTCAACCGCGGCACTGCGAGCTCCGTCATCGTCAAGGCGCCACGCATCAACCTGGTCGCCGGAGCAGGCAGGGAAGTCGATGATCAGGGCGTGCTCACCGGCGAATCCGAGATCGATACGCGCAATGCCGAATTCGATCTTGCCGCCCCGATGGGCTCCGTCAAGACCTTCACGTTCAGCACGACATCGTTCTTGACCCTGGCGGACCTTCCCGACACCAGCCAATTCGTGGGGAACATCCTGCCCAACATCCTCGCGCTGCGGACCGATGTCGGGCTTCTGGATCTTCGGGACTTCGACGCCACCAGCCTGCCGCTCGACCTGGTCGACGATCCCGGCGACACTGCTGACGATCGAGCGCGTCTGATTCTCGAAGCCGAGGATTTGCGGCTTTCGCAGACCGACGGCGACAACCTCGATCTCACGTCGATCGCCAACCTCAAGCTTCGCCTGCGTACGAACTTCCTGAGTCTCACCGCGGCGAACAGCGACATCGACCTGGCGTTCGACGCCGAGGTCATGATCGGCCCACAAGCCGGAGACGACCCGGTCCCCGACGATGATCTTCCGCGCCCAGATAGCTACTTCGACGACGAATCGCTGCTGATCGAAGCCTTCGATCGGAACGGGAGCGAAGTCACGGTCGCCAATCTGAGTTCGCTATCGGAAACCTCGGAGGGCTCGGACGAATTCTATCTACCGGACGCGCGCGGACCGACGGCGATCGCGATCACGCAGGATGCGGCGATCACTCCCGCGAATCTCTTTCACCGAGATGCGGTCGCCGGGGGGCTCGCTCAATCCGTCGAAGACGATGTCGACGGCAATGACGTCGCGACCATCTACACCCTATCGAGCATCGTCAGTTCCGTCACCATAGACCCCGAAAACGTAAATGGCTCCACATTGGTGATTTCTGGAGGGTTGGCAGATCCCTCGATGAGCGGTGTCAACTTCGGAAGCGTCGACACACCTGGCAACTTCGAATTTCAAAACGTGTTCGCGACCACCGAGAGTTCGATCATCATCCAATCCGGCACGAAAATCGATGCCGACGATACGATCTCGCTCGCTGCACGCCAGCTCGTGCTCGACTTTGGTAGCTCGGAAAAAGGCTTCAACGGAATCAAATTCGCGGGAACGGGCGCCGCGACGACCACACTCAGAGCAAATCGAATTGTACTCACCGCTGGCCCTTCTTTCAAACTGGATATCCCCGACACAGATGAGGATATGAACGGCGAACCCGACTTTGAAGCGCCTAGCATAGACTTCAGCGGACTCTTCCGGATCGATCGGATTGGCAATCTTGAGGATTCAGAGGTGGTCATCAGGCAGAGCGCGAGTCTAGACTCGACGATGGTCGCGGAAGACGACTACCTGACTCCGCTGCTCGCCGGTATGAGCTCCGGAATGTTCGAAACCCTGACTCTCAGG
>CAWLAJ010000444.1:0-2674 GCA_963854795.1 Deltaproteobacteria bacterium UBA4427 | reverse complement strand
TCGCGGCCGCCGTGTGATGGGCACGATCGAGGGGACTGGCGTAGACGCAGCTGACGGGATCGTGGTTCGCCTTGATGAAGGCTGCAGCGGCAGCGGCCTGATCGCGACCATGGGCGGTAAGCGGCGTGTTGGTCGAGCCGTGCCAGACCGCATCGATATTGGCGGAGGTTTGACCGTGGCGAACGAGCGTGAGCAGGGTGTGCGATGACTGCGACGAGTGTGATGATCCCATGGAGGCCGGATCATACAGGCAACCGGGCGCGTTGCGGCGCGGATCGCAGCGCTATTGGGGATCCCCGACCGATACGTGTCCGAATCGCGAGAGCCAGCGAAGCGGCGACATCCGGTCGATTCGGGCCTGCGTCGCCGCCCGCGTGAGCGGACGGATGGGCGCAGCGGTCTCAGCGTCCATCGAAGCGAACGGCTGGCTTCGGTTGATTGCGATCAGGGCCTCGCGCGCGGATGGGCTCGTCGAGACGGCGCGGTCCAGAACCGTGACCGATTCGGCGGATTCGACAGCCGCGGGGGTCTCGGCGAAGCAAGGTGACGTTGCGACGCATGCCAGCAGAGCGAGGCCAAGCGAGCCGCGCATGGCGATGTGCCCAAAGCCCCGATTTGAAATGTCGTAAAAAACACCCATTAGAGTATCCGTCGTCGGCCGAGCCAGAGACTTGAGAAATCTGGATGGGAAACCCATCTTTTCTAGGAGTCCTGGAATCTCGTGCGCAGAAGGAGCGCAGCGGGTGGGCTCAAGCGTTCTCGAGCAGCTCGACGAGATCGTCTCGGGACAGTCGGGTGCTTCCATCCGCGTCTTCGAGCGCGGCGTCCGCGAGCGCGCGCTTGCGACTGTGCAGTCGGAGGATGCCCTCTTCGACCGTGTCGCGGGCGATCAGCCGGTGGACGACGACGGGTCGCTCCTGGCCGATGCGATGGGTCCGATCCGCCGCCTGGGCCTCGACAGCGGGATTCCACCAGGGATCGAGAAGGAAGACGTGGTCGGCGGCAGTGAGGGTCAGACCGGTCCCGCCGGCGCGCAGCGACAAAAGCATCACGGGTTCGCCCTCGTCGGATTGAAAGCGATCGACGACTTCGCCGCGATTGCGGGTGGAACCGTCGAGTCGCAGCCACTCGATGTCGCGCTCGCGGAGTCCGGGTTCGACGAGGTCGAGCAGGCTCGTCCACTGCGAAAAGACCAGCGCCCGATGCCCGTCGGCGACCGCTTCTTCGAGTCGGGCGTAGAGCGTTTCGAGTTTGCTCGAGGAGTTGTTGGTGGCCTCCTGGCCCGGGACCAGGCTCGAATGACAAGCGGCCTGACGCAACCGGAGCAACGCTTCGAGCGCGGCCATGACGTTGCCGCCGGCGCGCAGGCGCTCGACCACGGACCGCACGGTGGCGGCGCGAACGCTGTCGTAGACCGCGCGTTCTTCCGTCGAGAGTTCGCAATCGAGCACGACCTCGGACAGCGGGGGAAGGTCCGGGGCGACGTCTTTCTTGAGCCGGCGAAGAAGAAAGGGCCTTATTCGCTGGCGCAGACGTGCGGCGACCTCGGCGTCGCCCTCGGCGATGGGACGGGAATAGCGTTCCCTGAACTGGCTGCGGCCGCCTAACAGACCGGGGTTCAAGAAATGCAGCTGGCTCCAGAGTTCGTCGAGTCGATTCTCGACGGGCGTCCCGGTCAGCGCGAAGCGGGCGCGCGCGTTCAGTTCGAGGGCCGCCCGTGCGATCTGGCTTTCCGGATTCTTGATCATCTGGGCCTCGTCGAGCACGACGCAATCCCAGGTGGGCTCGGTGAGTTCCTTCTTGTCCTGACGAAGCAGCGCGTAGCTCGTGATCGTGAGGTCGGCCTTCGGGTCGAGCCTTCGCCCGGGTCCGTGGTAGAGCGAGACCCGCAATTCCGGCCGAAAGCGCTCGGTCTCGCGCTCCCAGCCGTGGAGCACGCTCGTGGGAGCGACCACCAGGGTCCGCCCTTCGATTGCGCAGAGCGCCTGCAAGGTCTTTCCCAGTCCCATGTCGTCGGCGAGCAGCGCTCCGAGCCCGGCGCGTCGCAGGAAGACGAGCCAATCGACGCCCTGGCGTTGATAGGGGCGCAATACGCCTGTCAGATCGGCAGGGATTTCTGCTTCGGGGATCCCCTCGAAGCCCTCGAGCAGCGGTCGAAGACCCTCGAGTGCCGGCGGTGGAGGTTGATCGAGGTCTTCACAGAGCAGGGCCAGATCGGGCAATGCGTGCCGGGCGACCCGGCCTCGCGCGTCGAGGGCCGTCAGCAGGTCGGCGAGGCGATCTCCATATTGCTTGAGCCAATCCGCAGGCAGGGTCGCGAAGCCGCCACCATCGAGTGCGACGACGGACTCGCCGGCCGCCCACGCGCGCAGAACGGAACTGGCTTGTGCGCCGACGGGGTCCGCGCCGATGGCATCGGTCGTTGGGTGCGGCCGGCCCGCCGCGCTCTCGACACTCCCGTCACTCTGGATACTGAAGTCGAGCAAGACGCGATCGTCATCGATCTGAAGCGAGGGCGTGAGCTGGCCGCGCAGCTGGAAATCGTGGTGGGCATCGCCGATGACCTCGATCGACGTTCCCTCTAGTCGCGTGGCGAATTCGATGGCCTCCGTCGACGAGAGGCTCACCGCATGGCCCGGTCGCAGGCCGAGCTCGCTGCGGAGCTGGGTGATCG
>CAWLAJ010000443.1:0-2682 GCA_963854795.1 Deltaproteobacteria bacterium UBA4427 | reverse complement strand
TCGTGCACATCGAACCGACCACGGCCTGCAATCTCGGCTGCAAGATGTGCGGCCGCAGCACGTTCTGGAAAGATCTCGTCGACAACTCGGCGCATATGAAGCGCGAGACCTTCCTCTCCCTGGTTCCGTTCCTGAAGACGGCGCGGATGGCGGTCCTCCACGGTTGGGGCGAGCCCCTTCTTCACCCCGACCTGGTCTGGATGATCGAGATCTGCAAGCAGCAGGGCTGCATGGTCACCTTCCATACCAACGGTTTGTTGCTGACGGACGAGAAGATCCACGAGTTGATCGACGTGGGACTCGATCACATGACGATCTCGATCGACGGCGCGACGGAAGTCACCTACAAGGCAGTCCGGGGAGCCAGTCTGGACACGCTGATCTCGAATCTGCATCGGCTCGATCAGATCAAGCGCGAGCGATCCTCGGAATTCCCACAGGTCGCCTTCAAGTCGGTGCTGATGAAACAGAACCTTCACGAGCTTCTCGATCTGGTTGGCCTCGCGACCGAGTGTGGTGCCAGTGAAATCGAACTCAATAATCTGATCGTCTACAACCAGGCGCTCGCGGATCAATCCATCTTCGACCAGAAGAGCGAAATCCAATCGGTCTATGCAGATGCGGAGAAGAAGGCCGCCAGTGTGGGCATCCGAATGTTCTACGGCGGCGTCGAGGAAACCGACGGCATCCCGGCGTGTCCGTTTCGAAGCCTGACGGTGACCTGCGACGGCACGATCGGTCCCTGCGGCGCCCAGCGCTTCGCGATGGGCAATATCGTCGACGCGCCGCTGCGCGAATTGTGGAACCAGCCGAGTCTGGTGGAGATGCGCGAGGGATATGGGCGCAAGGATCTCCCCCACCAATGCGAACATTGTCCGGGACGGACCAATCGCGAAGAGGATCACACCAACCCGGATCTCACCTACGTCGATGAAACGTTGGAGGCTCGCCAATGGCAGAACTCCGATTCGCGACTGAACGTGATCTCGGTTCGCGCCCCGGATCCCGGTCCAAAGATCCCGCCACCCTGCGATGCGCCATCGGCAACCGGCGGCTGCTCGACCTCCTCGGGGAGCGGCTGCAGCTGACAGCAGAAGTTTCACACGTGTCGGTCGTCGTGTGTACGAGAAACCGCGCGTCCGACCTCGCAGACGTATTGACTGGACTCCTCAATCAAAGAGTCCGCCCCGAACTTCGCTGGGAGATCATCGTCGTCGACAATGGATCGACCGATGACACCACAACGGTCGTTGACGACTACGCCCATCGCGCGCCCGTCGAACTGCGCTGCATCCGGGAGCGGGAGCCCGGACTCTCGGGAGCGCGCAATCGTGGCTGGCGAGAATCCGAAGGGGAAATCGTCGCCTTTCTGGACGATGACTGCATCCCGGACCCCGTTTGGCTCCAATCATTGGCCGATGCCTATGACGCCAAAGAGATCGCGAGCGTCGGCGGCCGCCTGCTTCCGCTGATCGACCCGGCCGACCGCGAGAAGATCGATCCGGCCTGGCTCTCCGTCTATACCTTCGACGCCGGCGACTCGCGATGTGACATCGAAATGTTGACCGGCGCAAACATGTCGTTTCGACGACGGGTTCTCGAACGCACGGGCGGCTTCGACGAACAGCTCGGACGAATCGGACAGTGTCTTCTCGCGGGTGACGAGAATGACCTCTGCCGTGCGATTCGCCGCGAAGGGGTTGGCTGGCGGATTCTCTATCAACCGGATGCGGTGGCGAGGCACAAGCTGCGGCCGGGGAACCTGTCCGACGCCCTACGGATCAAACGTGACTATTGCGGCGGAATCACCAACGCGATCATGGATCGCAAGGAACGCGCTGGGCGCAGAATCATCTTGCGGCTCGTGCGCATGGTGCGGAGACTCGTTGTCGCCCTACGCGGCATGCGCCCACGATTCTTGGGTCCGGCGAAGAGTCCACTGCGCGAGATCGCTCGACGACAAGAGTTCGTAGGTTACGCGCGAGAACGGTCTGGGGGAATCGAGCTCGCCTGCAAGGATTGTCCGATGCAACCCGAACGCGAGCGGCGTCTCGAAACGCTCGCATCCCGCAGCGCAGCGTGAGACGCAGGGCAGATCCGTCTCGAGGTGCCAACCCGACGATCCCGAGGACGACAACACTGGAACCCAGTCCGACAACCTCGGCACTCGAATGTCGGGCGGCAAGACTTGCTTTGAGTGCCGCGGCGGTGAAAATCGCGCCATCATCAGCGAAAAGGAGTTCACAATGAAGAGAGTCGTCGGCAACCAGTCTGCGCGAGCGCCCCTGTTCCTTGCGTTGATGATCCTGACGATGTCCGTCACCGCCTGCGGGCCCACACTCGGGTTTCCCGGCGGCAGGCTCACGGGGATCCTCGCCCCGGAACCGGTGTCGAACTGGAGCTTCCGTGACGAAACCGAAATCGTCCAGCTCGAGACTCGGCTGTCGCGACCCTACTCGACGAATATCTGGGGCGTGAGTAGCGGCGCGGCCTTCTATATCTCCTCCGAAAGCTGGCGGAGTCTGCTCGGTCTCGCCGATGCTCATTGGGTCGCTCTCATATCGCGGACGATCCCCGGGTTCGACTGCGCATGGGTGAGACGCTCTACGAGCGCAAGACCATACGCGTACGCGACGGCGCCGAACTCGCGTCCGTCCTGATGCTTTTCGAGAGCAATATGGA
>CAWLAJ010000442.1:0-2693 GCA_963854795.1 Deltaproteobacteria bacterium UBA4427 | reverse complement strand
CAAGATCCGAGCAAGCTGCGAGACCTCAGAGCAATGTCCGACGAGCTCGGCGTCCTGAATTGCATCGATTCTCGCCGCCAGACCAATCACGAATCGATCGAGTTCCTCCGCCAGTTCAGCGACGTCTTCCTGAGTCGATCTGATCGGAGGTTTCTTGTCAAACATAGTTCGGCCGTCATCGGTCAGTGCCCGCCCAAACTAGAGAGGGACCCTCCGTCGGCGGGCCCCGGCGAGCGGGAATCGGCGATCTTGCGCAGAAAGACCCTTTGCGCGCCCGAGAGCGACACGCGTACGCAGATGCATGGCGTAGTGACTGTTTTTGCTGCACGATGGCCAGATGCGATGTCCGTCTTGTCAGACCGAAATACCGCTTGCAGCAGGGGAAACCGTCGGTTTTCGGGATGCCTGCGATCGATGTCGGACAGATCTACACACTTGCGTCAGTTGCATCCATCACGATCCGGCCGCCTACAACCAATGCCGCGAAAGCAGCGCGGAGCGCGTTCTCGATCCGGAGTGCGCAAATCGATGTGAGTATTTCAGACCGACGGACGAGTCCACCACAAGGAGCGACGATCGCGGCGAAGCGATGGCCGATCTCGAAAGCCTCTTCAAGCAGAAATGAGTCGTCTGAATCCGATTCCAGGGCAGGGCGGCCCAGTCGCGTCTTTCCGATCGCGGCATTTGCGCGGTCGTTGCGGGCAAATTACTCGTCTTCGGCTCGATTTCGCGAAACGACCAGAGAAGTGTCACCGAATCGGACAGACCCGGCACTCACTCTCGTCGGCTTTCGCGTCGACGCTCGCCCGGACTTGTCTGGCGGGCGAGTTTGGCGGAAAATGGTTGGTCAAGCGGCTGGCGTTGGGGGTGCGTGTTGCCGATGACGGTAATCTCGAAACCGATTCTTGCTCGGCGCTAGCGAAAAGGGACTCACGGTGAATATTCTCGGAATTTCAGCCTACTACCACGACAGTGCGGCCTGCCTGGTTCAGGACGGCAAGATCGTCGCGGCAGCGCAGGAAGAACGTTTTACGCGAAAGAAGCACGATCACCGCTTTCCGAAAAATGCCGTCGACTACTGTCTCGAAGCGGGCGGAATCGGCGCAAGCGATCTCGACCTGGTGACCTTCTACGACAAGCCGCTGCTCAAATTCGATCGACTGCTCGAGACATACATCACCTACGCACCCTCCGGATTCAAACTCTTCTTGATGGGCATGCCGCTTTGGCTTCGCGAAAAGCTACATACGCCGCGACAGCTCGACATCGGCCTCGATCGGAAATACAAGGGACGTTATGTCTTTACCGAGCATCACGAATCGCATGCCGCGAGCGCCTTCTACCCATCGCCCTTCGAAGAGGCGGCGGTCCTGACGCTCGACGGAGTAGGCGAATGGGCGACCGGCACCATCGCGATGGGTCGTGGCAACAAGCTCGACATGGTGAAGGAATTGCGTTTTCCACACTCGCTGGGGCTGCTCTACTCGGCGTTCACCTACTTCACCGGGTTCCGGGTCAATAGCGGTGAGTACAAGCTCATGGGCCTGGCTCCCTATGGCGAGCCGATCTACAAGGATCTGATGATCGAGAAGCTTCTCGACATCAAAGACGATGGCTCCTTCCGAATGGACATGTCCTATTTCGGCTTCTGCAACAGCGACGTCATGACGTCTTCGAAGATGAATGGACTCTTTGGTGGCCCCCCGCGCAAGGCCGAGACCGACATCACCCAACGCGAAATGGACATCGCTGCTTCGATCCAGGCAGTCACCGAAGAGATCGTGTTGAAGATCGCGAACTACGCGCATGAACTGACGGGCGCCAAGAATCTCACGATGGCCGGTGGTGTCGCTCTCAACTGCGTCGCGAATGGTCGCATCCTGCGAGAAAGTCCCTTCGAACAGGTTTGGATTCAGCCCGCAGCCGGCGATGCCGGCGGGGCACTCGGCGCCGCACTCTTTACCTGGCACGAACTTCTCGATCAGCCGCGTGAAGCGAATAGCCAGGACTCGCAATTTGGTTCTCTGCTGGGCCCGCAATATTCCAACGACGAGATCAAGGCGTATCTGGAATCGGCGGAGGCTGTGTATCAGTACTACGAGAACGACGCCGATCTCGTGGATCAGATTGCCGAATTGATCGCGAGTGAACAGGTCGTGGGGCATTTCTCGGACCGCGCCGAATTCGGTCCTCGCGCCCTCGGCAGTCGTTCGATCATGGGCGATGCGCGCTCTCTCAAAATGCAGGAAACGATGAATCTGAAAATCAAGTTCAGAGAATCGTTTCGCCCGTTCGCCCCGGCCGTGTTGCGAGAAGATGTCGAAGACTATTTCGAGATGCGCCCGGACGAGAACAGCCCGTACATGTTGCTCGTTGCGCCGGTGGCCCAGAGCACGCGCCTTCCGGTCACGAGTAGTGACGAGAAGGGACTCGACAAGTTGAAGCAGGTTCGTTCGACGATCCCGGCGGTCACCCACGTCGATTACTCGGCTCGGGTCCAGACGATCGACATGGCGCATCACCCGCGCTTCTACCAGATCATCAAGAAATTCAAGGAAAAGACCGGTAGTCCAGTCGTCATCAACACGAGCTTCAACGTGCGCGGAGAGCCGATCGTGAACACGCCAGAAGATGCCTTCCGGTGTTTCATGAACACGAACATGGACGCGTTGGTGCTGGAGAACTTCATCATC
>CAWLAJ010000441.1:0-2702 GCA_963854795.1 Deltaproteobacteria bacterium UBA4427 | reverse complement strand
GAAGTTTGCGACGCGTACTCGAATCGCAACGGCTCTGCGTCAAGAGGCGGCTCCAGACTCAGCCGTGAGCTGAGCCCGCTCTTTCTTGCCGAAACACAAAACGCCTCGACCCAAAGGCCGAGGCGCTGAGTGACGTGATAAGAGCCGAAAACGGAGAACTCCGCGCACTCGTCATCGAAATCGAGAGTGCGCTCTCCGACCTCCCCAGGATTGAGACTGAATCAGAAACCGCTGATTCGGACCATCGGGGAAAACCGGACGACGGTCTCTTCAGCCTGCGGGAGAACGTCGGTGATTTCATTTTCGAATCTCGATCGACGGAGTTTTCGCACACCACGGGATCGATGGCGGGCCAAGACCCTGCGTGAACGGTGCCGGGGTCAGGACGAGGTTCGTGTTCGCAGATCGCAGTTCCTGAAAGGTCGCTGGGGATGCGCCGAAAGGGGAGATCGGCGATCTCACGCCCTCAGAAATCGACAGAGGCCTACGTGCCGGCAGGGATTTTCGAAGTCGCGACCACTCATTTCTGTTCGATGCGATCATTCGGTTGCTTGAGCGTGAAATGACCCCGTTAAGGGTTGTCGCGATTGGGCCCGATCGGAGCGGAGGCGTCGCGCAAGAGTGCTTGCTGTCGAAACGTGATTGCCTCGATCTGTCGGAGGTTCTGGGCCCTGAATTCTTTCTCCCCATCGACGGTCATTGGAACGCCGGCGGGCATCGTATCATCGCTCGTCGAATTCTTGCCTGGCTTGTTTCGGATGCGGAGCTCGGCCTTCATGCGAGGCGACCTACCGCGCCAGAATCGCAGGCCTCGCATGATCGGGTTTACGATGATCAGACGGGTCAAAGACTTTGCTGAACGGAAACATCTGAAATTTTGGCCACACGGACGAGCATCAGGGAATAGGAAGAACAAGCCCCTTTTTCGACACCGCCGATACTAGACGTTCTGACAACTAAGCCCCTGCCGGGCCTAGTTGTCCCCTTCCGGGGCCGAACTTCGTTCGCCAGCGATAGAACGTTTGCTCAGAAACATAATTCAGCCGGCAAACCTCTCGGATGTTCCCTGTCTGCTCAGCTTCGTTCAAAATCCCAATGATCTGCTCTTCTGTGAATCGCTTCCGCTTCATCTCGTCTCCGATCGGCTAAAAAGCCTAACTCAGAGACTGGATCCATTATCGCGAGGCCGGCCACCGGTCACTCTAGGCAGGCGTGTGCACTGACCGGCACTCATGAACGCGCCCTTCCCTGCTTAAATGGACGAACAGCAACTTCAAGCGGCGTTTTCCGTACCACCGCTAACTCCTGTTCTGTTAAGTAGCCCTCAGACGAGACACATCAGCCCCGTCCCGGGACACCGAGATGTACGTCGCACTCGCGCAGGGCTAGGCCGCGGCGCGCGCCGCGTCGATGACCGCCTCAGCGAGTCTTGTTATGTAGCTCGGCTTGAGCCTTCGCCGCATCACGACCGTCCGCATGATCATCGGCCCGATGAGCAGATCGAGCAGGACTGCGATGTCGACGGCTGCGGAGATCTGGCCGGATTCGATCGCCCGCTCGAAGGGTCGCGCGAGGTCGAAATGGTCCCGCGTGAACTCGATCTGCAGCCCGATGAACTCCGGGTCGGCGTTGGACGCCATGGTTGCTGACAACTCGATTTCGGTCGGATCTGAGTAGAAGCGCGCCAACGCCCGGGCGAGCGCGTGGACATCTGTGTCGAACGTACCCGTATCGGGAATCCTCAAACTACGCGAATGAAGAGTCAGTGCCTCCCGAACCAGCGCGGCTTGCGTCGGCCAGCGGCGATAGATCGTGCGGACACTGACGCCGGACTCCTGGGCGACGATCGCGGGGGCGAGCTCGGTCTGCCCCTGCCGCAGAAGGTCGAGAGCCGCCTGCGCCACCGCCAAGCGATTCCGCTCGGTGCGTCCGCCCGGCCGTCGCTGCCCCGGCCGGTCTTCGTAAGCAGCGCCTGTGCTGGTCGGCACGTCCGTTCGCTCCCTCGTGGGCGTCGCGCGAATGAGCGTCGCCGACGCGGCCCGAATGCGTCAATTTTCGAGGTCTCGAGTTAATGGCACAATAATGACATTTAAGTATCCTCGCGTCCAGCATATCTGCGAAGCCACCCATCCATCGACGTGGAGTCCCAGTCAACCATGGACCCGACCCTAACCCGACGCCGCTTCATCTCGGGCGCTGCGACGCTCGCAGGAGGATTGCTCTATCGCGGCGATGCGCACACGCAGGTGCCCAAGCGACGCCATGCGTTTGCAGTGATCGGCCGGGGTCCCATGGGCTCGGCCGCAGCCCGACATCTCGCCGCGGCCGGCGCGGACGTTGTCGTGATCGGCCCCGAAGAACCCACAGACGGGCAGTCCGCAGTGGTGCCGGCCGCGTCGCACTACGACGAGATGCGCCAGATCGAGCTGGCGAACGACAGCCTGCTCTTGGGGCGGCTCGCTCATGCATCTCTACCCGGCTTTCGTGAGCTCGAGCGCTCGACATCGATCAACTTCATCGAGGACAACGCGAACCTGCGCGTCGGCTTTCCGACGTATGCCGCACGCGGGTGGGAGCCCGCGCGTGCCGTCGCGAGAGAACTCGAGGTGCCGGTCGAGGAGCTGGGGATGTCCGACCTCGCTGCCCGGTTTCCCTACCTCCGCTTCCCTGCGGACTCACGCGGCTTACTCGAGCCGGGGGGT
>CAWLAJ010000440.1:0-2703 GCA_963854795.1 Deltaproteobacteria bacterium UBA4427 | reverse complement strand
TGGACCGCAAGCGAAATTCGCTGAAGAACCTCCAGGAAGTCTCGCGTATGCGGATCTTCCTCGAGCGCGCGAAGGTGTAGTCTGCCTAACGACCGGCCACCTCGCGCTCGTGGGCGATCCGGTGGCCGGAAACAGGGCGGCGCGAACACCTCTTTCGCTGTTCACATCTTCTGACAACGGTGAGAGCTGGCAGGATCGGATCGAACTCGAATCGGAGGCCGGAGAATTTTCCTACCCCGCAGTGGTGGCAACGGAGAGTGACCTGGCCATCAGTTATACCTGGAATCGACGCCGCATTGCGGTCGCGAGAATCGCCTTCGACGCCCTCGGCCTCTAGGAATTCGGGCTGCACGGTGAAGTGAAGGGCCTACCCAACTATTCAGATCAACTTTGAAAAAGCTGTCAAACCACCTTCGACGGTGAGAAGGATTTCGCTGCAGCGATTCAAATCGACGCCCATCGGCTCGACCCGCCCACGAACCAGGAGATCCGCGTCTTCGTTCTCGCCGGGCCGCCAGCCCCGCTCGCCGAGATTGACCAGGGTATCCGCGGCGTAGAGTCCTCGCGTGAGCATTTCACTATCCACGGGCGCATCATCCGGTTGTTCCTGCCAGGCGACCGCATCCACCATGGAATCGTCGAAGGACCAGGCGGACAGAACAATCGCACCCAGCTCGCAGCGAATCTCATCGCCTGCGGCTTCGATCGCCTCGCTCGTGGGTGAATTGTCTGCGGCGAGGAGCGGCAATGCCACCATCGAGAGGAGAACGATACGACCGATGTCGTGCACCAGTCCGAGTCGGAAGGCGGATTTTCGCGATTCGGGATTCTCTTCGAGCAAGACAAGCGTCGCGGTCGCCATCGACCGTCGCCAGATCGAGTCCATGACCGTGTCGAACCCGACCGTCGTAAAAATGGATGATCGGACGGCCACGCCCGCGACGATATTCTTCGCCTGCTCGAGTCCCGTTCGCATCAGAGCGTCGCGAACCGAGACGATCGAATTGAAGCCTCCATAGAATCCGCTATTCGCCACACCGACGACCTTGGTGGCGAGCGCGGAATCGGATTCGATCGCCAGCGCGAGGTCATCGATCTGGACATCGTCTCGCTCGAGCAACTCGAAGACCCTTCCGAGCGTACTCGAAACGACAGGAAGCACGAAACGTTCCTGCAACAACGCCCGCCGTAGCATCCGCAACAGTGGCATCGCGATCGTCCGTTTCTCGAGCGCCGCTTCGAGCTTCGCGACACAAGCCTCGATCCCCTCCACTCGGGATATCCCTGAAGCGAACGTCGCCGCCCGCGGCGCCACGTCCCGATGCACCCTCGACCACATCTGTGCTCAAGATCGACTCTCCTCGACGGGCGATTCTTGCGCTTCGGCTGATTCCTGGAAAGCGATGTCCGCCTCGAAGCAAGGGGCCCAACAGCGGGGGTGCTCAATAGGGCGAAGCCCCTATCCTTGAGAACTCGAGAATCACATTCGAACGGAGCAACGAGTCATGACGACTGAACTCGGCGAAGAAACCACTGCAGAAGAAGCCGCGCGAAGCATCGATCTGACCGGCCAGACCATCGTGCTGACCGGCGGCTCCGCGGGCCTGGGAATCGAAACCGCTCGGGTACTGGCTGGCTGCGGCGCTCGCATCGTGAGTGTCGTTCGTGACGAAGCGAAGGGACAAGCGGTCGCCAAGAACATTCGCGAGAGCGTCCCGGGCGCGGACATCGAACTCGCCGTCCTCGACCTCGCAGACGTCGAATCCGTCCGTCGCGGTGCAGATGACATCGCCAAGCGCTTTTCGAGCATCGACCGACTAATCAACAACGCCGGCGTCATGGCCTGTCCTCTCGGCCGAACGGCCCAGGGGCTCGACACGCAGCTCGGTACGAATCATCTCGGACATTTCGTGTTGACCGCACGCCTGATTCCACAACTACTCGCTGGCTCTCCCGCACGCATCGTGAATCTATCCAGCGCTGGCCATCGCCTCTCGCCCTTCCGCTTCGAAGACCCGCTCTTCGAAGGTGATTCCTACGACAAGTGGACCGCCTACGGTCAGGCCAAGACCGCCAATGTCCTGTTCAGCGTCGCTCTCGACAATCGGTTCAAGGATCGTGGCATCCGAGCGTTCGCGGTTCACCCGGGCGCGATCCGGACCGAACTCGGCCGCCACCTCGATCAGGAAGACATCAAGAATCTGCTGGCGCGACGCCAACAAACGACGCCGATGAAGTACAAAGAAGTTCCCCAAGGCGCTGCCACGACTGTCTGGGCGGCCACCGCGCCGGAGCTCGACGGACGAGGCGGCCTCTACTGTGAGGACTGCGGCGTGGCGCCTGAAATCGAGGATCCAGGCGAGGGGAAGGGCGTCCTTTCCTGGGCCCTGGATTCGGACGCAGCGGAGCGGCTCTGGTCGCTCAGCGAAGACTGGTCGGGCGAAACATTCCCTGCATAGCACGCGCGCGACATTGCGACCGAGGTCATTGTGCCGGTTTATATGGTGATCGAAATTTCCGTCACGGATCGAGCCATGTACGGAGAGTAAATGTACGATCAAAGAGTACCTGAATCGCCCCCAAACGCCCGAATCCAAGCGTTTAAGACAGTCCCAAAACATCTTTAAAACTGTGACGATCCTGTGACGATTTCGCCGTTTTCGACATTCCGATCCCCAGATTCAGCGTGTCCCAGTTCATCAG
>CAWLAJ010000439.1:0-2703 GCA_963854795.1 Deltaproteobacteria bacterium UBA4427 | reverse complement strand
CGTCGACACCCTTCGCGCGAATGGCATCCGCCTGCTCGACATAGCCAGGTAGATGTTGATTCGAGCAGGTCGGCGTAAAGGCGCCGGGCACTGCGAAGAGCACGACTTTTTTTCCGCCGAATAGTTCGTCGGTCGAGACGTCCGACATGTCTGTGGCCTTGATCGTTACGCTCGGAATCTTGTCGCCTTCTTGAATTGCCATGAGAAACTCCTCTTGGGATGATTTGAGAATGGGATTGGTGATCTGTGATCGTCTTGCTGCGTGCGCCACTGATTCTCGACGCGTGTAATTTCGAGCCTCGCTAGGCCAGGTCGGCAGAAAGCGAAGCACGCGCCTCGCCTTCGATGGCCGTCTTTCCTTCGTAGTTAGGATGATCCACCCGAAACTCGACCGAAATGTTGGGATCTCGAAACTGCCTCGCCAGTTCGGGTCCCAACGGAAAGCGAATATACTGAACGGCCGACACGCGATCTTCCTCGAATTGCTTGTCATCGAACGTCGCTCGCACGCTCTCTGCCCCGATATCGAGATGAACGTGTTCGTCGATCCCGATCAATCGATCGAGCTGGGGTCGG
Organism: Deltaproteobacteria bacterium UBA4427; assembly: GCA_963854795.1. Taxonomy (GTDB): domain Bacteria; phylum Myxococcota_A; class UBA9160; order UBA9160; family UBA4427; genus UBA4427. The sequence goes on along the minus strand of CAWLAJ010000439.1, from coordinate 2,127 downwards.
CCAACCTTGCGCCGATCCACATCGAAGGCGGCCACGAACTCGATGTCCGAGGGTGCCCAGCCCCCGACGTTCGCATGCATGAGTCCTTCGAAGACATCCGTCTCACGCGCGCGATAATATTCGACGCCTTGAACGAGGGCGCTCGCACAATTCCCCACTCCGGCGATTGCTACACGAATTTCCGGCATCTCTACTCCCACTGATCTAGCGAACGCGATTGCCTAGCCGCGCGAGGCTTCAGTTTGCAACTCGCGTGACACTGGACCCGAGTACCCAGACATCTCGCCCATTGTGCAGGCGAATACGCGTCCATTCTGCGCGGTCCTCGAGAATCTCGACCTCTGCACCGGCAGGCAATGGTTCGGGTAGCGCCAGGGCCGCCAGCCGAGAATCTGCCGAACGCGCAAGCGTTTCGTCTGTCGTGACGACCGCTGCGCTGGCAAGCTCGCTCCCTCCGTCGAAAAAGATCGAAGCCAGCAGCAGTGTCCAGGAGAAGGCGCCAACAATAGCCAACCCCCGCCATGCCCCTTCTCGGCGGCGTACAGAGATCGCTAGACAGAGGGCCGCGAACACAAAGGAGCCGGCAGCGAAATGGGCCCGAACCGTAGCAGGCACCCGGCGATAGAAGAACAATGCTTCGAGTCCTTCTGACGCGGACGGTCGAGGAACCCAGGCGGGGAGCAGCGATCGGATATGCGCGAGGTTCTGGCGCGCTGTCGCCGAATCCGGATCGAGTCGCAGCGCCCGCTGATAGGCCAGCACCGCCTGTCCGACATGTTCGGCCTGCAGCGCCGCGTTGCCGAGATTCGTAAGTAGACTCGCGTTCCGGGCCCCGGCCGCAACGACGGTGGCAAATCCGTATTCTGCTCGTGCGAATTGGGCAAGCCGCGCATCCCGATCTGATTCTTCGAGCGCACGCGCATATTCCGAGAGCGCTTGCGCGAGGCGAGTGTCGGGGTCGAAAGCTTCCACTTCTGATGCCCCCGCGTCAGGCGCGATGCCCATGGACACGACGGCCAGGATGACGCTCAGCAGAACCCTCACGAATCCGTTCCTTCTTCGCGGCTGCCCACCGACCTCGTTCGCTCGTCGACGAGCTGCCGCGCGCTCTCCCGAAGAGAATCCGAGACTCCGCTTTCGAACGTGGACGCGCCGGCTCCGCGCGCGAAGCGAAGCGTGTCGCATTCGGAGATCAAGCGATCGAACGCCGGACCGGCCTCATTCGGCAGTTCCGCCACCAATTCCCGAAGCGCGCGACCCAAAGCAGCCGCGCCTTCCATTTCCGACAGAAGGAAGGAAGCCTCCATCGCCTGCTTCGCCTTTTTGAAGGCGGCCGCGCGACGGAGCAACATTGGATCAGCCCCGCGCCTGCGCGCGTCGACGAAGGCAAAGAAAAGGAAGGCCAGTCCCGCCGAGTAGAGCCCGACATGAAGGAGTGGACGCGAACCTGTAATCCGCTCGTCGCGAAGCAGTCGCGAAACGTTTCGCTCGACTCCCAGATTGGCTCCCGAAAGCGCCAGGGAGGTACTTCGAATGGTCGGCGACACCGGCGCATCGCCTAACGTCTCGTCCTCGAGAGCCCTCGCAAGAGCCTCGCCTGACGCTTCCCCACGGCGCGCGACCGCCTCCGCGCCGATGATTTCCGCCGCGCCAACTGAAAGCGCGATCGGCCTCGACCGGGTCGTCTCGAAACTTCGGGTCTCCGCATCGAACCATGAATAGGCGAGAGCCGGAATCTCGCGAACTCCCGCATCGAGCACCCGAAGAGTGACGTCGAAGTGTTTCCCGTCCTCGTCCACGATTCCGGCCGGCGAATCCTCCGGAAGTCGGAATTGGCTCGAATCCAGCAGTCCTTCGGCGTCGAGCGGCGGCAAGCTCGCACTCGAAAGATCACCGTCTCCGCGCAAGTGAAAAGAAAGCAGGATCGGCTCGCCCAATTGAACGACGCTCCGATCCGCCGAAACCTCGAGACTGAAGCCCTTGCCGACGGCACCCGCAAAACTCGGGGGTCGATCCTTGCGCGGAACCTCGCCGACCTCGATGCGAACGGGCCGACCCGTCGCCATGAACTTCTCGGTCGTGGTCGCACGTCGCTGATTGAAGATATCTCGACGAAAACCTGCGCCC
>CAWLAJ010000438.1:0-2704 GCA_963854795.1 Deltaproteobacteria bacterium UBA4427 | reverse complement strand
GCCGGCGTGGTGTTGGCCCCAGACATCGTGGATGAGGTCGTGGCGGGCGTGCTGGCGAGCCTACAGTTGGAACACTCTGGCCACGCTCGCCGCACTCGAGAGCGGGAGCTCCAGACGCGGGAAGCGGAGATCGAACGCCTGGTGAACGCCATCGAGACCGGGGGCAACCTCGAGTCGCTCTTGGAGCGCTTGAAGCAGCGCCAAACTGAACGCGACGCGCTGGCCGCAGACCTTGAGCAGGTGGCCAAGCCCGTCCGCGTTGAGCCGCGCCTCTTGGATCGTTCGGTGCGGACCTGCCTCGCTGACTGGAGCGGCCTCCTGACTCGTCAGACGAGCCATGGGCGCAACTTCCTCCGCAGAGTGCTGACGGGACCGGTCTCGTTCAAGCCGCTCATGAACGGCGCGGCGAAAGGGTATCAGTTTGAAGGGGAAGCGTCGATCGGAAAGCTACTAAGCGGCGTGATCGGACTTCCAACGAGTCTGGCGTCCCCAAGGGGATTCGACCCCTTTTCCGTGGTCGGATTCGTCGGCACCCCGGCCCACGGATCAGGTACAACGTGCGCGCGTTCTTGATCCTGCTCATCTCCGTCTTCGACGTCCCGATCCACTCGGTGTGTCCAATCGGGACGCCCTTGAAGACGTGCGCGGTCCGACTCCTTGCTTGGTGAACCCGGCGGGTTATACGCTAGCGACCCCAGTGGAGGTAGGTCCACTCAAACTGCGTCGAGGTGCTCCATGTCTGTTCGCAACCCAACCGTATCCGTAGCCGCTCTGCTCGTACTCGCGTCCTTGGTGCCGCAGGAAACGACGGCGCAGAACTCCACGAACCCATATGCGATCGTCGAAGGGTGGGCAAAGCTGCCGAACGGAAGGGTGATGGGAGCAGTCGGCAAAGCGAAGGTGGACCGCGACGGACGTCATATCTGGGCAGTGATCCGTTGCGATGCCGGACCCGAGCGCTTCGGATCGGAGTGCGTTGATTCAGACCTCGATCCCGTCTTGAAGTTCGATCCCGACGGCAACGTGGTCGAGTCCTTCGGCAGCGGAATGTTCATCTGGCCGCATGGAATTGACGTTGACTCCGCCGGCAACGTCTGGGTGACTGACGCCGGGAGTGACAACAACATCCCCGCAGGCGACGATCGGGGCCATCACGTCATCAAGTTCAGCCCCACGGGCGAAGTACTCCTGACACTTGGTACACCCGGAGAAGCGGGAGATGGCCCCAACCACTTCACTTCCCCCAGTGATGTGGCGGTCGCGCCCAACGGTGACGTGTTCATTGCGGACGGCCACAACGCAAACGGGAACAACCGGGTGGTGAAGTACAACAGCCGTGGCGAGTTCGTCATGACGTGGGGAGAAACTGGCTACGCCCCGGGACAGTTCCGTGCGCTGCACGCCATCGCCCTTCATCCGGACGGCCGAGTGTTCGTGGGAGATCGCAGTAACAGCCGGATCCAGATCTTCGACCAAGAGGGCACCCACGCTGCCTCCTGGACCCAGTTTGGGCGCCCGAGCGGAATCGCCTTTGACGACCAGGGACGTATCTACGTCGCTGACTCCGAGTCGGACAACGTACAGAACCCAGGGTACGAAATGGGCATTCGCATTGGCGAAGTCGAGACGGGTTGGGTGAAGGAGTTCATTCGCTTCCCGTGGGCCGATCCCAACATTCTTCCGGGGAACGGAGCGGAGTTCGTCGCCGTCGATAACGAAGGCAACCTGTACGGAGGAGAGCCCGTGCCCAACCCCCACCGCAATGCCCGAACGCTCCGGAAGTACGTGCGGGTGCGGCCCTGAGCGAAGCGATTCGACCGACATCTCCGCGCTCCAGCCGGGGATTCGCCCCCTGATCCGTGGTTGGAGTCGTCTCCAGCTAACGGTCCTTCGGCGGTGCCGCGGCCTGCGCCTCGCCCACTCCCGTGCCCGACAGGCTGTCTCCTACATCCCTGAACCGTAGGTCAGCGCCCAGTTAAGCGCGGCGTCGAAGAGGCGATGGCCGTCTTCGGTCATCCGATGATACGTGCCAAGGTCGTTGTTGTTCTCGGTGAAGAGCGAGATGCGCAGGTTTGGCGAGGGCGAGCCGTCGAAGAGCGCATCCCCAGGGAGAATGAAGTAGGTCGACTGCGCTTCAGGGTAGTCCGGAAGAGCGGCCACCGAGTGAACCCCGGGTGCCAACACCTCACGTACGGCCCAGTTGATCTCCGCAGGCAGGGTGTAGACGGTCACGCGGCCCGACAGCCCTGCCGCCAGCGGGTGTGAAGGATCCACGATGACGATATCGGTCTCGCCATCGATGGCGCCGAAGTGACCGACTTCGACCTGACCGGTCGGCTCTTCAATGGTGCCCCCGGCGCCTCCCTCTGGCGAGCCGGGATCGACACTCTGACCCTCCGGGTCCACGAATTGAAACTCATCCTGCAGGAACGCCTCCATGTTGATGAGCGGCGTCGACGTTGCAATGAGTTTCGTGCCGACCCCGCCAGAGTTGACCGACTCGGGGATGATGACAAGGTCCGCCGCGTCGGCTGCCGCCCGCATTTCGGCCTCCTCGGTGTCATCAGTCATCATGGTCACCTGCTGTCCCAAGTCGAGACGCAGATGGAGCTCGAGCGAGCGGTCGTCAAGGCTCGTGCACTTGGCGTAGGTGCCGTTTTCGTCCCCGCAGACGATCAGGACGTTCAGGTTACCTGGGGCCGCC
>CAWLAJ010000437.1:0-2718 GCA_963854795.1 Deltaproteobacteria bacterium UBA4427 | reverse complement strand
AGGGCTTCTGCCACGGGCTGCTAGGCAAACGCACGGAATCCCCGGCTGCAATCCCGTGATGGTCAGCTACCCGGACACGAGGGCGCCCGTCGCCCACACGTAGAACGCGACAATCGGCAACTCGCCCAGCGCAACACCGGTCGCGAACTTGCCCACGTGCATACGCAGCGTACCGGCCACGTAGCAGATCGCGTCCGTCGGCACGAACGGAAACATCGACCAGCCGACCACGAGCCAGAACCCCTTCAGGTTCATCTGCCGTTCGAGCCATCGGACCTGCTTCGCGTGTTTTCGCTCGAAGAGCGCGCCAACACCGAGAAAGTCGAAGAAGTAGTAGATGAGCACGGCCGACAACACCACGCCGCCCAGCGAGCTGGTCATCACGAACCACGGCCGATCCGGAAACAACAAGGTCCCGACGATGATCAGCACCGTGCTGGGCACGAGCGTGAACGCCCGCACGATGCTGAGCACGACGTAGCCGAGCAGCACGGATTGTCCAGAGCCCCGGAGGGTCTCGACCACGCGCGCCGGTTCGAGCAGTTCCGGCCGCATGGCGTACAGCACCGAGAGCGCGATTACAAGCGCGACCCAGATCACGAGCGCGATCAGACGAATCTTCGGCACTAGCTAGGGCCTGGGCGCGGCGATCGCTTCATGGGGTCGGGGCGCGCGGGGCTCCTCACTCCCTGGAAAGACCGAGGAACTCACTCAGAGCCTGACGGAAAGGCGCCGGAGAGATCAGATTCAGCAGATGGCCGCCGGGGATGGTCGTGCTTCGAGCGTCTCCCATGCGGCGCTCCAACAGCATGCCCTGTTCCCGGATGGCCACCTCATCCTGCCCCCCGACCAGTACCAGCGTAGGTTGGTCGATCTCTTCGAGGCGATCGATGGCGGGCGGCGACATCTGCTCAACGAGGGAGTACGGAATCGTCCAGAGGCGGTCGTTGTCCTCAACCATCGTACGCACCAGGCGCCGCGCCCGGTTCGAGGGGACAGACATGAGCGACGAGGCCAGCAGCACCTCGTTGGCGCCATCGAAGTCCCCGGCCCTCAGCGCCGTGGTCAAGTCCGACAGGAAGGCGGGCATTACCGTTGGCACGTAGCCAGCAATGGATGGAGACACGAGCACCAGGCGCGCCACCAGCTCGGGCGCGGCGAGCGCGACGTCGAGCGCAACTTGCGTGCCCGCGGAGAGGCCCACGAGTGTGACGTCAGCCTCACCCAGGTCGGAGAGCAGGTCGATCAGGTCCTCGTGGTTTGAGAACGGCTCGGTGGGAAAGTCGGATCCACCCTGCCCTCGAAGGTCGAAGCGGAGAACGCGAACCTGTTCGCGGAGCCACCCGACCTCCGCATCCCACATCCGTCGGTCGAGGTTGGTGCCGTGAATCAAGACGACCAGCGGCCCCTCGCCGACGAGATCGTAGGCCAGGCCGTCTGACGACCGGGCATCGACGGTGTCCTGGGCCTGAGCGAAGGCGCCCGCGCCCATGAGCATCGCGCAGACAATCGCCGGCTCCATCCGTCGTGTCCTCATGGGTCCACCGCGCCGCACCGCAGCGTCATCGGCATCTTTCGGCGGTTCGAAGCAGCTCCTACCGGCCGGGGGTCCGAATGACGAGATTTCGAATCTCGGTCATATCTTCCATGGCGAAACGCACGCCCTCACGACCGAGACCACTGTCCTTGACCCCGCCGTAGGGCATGTTGTCGACGCGCCAGGACGGAACGTCGCCGATGATGACGCCGCCGACGTCGAGCTCATCCCAGGCTTGCTGCATGTGATACAGGTCGCGCGTGAAGACACCGGCCTGCAACCCGAACGGACTGTCGTTGACCTCGCGCAGGGCTTCGGAAAACGAGTCGAATTGGCTCAGCACCGCGACCGGACCGAACGCTTCCTGCCTGCACACGTCTTGGTCTTTGGGCACGTTCTCGAGCAACGTCGCCGTGAGCATCGCACCGTCGCGTGTCCCACCGCAGAGCAGCGTGCCGCCGGCGGCGACCGCCGCCTGGATCCACGCGTGCAGTCGTTCCGCTTCCCCGGTCGAGATCATCGGACCGATGAAGGTCGCCTCGTCCTTCGGGTCTCCGGCGACCAGCCGTTCTTTCAGTGCGTCATAGATGCTGGCGTGCGCGATGATGCGCTGTACACCGATGCAGCTCTGACCAGACTGATAGAAAGCACCGAAGACCAGCCGTTCGACCGCGTCGTCGAGATCCGCGTCCTCATCAACGACGCACGCCGCGTTGCCACCCAGCTCAAGCACCACTTTCTTCTTGCCCGCCCGGGCCTTGAGGGCCCACCCAACGCCGGGCGAGCCGGTAAAGCTGAGCAGTTTCAGCCGTTCGTCGACCGTGAACTGGTCGGCCCCGTCTCTGCGAGCGGGGAGAATCGAGAAGGCGCCGGTCGGCAGGTCGGTCTCGGCGAGCACCTCTCCGATAATCAGGGCGCCAATCGGGGTGCGGCTGGCCGGCTTCAGCACGAAAGGGCAACCGACAGCCAGAGCCGGAGCCACTTTGTGGGCCGCGAGATTGAGCGGGAAATTGAAGGGCGAGATAAACGAGCAGGGTCCGATCGGCACGCGCGCGAACATGCCCCGGTAGCCGCGTGCCCGCGGCGCAATCTCCAGGTTCATCACCTCGCCGGTCATACGCACCGACTCTTCGGCAGCAATGCGAAAGGTGTCGATGAGACGGCTGACTTCCCCTTTCGCG
>CAWLAJ010000436.1:0-2729 GCA_963854795.1 Deltaproteobacteria bacterium UBA4427 | reverse complement strand
TGTTTCGTTGGACCGCCCGGTGTGGGCAAGACCTCTCTCGGCCGCTCCATCGCACGCTGCATGGGACGAAACTTCGCGCGTGCTTCCCTGGGCGGTGTGCGCGACGAGGCTGAGATTCGCGGTCATCGTCGCACCTATGTCGGCTCGATGCCCGGACGCATCCTCCAGAGCCTGAAGCGTTCGGGATCGAAGAACCCGGTCTTCCTGCTCGACGAAATCGACAAGGTGGGTTCCGATTATCGTGGCGATCCCTCGTCGGCGCTGCTCGAAGTCCTGGATCCGGAACAGAATCACAGTTTTTCGGACCACTACATCGAGGCACCCTTCGACCTCTCCCGAGTCCTTTTCATTGCGACCGCCAATACGCTCTCGACAATTCCGCCGGCCTTGCTCGATCGCATGGAGGTGATCGATCTCTCCGGCTATACCGAACGCGAAAAACTCGTCATTGCGCGCGAGTTCCTGGTTCCGCGACAGCTCGAAGCGCACGGGCTCAAGAATAACCAGGTTCAGATCGAAGACGCGGCGCTCGACAAAATCGTCAGCGAGTACACGCGCGAGGCCGGAGTCCGAAATCTTGAGCGCAACGTGGCCACGCTGATGCGAAAATCGGCCCGTCGAATCTCCGAGGACCGCGACGCGACCATCGAGATCGATGCCGATTTCGTGTCGGAGGCGCTCGGCGCGCCACCGCATCTGTCCGAGGTCGCTGAGGAGAGCAGCATTCCCGGCGTCGCGGTCGGGCTCGCCGTGACGGCCCATGGCGGGGATATCCTCTTCGTGGAGGCCGCCGGGAATCCCGGTGGAAAGGGCATCCGGCTTCGATTGACCGGACAGCTCGGCGACGTCATGCGCGAATCGGCGGAGGCGGCGCTGTCCTGGGTCCGCTCTCACGCGGAAGAGCTCGGCCTCGGCGAACAGGCCATGGCGCCCCGAGAAATCCATCTTCACGTCCCCGCCGGCGCGATCCCCAAGGACGGACCCTCAGCGGGCGTTGCCCTGGTCACGGCGATCGTGTCGCTGCTCTCGGATCGCAGCGCGAAGAGCCGAGTGGCGATGACCGGCGAAATTTCGCTGCGCGGACGCGTTTTGCCAGTCGGCGGAATCAAGGGAAAGCTGCTCGCGGCGAGCCGGGCGGGGATCGAATCCGTCGTGATTCCGAAAAGGAATGAAAAGGACCTCGAAGAGGTACCGGAAGAAGTCCGTGAATCGCTGGGCATTCATCTCGTCGACACCATCGACGAGGCACTCGCCCTCACGCTGGGCAGCAAACACTGAGCCCAGCAGCGGAATCCACACAGTCGCGAGGGGCTGCTAGAATCCGGCCCTTGAGAGTGGCGCTCGTACACGACTGGCTGACTGGCTATCGCGGCGGCGAGCGCGTTCTGAGCCATCTCGCGATGCGCTTCCCGGACGCCGATCTCTTTACACTCTTTCATCGACCCGGAAGCGTCGCCTCGGAAATCGAAGATCGCCGGATCTTCACGAGCCGGCTCGATCGCTTTCCCGGCAAATCGGCGCACTACCGAAAACTCCTCCCCCTCTTCCCTCTTGCGATTCGCCAATTCGATTTCAGCGGCTACGACCTCATCCTGTCGACGAGCCACTCGGTCGCGAAAAGCGTTCGAGTCCCGGCCGGAGTGACCCATGTCGACTATTGCTTCACGCCGATGCGATATATCTGGGATCAAGCCGACGCCTATCTCGGTCGGGGCCCCAAGCGATGGCTGGCCGCGCCGGCGATCGCTGCCCTTCGTCGTTTCGACGTACGAACGAGCGGCCCGGAGTCCGTCACCCGCTTCGTGGCGATCTCGACCGAAGTCGCCGATCGAATCCGCAGACATTACGGACGCGAAGCGAATGTCGTCGCCCCACCCGTGGATCTCTCGTGGATCGAATGTGCCCGCGTACCCGCTGAGGATTTCTATCTCCACGTCGCAGGCTTGGTCCCCTACAAGCGCGACGAGCTCGTGACCGAAGCCTTCAGCCGTCTGAATCGCCGACTCGTCGTCGTCGGAACGGGCCCCGGACGTACCGCGCTGGAACGAAGTGCTTCGCCCAACATCGAATTCGTTGGTCGTGTCGACAACGCCGAACTCGCCCGGCTCTACCGAACGACGCGGGCGCTGATCCATCCCCAACTCGAAGATTTCGGCCTGGTCGCGGTGGAGGTGCAGGCGGCGGGTCGCCCCGTCATCGCTTTCGGAGCCGGAGGCGTGCTCGACACCGTTCGACCCTATCGAGACGACCAGGAATCGAATGGGGATCTCGCAGGTAGCCGGCCTGACGAGGGTCTCGGGAGTCATTCGGACCTCGGCGATTCGAGTCCTTCGCATCCAACCGGCATCTTCTTCGACGAGCCAACCGCGGATTGCCTGATCGCGGCCATCGAGCGCTTCGAGAAAGTCGAAGCCCTTTTCGAGTCCGACCGAATCCAGCACTGGGCTCGTCGCTTCTCGCCGAACCGATTCGACGTCGCCCTCGACCAGGAGATTGCCGCCGCAATGGATGGTCCTCATGAGTGAGACCGAAGCCAAGATTCCGATGCTCGACCTGCGAGCCCAGCATGCTGAACTCGAGGAGGAGCTGCTCGAAGGGTTCTCAGCTGTGCTGGCGACGGGCCAGTTCGTGCTGGGGGATTCCGTCGAAGCCTTCGAGTCGGATCTCGCAAAATGCTGCGGCGCGCGTTTCGCGGTCGGATGTAATTCGGGAACCGATGCGCTCTGGCT
>CAWLAJ010000435.1:0-2733 GCA_963854795.1 Deltaproteobacteria bacterium UBA4427 | reverse complement strand
CTCGCCGTGTGCGACCACGACGCGTTCAAAGGGCCACTCCAGAATTCGTTCCACCGAATGACGGAACGCGGCTCGATCGCGCACCATCAGCCGTTCGAGCAGCGTAGGAGCCAGTTGGCCGTATGTGCCTGCGAGGCGCACAAAGAGGCGCGTCTGCCACGGGCTGTTGGAGCCGACGTTGAACGCCAGGTCGGTCGCGATCAGGGTCGCGCTGGCTCGGTGGAAGAAGACGACCTCGTTCGCAAAAGAAAAGCCAGCGACAAGGATCTGCTCCATCGCACCCGCCCAGCCAGGTTCCGGTTCGTCCCCGAGCACACCCGCAATCGTCAGGTCAGCACGCTTGGTGTCGAGTCCCGGGGCCGCGTAGATCGTTGCCTCCGGACAGGCTCGCTGCCAGTCGCCGACAAACAGATGGTGGAACTTGTTGGGCGCGACCAGGTACGTGACAGGTCCGAGCGCTTGTACTTCGCTGACGAGGTCGGCGTCCGCGGCAATCGGCGAGTGCAGCAGTAGGTTGCCGTCCGGGAGCCGAATGACCGTCATCCGCGCCCCGACCTCGAGTCCGAGGAAGCGTTGAGGAGACTCAGTGACCCAGAGATCAGAATGAAGTTGCTGCATTGACGCCTATCGGATCGGCGACAACCGGTGAGGAATGGCGCCGCCGGGCTTCGCCGAGTCTCGAGAAGTTGAAGCCAGAGTGTACAGACGTCGATTCACCTCCGCTCAACGTCCCGAGGCCCGAGCACTGCCGGAATCGGGAACGGTTTGGCCGGCTCACTGTACCCTCTGCCTCTGACCAACGACGCGCCGACTTTGTCCCAAAGCCGAAGCCTTGCATCAAGCGACGTTTGGGCCGCCTCAATGGCCTCGGACCAGAGTCTTGGGTCACTTCCGCAGAGTTTTCGTACGAGCATTTTCGCCTGTGGACCGTGCTGCTCCTCGTCCTTCCCGATGTGTCTATCGAGGCAATAACTAAGCGTGCCCCACGAGTGCGGTGACGCGGTCGATAGGTTCTCGACCAGCTGTCGGAACATGACCGGGATGATTTCTTCGCGACCGTATGCAAACGCGGCCGCGATGCGGTGAGCCTGACCGGAACCGGCGATCGCCATCGTCGTGCCAACAAACGACCGAACTCGCAAGGGGACTGTCGGCTTGGCCAACGCATTCTCTACCGCCATACCACCCCTTACGTTGTCTATGAAGGAACGAATCGGATCCGCGTCAGAGCCACACTCGCACATCGCCTTCAGGGCGGATAGGCAAAATAAGCTGCGTTTACCGCACCACCGATAGGTAGTGTTCTGACAAGTAGCCCTCAGACGAGGCACATCAGCCCCGTCCCGGGCTGCTTAGTGGCGGTCCGGGGTAGGAAACGGACGAGATGGCCTCGGGGTTCCGAGACGCAACGCATGCACCGTCTGCTTCGATTGCCTTGGGCGAAGAAGATCTATCGGACTCGCAAGACACAGGGCGAGCGTCCATTTGCAGAGATCAAACAAACGATGCGCTTCAGGCGATTCGCCACGCGGGGACGCGCCAACATACGAGGCGAGTGGGATTTAGTATGTGCCGCGGCGAATGCCCTAACACTCTACAGAGCGACGATGGCATAAGGAGCCGAGTCAGCACGCCGACGTCAAGCTCAGAGGCCCGTGATTCTCCTCAGTCCACTCGAATGGCCGAAGTCAGAGCCACCCAACCTGCCGTAGACCCAGAATTCAGGGCGACTCTTGGGTCAGGCTCCTAGTCGGAAATCGAGAGCGAACCCGAACCACGGAAATGCCGACAGAGACAAACGAGCAAATCAGCCTAAATGGACCCTCAAACGAGCAGTCTCTGCTTCGGATTCGAACGACCTCAACCGCCAACACCCCGCGAATTCGCGGGCTTTTCCGGATCCATCCTGTGATCCGAGCGGGAAGTCTCTGCCTATATTGCCTGGGTGGCGGCGGACGGAGTCGCGGGGCAACGGGTCTCTCGGGGGCGAATCCCTGCTTAGCAGGGAAAATACTGGAAAATCCTTAGGAATCAGATCCCGGTAGCCGAACGGAGGTCAAGACTCCCGAGCCTTTTCGCAGCTGTAGCGTCATTTTCGCTGTGATTGAGAACAGGGAATTCGTTTCGATCAGTCGAGTTTCGGCACACTCCTGCGGCAGGAATTTGATGCCGCCAAAGAGTAGACTGGCCACTGTTATGTTCGTCACGAGAGCCATGACGAAGGCGGAATCGAAGGCGGGCGCGGAGAAATCACGCTCGACCCGAGACGGCGTTCTCGTGGCGAGAGCCGATACCCGTTGTGCCCGCCTCCGGGCCATGCTGCTGGGCCTCGTCTGGGCGCTCCCGGCCCTCTGGTCTCTCGGTCACACCCTCTCGCATGAACTCGTTCCCGCTCACCATGAAGTCCATTCCGGTACATCGATCGTTGATGCGCTTGCCACGGACTGCATCGATCACGGTCATCACCACCACGGGCTTTTTCGTCCCGACTCGACTCCGCTGGTCTCGGCGGAGCGGACGAAGCACGTCAGTTCGCCCTTGATCCTGACGGCGACCCCAGAGGTCGCCCCATCCCGCGTCGCCATGCAGTCGCGCTGGGATATCGCCGCCCGCTGTACCTTGCAGCTCGCGCGGGGTGTGTCGGGGCCCCGCGCTCCACCCCTCTCGTAGGTCTCGCCCAGAGTGCCACGCAGTTCGCTGCGTGAGTTGTCGGCGCTTCGTGCCGGAGAGGTG
>CAWLAJ010000434.1:0-2735 GCA_963854795.1 Deltaproteobacteria bacterium UBA4427 | reverse complement strand
CCCCCCTGATTCTTGCCCTGGGGCACCGATCCTGTTCCCCCGGTTCTGGACCGGCCCGATGATACGCGTCGCACTGGGGTTACGCCTCGTCTGGTTCGGCACGGGTTGTCTCGAAGGGTCCTCGCGCGGAGTCTCTGGGGTAGTTGACCCTGTTTGCTGGCCTCCGTAACCTCGCTGCGTGACGACGACAATGACCACCACGACCGCCCACCCTCCGAGTGATCGCGCGACTTCACCCTTGCTACTCGAGAAGGAAGCAGCGCTCTTCGCGCAGCTCGCCGAAGCAGGGCGCGTGATGGTTGCTTTTTCGGGTGGCGTGGATTCCAGCTATCTCGGCTGGGCCGCCTATCGCGCCCTGGGAAGCGATTGTCTTCTGGTGACGGCGGTTTCGCCGTCCTATCCATCGAGCCACCGCGTCATGGCCGAACAGATCGTGCTCGACTTCGGTCTGCCCCATCGCTTCGTCGAGACAAACGAGATGGCGAGCGCCGCCTACCGCGCCAATGCTCCGGATCGCTGTTACCACTGCAAGAGCGAACTCTTCGAGACGATGGACGATCTGGGACGCGAACTCGGCTTCGACCGAATCGCCTATGGCGTGAACACCGACGACTCCGCCGACTTTCGGCCAGGCCATCGCGCCGCGGACGAACACCATGTGATGTCACCGCTGCGCGAGGCAGACCTGTCGAAGCAGGATATTCGCGATCTCTCTCGACTCGCGGGCCTTCCGACAGCGGATCTTCCGGCTTCGGCTTGCCTCTCATCGCGCTTGCCCTACGGCACGGAAGTGACGACCGAGCGGCTTCGTCAAGTCGAAGAGGGCGAGGAGATCTTGCGAGGCCTGGGTTTCCGGCAGCTGCGCCTGCGACATCATGGCGAACTCGCTCGAATCGAAATCGACCCTGTCGAACTCCCACGCGCGCTCAACAAAGAAATGACCGAGCGAATTGTTCGTGCCATCAAGCCGCTCGGCTTTCGTTATGTCTCGCTCGACCTCGAGGGCTACCGCATGGGCTCGCTCAATGAAGTCCTGCAGATTCATCGCGATCCGATTCGCTGAGTCCGACGGACTCGGTCAACACTTCCACGCTGCCAATTCCTTACATCCTCTCAAACCCCCTTTGGCGCCCTGCGCCTTTCGAGAATCAAGATCATGTGGACGACGGTCGAGTGTGCGGGACACCCGCGAGACATGGGCCTTGCTCAGGGTAGAGCCTCCAAAATGGCCATACGGGCCGAGCTCGAACGCGTAGGACTGTCGCGACGGCGATCGCGCTGGCCGAGCTTGCGCGCGTTCGCCGCCGGGCCTCTTCGCGGACAGGGTGCCGGGCGGGAGTTCTTTCGTCATTTCGCGCATCAGGCCGAACGCCTGGACGGAATCGCGACGGCGGCGGATGTGCCGGTTGATTCGATTCTCGATCTTCATCTTCGTGTCCGAACCGGAGGAACAGAAGGCGGTCTCTTGTCGCGTCGCGCTTCATTGCGTGCTCGGACGTTAGGCGGAGGTGAAGAGAAGCGCGCGCTGCTCGAGAGGACGCTGCCGCGGGCGGCCGATGGAGAGGCCGGTTGGATTCTGCGCGAGAGTCGGCCCGAGGTGGGCTTTCGATCGATCGAGGTCGCGTTGCCGTGGTTGGTTTGTGCCGTGGCGGGAGTGAATTCGGGTGGCCTGGCGGTCGTCGCAGGGCCTTTGCTTTGGGGAAAGCCGGGACGCGAGGGCGGGTCGCCGTCGCCGTTGCTCGTTCAGGAATGTCTGCAGCGCTTCTCCGATGTCGAGGGGGCGATCGATTGGTGTGTGAAGCGGCCGGTCGAGGGCGAGCAGTCCTTCGTGCTCGCGGATGCAAAGGGTGCGATCGCGACGGTCGTCGCGAATGGTCGAGAGCGCCGTGTACAGCAGGGCGACGGGGAACTCTACCTCGAAGGCGGTGAACTTCCGAGCGAAACGGCAGCCGCCGAACTCGGTGGAGAAAATGAGCCGGGTGGGGATCGTGTGTTGATCGATGCGTGGGCGCGCAGGCTCCAGATCGATGCCGCGGGAGCCGGAATCAATCTCGAACTAACGGATTGATCTCGCGAACAAACCCGGACCACAACCATGGAAGTGTGAGAGTGACCCGCGAGTCGTTGGACTTCGGTCCGATGCCGCCTATTCGGAATCGATCGCGACGAGGGTCATCTTGCCGCCGCCGTAGCCTTCGACTTCGACGTCGATTCGGCTAACCGAATTCTCGAGGATGGCTTTGTCGGCGTCGGTCAAGGCGTCAAGGGTCTTGGCCATCGTCGTCCAGCGCACGTGCGGTGAACCATCGGCACACAAAAGGGCAGCCAGGATGTTGGCGACTTCGCAATAGGCGTCCATGAGGTTGTCGCCGAGGTCGCCTTCCTTGGCGGCTTCTTCCGCTGCGCCAGCCGGGATCATCGCGAGAGAGGCGCCCATCGCGGCGGCAACTTCGAGATCCACCTGGCAGAGCGCCACCAATTGATCGTCGCGAGTCAAGTAGCGGGACGTGTGACAGGATTCGTCGAAGACGTTGTGGCCGGCGGATTCCGTGGCCGTCGTCACCTTCCCGACCATGGTCGTCAACTGAGTTCCGAATTCAGCGATCTGCGGCATGTGGATCTTGGCCATAATGAAAAGGGTCTTTCGGTGACGACTTGCTCGGGCGATTGGAGAATTCGAAACTCTTGCGCTAGAAGCCCGCTCGTTAGTCGAGCACCTTGCTGAGTGATTCCTC
>CAWLAJ010000433.1:0-2736 GCA_963854795.1 Deltaproteobacteria bacterium UBA4427 | reverse complement strand
GGAACTGACAGCGTGCGGCCTTGTAGTGTATACATGTAGTGCTTGGCAGATCGCGTAGAGGGGAGGAAAGTTGGTCGACACCGCGTCCTTTCGCGCTGTAGAGCGAGTCCGCGACTACGTCGATCTCACGAAGCCGCGATTGCTCCCTCTGGTCTTGATCACCGGCCTTCCCGTGATGGGGATGGCCTCAGGTGGCTGGCCCCCTCTCTCGCTTGCCCTCCCCAGTCTGGTCGGTATCGCACTCGCCGCCGCGTCGGCGAATACGCTCAATGCCTACCTCGAACGCGAAGTCGATAAGCGTATGGAGCGCACGCGTGCACGGCCGCTTCCGAGCGGGAAGCTCGCGCCGCAGTCGGCGCTGATCTTCGGATGGTTGCTTGGAATCGGGTCGACCCTTCTCTTGTGGGCCGTTGCGGGCCTCATGACCGCCGCGGTCGCGGTCGCAAGCATCCTCTACTACGTCTTCGTCTACACCATCTGGCTGAAGCCCCGCTCGGCATGGAATGCGGTGGTGGGAGGCGCCGCGGGCGCCGCCGCTCCATTGATCGCCGACGTCGCCGTGAATGGACACCTCGGAATGCCGGGACTACTGCTCTTCGCCATCGTGTTCTTCTGGCAGCCCCCGCACGTCTGGGCGATCGCACTCTATCGCAAGGCCGATTACGAGGCGGCCGGCATCCCGATGCTCCCCAACGTCATCGGGGACGAAGGAACGCGACGATGGATACTCATTTGCACCTTCGGGCTCGTGCCGGTGACCCTGGCGCCGGGGCTTCTGGGACTGCTTGGCTCCGTGTACATGACCGTAGCCGTCGGCGTCAACGCATGGTTCGTGATTTCGTCGATCCAGCTCGCCAAGCAGCGAACGGATGAGGCTGCGCGACGAATGTTCCACGTCTCCCTCGCGTATCTGTTCGCAATTTGCTTTGCGATGCTGATCGATCTGGCCATATGATTTCTGACCGGTACTGGATCCGCGAAGTCTCGATGTCAATTGTCGTTCCTCGGTCGATTCGAACACCGTGATGAGTCTCGACCCACGCGCCAAACCCGACCTGGATGTGGCGATCATCGGCGGGGGAATCTCAGGACTCGTCACCGCCCACAGATTGGCGAAGCGTTTCGATTCGGGCCGCCGTGCGTCAGTGCGTATATTCGAGGCCAGCGATCGCCTGGGCGGACTCGTGCAGACGGAGATGCGCGGAGACTGTCTGCTCGAGACCGGTGCGGACTCGATGCTGACGGCGAAGGTGTCCGCCTCGGCTCTCTGCCGAGAGCTCGGACTCGGCGACGAGCTCGTCGCTCCCCGGTCGGACGCGACCTTCTCGCTGGTGCACGATCGACGTCTCCATCCCTTGCCGGCGGGCTTCCGCATGATCGCGCCAACAGAGCCATGGCCTCTGCTGCGGTCCCAGCTCTTCTCCTTTCGAGGCAAGATGCGAATGCTGCTCGAGCCCCGGATCCCTGGCCGAGTCTCGAACTCGGTGGACGACAACCGGGCCGACCGCACCCAGGATGAGACCGTGAAGAGTTTCGTCGTGCGACGGTTCGGCCAAGAGGCCTTCGACCGCGTCGCTGAACCGCTGCTAGGCGGCCTCTTCGTCGCGGACGCAGCCAAGCTCAGCGCCCGGCGCGCGCTCGGTCCCCTGGTCGAACTCGAACTGCGACATGGCAGCGTATCGCGAGGCCTGCGGGCTTCGACCGACTCTTCCGCCGATCGCCCACGCAAATCTGGCCAGCCCGCGCCGACCCAGCTGACGCTCCGGCGCGGACTTGGCTCGCTCATCGAGCATCTGGCGAAAGAGATCCCGGCATCCTGGCTACGACTCGGATCTGCAGCCAAGACGATCCGACCCCTGTACGAGCAGGAAGGCTGGCAAATCGAGGGCACATCGGGAAACTGGACGGCACGCGAGGTTGTGCTGGCCTGTCCCGCACCCCGCTGTCACGATCTACTGCGAGAGGCAGTCCCAGAGATTGCCGGCGCACTCAAGGAAGTCCACTTCACCTCCTGTGTCACCGTCAATCTGATCTATCGCCGCAGCGACATAAACGATCTACCCAGCGACTTCGGTTTCTTCGTGCCGCGCTCTGAACCGTTTCGGATCCTGGCGGCAAGCTTCGCGAGCGAGAAGTTTCCGAACCGCGCCCCCGGCGACCACGTGGTCGTGCGCACCTATCAGGGCGGCGCCCTCGATCCTGCCGCTCTCGACCTGGACGACAAAATGCTGATCGCGCGATCTCACCACGACCTCACCCAGTTGATCGGGGCAGCGGCTTTGCCGGTATCGAGCCTGGTGAGTCGTTTCCGACAGTCCATGCCACAGTTCGACGTCGGTCACCTGGACCGGGTCGCGGATTTGAGACGCGAGGTCAGCGCGATTCGCGGCCTACACATCGTAGGCAGTGGAATGGGCGCCTATGGCTTACCCGCCTGTATAGAGTCGGCCGAAGAAGCCGCGATGGGAATCGAGCTTCATCCGCGCTGCACAGACGCATCGTCGCAAGGGGCGTCCTTCTAGACGTCGCTGAAAGACAACACGAACGCGGGATAGACCCTTTCGAACGCAGATGCTTATATGCTGAGAGGAAGACGTCGTTGGCAACAAAGAGCGAGTACCGCCCCTCCCTGGTCTCCTGGAATCTGACCAAAGCCTGCAATCTGCGCTGCCCACACTGCTACATGGACGGCGGTCGGAAGGCTGCGAACGAGCTGAACACCGAGGAATGTCTCGG
>CAWLAJ010000432.1:0-2752 GCA_963854795.1 Deltaproteobacteria bacterium UBA4427 | reverse complement strand
GCAACGTGCTCCATGGTGGCGGCGCGAATCGAACCGACGAAATCCGAATCGGCCTCTAGTGCGGCCTTTCGCTCAGCTGGCTCCAACCACTCGAAAACCACTTGATCACGAGCGGCGTCGAGAGCCTGCGTAGATTTCCCAAGGACGTGCAGAGCCTCTGCGGCCTGACCGATCAAGGCTGGGATGTCCTGCCCTAGTGCTCTTTCGCCGCACCGAGATTGCTAGTCGACGGGCCTGCGGCACACGAATACTTCGTCGCATTCGCCATCGCCGATCGGCCTTTCGAGTCCCTCGGACTGAAAACCCGCATCGCCCAACCATTGCAGCCAACTCGACCGCGCAAAGAGCCCTTCAACATGGCGGCCGTGCACGACACGCAGATCGCTTCCCTCACGCAGCATGAAGGCGTAATCCGGCGTATAGGTCGAATCGTGCGGGTCGGGATCCCACATCCACTCCAGACAACGCAGGGCCCGCAGACCGTCGCGCGCCTCGTAGACCTGCGACGCCTTGGCGAAGGTTTCGAGAAAATGATCCGGCGCGAAAATGGCCGCACCACCCGGTCGAAGATGTCGATAGGCGGTCTTGATGACGGCCGTAACATCCGCTTCGGTGTTCATGTGACAGATCGCGTCGTGAACCAGGACGGCATCGAATACCCGTCCGAGTCGAAGAGTGCGCATATCGCCGAGTTCGTGGCGGCAGGTCGGATTAAACTATTGGCTAAGCGCGAGCATCGATTCGGAAAGATCCAAAAGTGTGCAATCGAAGGCAGCGCGGAGAGTCAGTGCGTTACCACCGGCCCCCGCGCCCAATTCGAGCAGAGTCTTGGCAGGGCCATCGATACTCTCGATAAAAGCCATTCGAAAAATCTCGGCCTCTTCGGCATGATCTCGGGCGGATCGAGGAGTCTGTACCAGGAACTCAGTTCGCCGTAGAGGAGGTTCTCCATTCACCGAACCTACATCGCGACGGCACAAGACGCTAAGCTAGCGCGATGGGAATCGCCGATCTCTATTCCACCGGGTCCGACCACCAGGCCGATCCGGTCATTTCCTTCGAGTTCTTTCCGCCGAAGACCGAGGCCGGCTATCGATCGCTCTTCCGAACGATCGAAGAGTTGAAGGCGCTCTCGCCCGGGTTCGTATCAGTCACCATGGGCGCAGGCGGCAGCACCCGCACGAAGACCGTCGATATCACGATCGAAATACAGAGAGAACTCGGGCTCGAAACCATGTGCCACCTGCCCTGCACCGGTTTTCGACCGCATGAAGTCGGCCAGATTCTCGACCAATTGGAGACCGGGGGCGTTCGCAATGTCCTCGCCCTGCGCGGCGATCCACCACAAGACGATCCGGACTTCGAAACGCCTACCGATGGCTTCCGATACGCGAATGAACTCGTCGAGTACATCGCCGATCGCGGGACCTTTTCGATCGGCGCGGCCTGCTGTCCCGAGGTTCATCCGGAAGCCACGGATGCAGAAGCCGATCTCATCAATCTGAAGCGTAAGGTCGACTGCGGCACGAATTTTCTCGTCAGCCAGCTCTTTCTCGACAACAGCAAGTTCTTCGATTTTCTCGAACGCGCTCGCGCCGCGGGAATCCGAACGCCGATCGTCCCGGGCATCATGCCGATCGCGACCGTCGCGGGCATCCGACGCATGGCGGGCATGAACGGCACGCTGATTCCGCCCGAGCTCGAAGGCGAACTCTCGAGCGTCGAGGGCGACGATGACGCGACCTATGCGCTCGGCGTTCGCTGGGCGACGATGCAGTGTCGCGAACTGCTCGATCGAGGAGTCGACGGCATTCATTTCTATACCCTGAACCGCTCGCCGGCCACACGCGAGATCACCCAGAGCCTCTTCAGTTGATGGCGGACTCGCCCGGGAAGCTCCGAATCGCGGTCCTGCTCTCGGGGGGCGGGACAAGCCTCGAAAATCTCTTCGAGGAGATCGAGGCTGGACTGCCGGCCGAAATCGTCTGCGTCCTCTCCTCGAAGAAGAGTGCCTTCGGATTACAGCGTGCCGAGAAACATGGCGTGCCCGCCCTCGCAGTGCCTCGACGCGAGTATCCCGACGTGGGCTCGTTCAACGACGCGCTTCATGATGCCCTCGATCGTCATGACCCCGACCTCATCTGCCTGCTCGGCTTCCTTTCCCCCTTCGAACTTCGCGGACGTTATGCGGGGCGTACCTTGAATGTCCATCCTGCTCTCATCCCGGCTTTTTCGGGCAAGGGCTTCTACGGCCGCCATGTTCACGAGGCCGTCCTCGAAGCGGGCGTCAAACTCACGGGCGCGACGGTCCATTTCGCAAGCGATGCCTACGACGACGGGCCGATTCTCCTACAGCAGACCGTTCCGGTCGAAGAGGACGATACGGTCGAGAGCCTCGCGCAAAGGGTCCAGGCGCTAGAGCGAGCGCTACTGCCCGAGGCGATTCGCCTGATCGCGGCCGGTCGGGTTCGAATCGATCAGGGTCGAACGCGTTTGTCCTAACAACGCAACAACGCGACGAAGCGACGAAGCGACGCCGCCACACCGCGACATAGCGCGGGCGCGACATGCATCCCCTAGGCAACCGGTTTGAGTTTTGCGCGCGGCGATTGGTTTCACGACCCGGTCGTCGAGGTTTCTTTGCCTGAATCCAGCCGTTCCGAAGCGGACTGCTGCTACTCTCGCCTGCGATCCCCCGACGAGTTGAGCCGCTCCCGGGCCCCACTAAAGATCAAGGACGGTTGATGACTCG
>CAWLAJ010000431.1:0-2757 GCA_963854795.1 Deltaproteobacteria bacterium UBA4427 | reverse complement strand
CGGCGCGATGCCTCTGAATTTCGACTTCTACTACGCAAGGGCCGAGGAATCTCTGCTGGCAGAAACCTGTGCAAATCTCCAATCGGACCCGCAGAGCATGTTCAGACAGAATTTGATCTGCATGTGTCTCAAGCCCGATGGGAGCCGATTTCTGCTTGGCCGAACGTTCATCTCCTATGAGGGGACGACGCCGACCCAGCGATTGCTGGAATCCGCGGCTGAGGTCGAAGAAGTACTCAAGAACGTCTTCGATCTTCAGGATGTGGAGATCGAGAATCTCTGGCCTCGAGTCGCGGCGCGCCACCACGAATTATTCCCGACGTCCTAGGCGGCCGTCGAAACTGCGCCTCGAACTGCGCCTCGAACTACGCCTCGAACTACGCCTCGATCGTGAATTCGAGCCCCGCGTTCTTCTGTAGACGGAGCAGGAAGGGATCGCCCAATGCGGCGGCCGGCGTCAGGATTCCGGGGCGGCTCGTCAGATCGTCTAGCGCCAGGCAGACGGCACTCTCGGCGAGCATCTTCGATGTCGACCCGTAGCCGGGATCGCGGTTCCCGGTCACGCGCGCGCGCATGTTCTTGGTCTCATCGCTGGGATGCCGTGCAAACAAGCGAATGTCGAAATACCCGGCTTCTTGCGCTTCCCTCGAAGGCCCCTCGCCGGGCGCCGGCAAGCGCGGACCGATGAATCGCCGCAGGGGTCCGATCGCCATCGCGCCCATCATGGCCGCGCTCGATGCGGACAGGGCGGTGGCCTTTGCGAATCCGGCGGGGCCGCTGCCCGTCAACATGGCTTCGTTGTATCGAAATTCTCGACCATACGTTCGATCGAGGAGTGAGTTCGTCCTACGCACGACCTTCGTGTCGATCATCCCCATGACGAAGGGGGCCGTCCATTGCTGGAAGTCTTCGTCGTAGGCCGGCATGGTTGGCTCGCTCTCGTCCGGACCGTCTCGGTCGTCTTCTGGATTCAGCCCGTAGGGTTCGCTCATGATGCGTAAGACGTCCGGGTCCGCGCTGGCTTCTTCCATCATGTTGATCATGCTGGCGATGGTCCCGCCGCTGGCACCCCCCTTGAATCCCTTGACCCGGAATTTGATCTCCGCAGCTCGAACGCCGTGGCGCGCGCGCATTTCGTTGTGCAAGAAGAAGGTTCCGAGGTCCGCGGGAATGCAATCGAAGCCGCAGGTGAAGACGATTCTCGCGCCGCTTCGCACGGCCTCCGCCTCGTGCGCGTCGATCATACGCCGCATCCAATGTGCCTCGCCCGTGAGATCGCAGTAGTGGGTTCCGAGAGCGGCGCAGGCCGCGACCAATTGGTTTCCGTAGAGCGCATAGGGTCCAACCGTCGTCGCGACGACGGTCGTCCGGGCGGCCATCGCGCGCATCCCGGCTGCGTCATCCGCATTGGCGATGACCATGGGGAGCGATTCGGTCGCGATCCCAGTGAGCTGGGTCAATTCCGTACGTGCTGCCGAGAGTCGGGCTTCGCTTCGTCCGCCGATCGCCCAGCGAAGACTTCCGCCGAGTCCGTAGCGCTCGAGCAGGTACTCTGCGGTGAGCTTTCCGGTAAACCCGGTGGCGCCCCAGATGATGACATCGAACTCGCGTCCGGGATTCGCTGTGTCTGCAGACATGATCTGTCTCCTCGTTGGTCTCCTGATGGGCAAAGAGAATACTACCAGTCCCGAGCGCCATATGATTTCCCCGATTCTGCGGCACCATCGCAGAATCCAAATGGGAAGGGGATGCGCAAATGCGCTGGATTCGACGGGTGGCAACCGGAATTGGCGGACTGATCCTGCTGGTGATGAGCGTGGTCGTTCTGGGCCTGGCTATTCGCTGGATTCAGGTTCAGTTCTTCTACGAACCGCTCGGGGGCGAGCATTCGAAACAGAAGAGCGCGTACCTCGACGCGCTCGCGTTGCGCGCGGATTCGCTCCCCGAGGATTCCGAGCGTCCGCCGAATATCATCGTCGTGCTATTCGACGACCTCGGCTGGGGAGATCTGTCGATTCACGGAAACAAGCTGATTCGTACGCCCCATATCGATCGGGCGGCCGCGCTCGGTCTTCGCATGACCGGTTTCTACTCTGCCTCTCCCGTGTGTACGCCATCGAGGGCCGCGCTCTTGACGGGTCGCTATCCCATTCGATCCCATACGCAGAATCACGTCTTCTTCTCCGAGTCCTCGCCGATCGCCACCGTTCGAAAGATGCTGGGACAGGGCAATGAGCTGCCGAGGGATGAGATCCTGATTCCCGAGGCGCTCGGTGCGGCCGGTTACGCCACCGGGATGGTTGGAAAATGGCATCTGGGTGGCATTCCAGGACATCTTCCAAATGACTTCGGCTTCGAGAGTTATTTCGGCGTGCTGACCAGCAATGACATGCAGCCGCTTCACATCTATCGGGATGGTCAGATCGAGGTTCGCGACGAAACGCCTCGACTTCGGCTCGGTGCTTTCCGTGACGAGGATGTCGACGTCACCATGAAGGGGGTCGACCAGCGCTTTCTCACTCGTCGCTACACGGAGGAGGCGATCCGCTTCGTCGAAGAGAACCGCAACCGGCCCTTCTTTCTATACCTGGCCCATACTTTCCCGCACGTGCCCCATTTCGCCGACCCCGATCACGAGGGCGAATCGCCGGGCGGCGTCTACGGCGACGTGGTCGAAGATCTGGATCGCAGTACCGGTCGGCTCCTCGCTGCCATCGATCGCCTGGGTCTCGCGGACAACACCGTGGTCCTGATCAC
>CAWLAJ010000430.1:0-2768 GCA_963854795.1 Deltaproteobacteria bacterium UBA4427 | reverse complement strand
AAGGCGGCAAAATGAACCACTCCGGAGATCGGGCCTTCTTCCTCAAATACCCGAGCGACGGCCGCTCGATCCCGGCAATCGATTTCATGGCAGCGAATTTCCCCACCACACAATTTTGCGAGCCGATCGACGACGAAGGTTTCCGAGTTCGAGAAATCGTCGATCAGAATCGGCGTGTAGCCGTTCGAGGCCAGCTCGACCACCGTATGCGAGCCGATGTAGCCGGCGCCACCAGTGACGATGATCTTGGGCTGTGCCACGCGATCTCTCTCCCGTCTCTTCGGATGCGCTCAGGTGTTCTGAATGGTCATCCCACCATCGACCGGTAGGACCACTCCATTGAGGTAGGACGAGGCTGGCAGCGCCAAACTGAGCGTGGCGTGCGCGACTTCTTCCGGCTGTCCGTAGCGGCGCAGCGGGACTCGCCGTCGAGCAAATTTCCTCTTCGCATCTTCGGGAATCGCCTCCGTCATGCCGGTCATGATCGGGCCCGGACAGATGCAATTGACGGTGACACCCCGGGAGCCGAGTTCCACGGCCATCGAACGCGTCAACCCCACGACGCCATGCTTGGCTGCCGTATAGGGACTCGTCCCCGCCGAAGCGCCTATGCCTTCGGTCGAAGCAATGTTGATGATTCGGCCCTCACCACGGCGCATCAGGTGCGGCAGACACGCGCGTACGAGGCGCACCTGCGCGGTCAAGAGGACATCGAAGGTTCGGCTCCAGGACGCTTCGTAGTCCTCGTCGTTCGCCCCTTCGAGCGAAACTCCGATCGCGATCCCGGCATTGTTGACGAGGATATCGATTTCGCCCAGCGCCGAAGCGATTTCGCCAACGACCTCTCGAATCCGCGATCCATCCGTCACGTCGAGGGTCCAGCCGCTGGCCAGCCCGCCCGCACCGCGAATCTCCTCGACGACGCGATCGACCGCATCTTGATCGAGATCGGTGACCGCGACGCGCGCGCCTTCGTCGGCGAAGAGATGGGCCGTGGCGCGACCCATCCCGCTGGCTGCGCCGGTCACGAGAACGACTCGATCGGCAACGGATCGGCTGAGTTGAGAGAGGCGAGGCATCGTTTCGCGGAACTCCAATCGAAAGCAACGACGTCGAGAGTACGGAATTGCGGCAAGAAATTCAGGACCGGGGATCGCAGAGAGATGTCGAAATGGTCGGGCCGGCGGGACTTGAACCCGCGACCTCTTGACCCCCAGTCAAGCGCGCTACCAGACTGCGCCACGGCCCGACGAGAGGCGTAGGTTTAGCCCAGAGGCGAGAACGAGTCGACGGGTTCGAACTCGAGAATCGTCCTAGAACAGCTCGTCTTCGAAGGGCTGCCCCATCCAATTTTCGCGGCGTTGCTTGGTATCGAGGTCGCCGGGAATCGCCGCCTCCCCCTCCGCGAAGAGCGAGCTTGCGATGCGGTGGACGGTTTGAGGTATACCGGCCGAAAGAGCAAAGATTCGATGTGACATCTCCGAGTCCAGTCGCTCGATGATACTCGGCGCGGCGCCGGCCCAGGCCAGGCGCGTGCTGACGTAATCTCGCGTTTCACCCTCGGTCATCGGCGACTTCAGCCGAACGACTTCTGGCGAGAGCGATTCGAATCCAGCCAGCAAGCGACTCGCTCGCGCATCGTCGTTCATCACCAGCAGTAGGCGCAGGGTCGACGACCGGTGTGGCAGCTCGGCCAGGAATGCGCGCAGGGTTTGCGTGGGCATCGAGTCTGCGTCATCGATCAAGAGGTAGAAGGGATCGTCTTCGCGTGGCGACAGTCCCAAGAGCGATCCGAGAATGGGACCGGACTCGCCGACCGCTTGCTCAACCTCGGAGCCCTTCGGAGACGGCTGCGCCCTACCGAGCAAACCGTAGACCCAGGCGGTCAACTCGGTTGGCGGCAATCCGGCATAGGGGAGATAGAGCGTGCGCGTTGAACGCTGTTCGGACTTCGAGGATTGATTGAGGCGCGCTTCGAGCACTTTCAACAGGAAGGTCTTGCCCAGCCCCGGTGGTCCGATCAGCGCGGCCACCGTCGAGCCCTCGGCGTTATTCGCGGCCCAGTCTTCGAGGTCTGAGAGAACCGAATCGGTCGCGTTGCGAGAAACATACGCCGTGGGATCAGAGGTTTCTGCGAAGGCATCCCGATCCGGCACTTTCATCGAAACCGAGGCGCCACCGGAAGGTTCAGAACTCAAGGGCTTTCCTGCAATACGCCTCGAATGCCGAGGAGCTCATCGCGCATCTCGTCGATCGCCACGCTGAAGGCGGCCCAATCTCCCGTCGAGGCGGATGAAGCGTCTTTCGGCGATCGATCTCGCTTGAGGGGCGTGTTCAACATGGCCAGTGCACCTTCGGCGCCGAGTTCCTGGATCCGTTGTCGCGCGCCCGCGATCGTGTACCGCTCTTCCCACAGCAATCTCTTCAACAAGAGAACGAACGCGATGTCACGCTTGCGATAGAGACGCTGCTTTGATCTCGATTTGGGTGGAGCCATCCAACGAAATTCAGTCTCCCAGTAGCGCAGGACATGAGCCTTCACGCCGGTCAGTTCGCTGACCTCTCCGATGCGGTAGTAGAGTTTGTCCGAAGCCTCGACGGCGAGTTGCGCTTCGCGATCGCTCGACACAACGGGCTTGCGCGAAGCGTCCGAGCCGTCTCGAGACCTGGCGATTGGCAACGATGATGCCGATTTCGAGTCGCCGCGCTCGCGCGTTTTCTGTGATCGACTCGTCTTCTTCGCACCTTTCGGCATCTCTTCCCCCATC
>CAWLAJ010000429.1:0-2797 GCA_963854795.1 Deltaproteobacteria bacterium UBA4427 | reverse complement strand
CTTCCATGATCGCGTCGACGACCTGCATGCCGGAGCGCACGCGGCCGATCACGGTGTAACGGCCGTCGAGATTCAGGTTATCGGCGTGCATGATGAAGAATTGGCCGCCCGTGGTGTTGCGTGTGCCCTTGTTTCCCATGCCGACGACTCCGCGAACGAAGGGGGCGCGGCTGAATTCGTCGGCGATCCTGAGATCGGGGTTGCCCTGGCCATCATTGCTCGGATCACGATCGCGTGAATTTGGATCACCGCCCTGAATCATGAAGCCCGGAATGACTCGGTGAAACGTCGTTCCGTCATAGTATTGATGTCGAGCGAGATCGATCACGTGGGCGACGGCGACGGGTGCCAGTTCGGGCATGAGTTCGATCGCAATCGTGCCCCGCGCGGGATCGCTTTCGATGTCCAGCCTGAGTACGGGATGGCTGGGGTCATCGGGCCAGGCGAAGGGGGTTGCGGAGTCGTGCTCGGCGCTGTGGACATCGCCCGCGTCGTCGTGGGTCGCTTGGGCTCGGGAGTGTTCGATGCGATCACAACTCGCCAGCAGGCAAGCGGCACCGACCGCGAGGATGGCGGCGAGCCCGCGATGGTTTGTCGCGAGGCGTCGCGGAGTGAAATCTCTGACGACATTTCGCTTGCTCGGCGCGCGGCGCGACTGTGATAGCGTGGAGCCCATGCAATCATCATCGTCCGAATCCGTCCGGGAACTGAGTGGTTTGAGGCTTCTGGCGGCCGTCGGTTGCCTTCTCTTGATCGGCTTCGTGGGCTGCCAGGGCGAGCGAACATCGCCGCCCAGATCGCCGTCGCCTTCAACTGCGCCTTCAACTGCGCCTTCAACTGCACCGCCAACCGGTCACCTCGGGATGGTCGTCTCGACGCACCACCTGGCAGCGGAAGCGGGCGCGCAAATCCTTCGCGAAGGCGGCAATGCGATCGACGCGGCCGTCGCGACGGCGTTTGCGGTCGGCGTCGCCCAACCCTTTTCGGCCGGGATCGGGGGCGGCATGTTTGCCCTGGTCCGCCTCGAGAATG
The DNA here is from genome assembly GCA_963854795.1 of Deltaproteobacteria bacterium UBA4427. Taxonomy (GTDB): domain Bacteria; phylum Myxococcota_A; class UBA9160; order UBA9160; family UBA4427; genus UBA4427. The sequence goes on along the minus strand of CAWLAJ010000429.1, from coordinate 1,765 downwards.
GTGAGATCGTCGCGCTCGACGCTCGAGAGACCGCGCCGGCAGCGGCGACGTCGACGATGTATACGGATGACGGCGTCCCAAAGGGGGCTTCCGTTCATGGGTCGCTGGCGGTTGCGGTTCCCGCCTTCGTGCCGGGCATGGTCGAGTTGCTCGACCGTCACGGAACGATGTCGCTTGCGACCGTTCTGGCCCCCGCGATCGAACTCGCAGAGCAGGGTGTGGCGATCGGTCCCTACCATGCGCGGCTCGCCGGGTTCATGAGCGGGCGACTCGGGAAAGAACGCTTCCCCGAGACCTGGCGGATTCAATTCGCGCCTTTCGGCTCGGCCGAAATGTTAGGCGAGCGACTGGTGCAGAGTGATCTCGGCAAGACGCTTCGACTGATTGCCGCGCACGGCGAGAGCGAACTTCGAGACGGCTCGGTGGCGCGAGCCATCGTCGCGGAAGTCGAAAAGCGCGGAGGAATCCTCTCGATCGAGGATCTACGTGATTATCGGCCGCGTTGGCGCGAGCCCGTGTTTGGTGAGTATCGCGGGCTTCGGGTGGCGAGCTTCCCACCCCCCTCCTCGGGCGGCGCCGTGTTGATCGAGGCGCTGAATATCCTCGAAGGCTTTGATCTGAAGAGTCTCACGCGAGGTGGCGCGCCGGCGATTCATCTTGTCTCGGAGGCCATGAAACTGGCCTTCGCGGATCGCGCGGCTTTCATGGGCGATTCCGATTTCGTCAATGTGCCGATCGCACGCCTGATCTCGAAGGACTACGCCGATCGTCAGCGCATGCGAATCAATCGAGAAACGGCGACTTCGATCGAGGGTCCGGGCGCGATTCCCGAAGATTCCGGGACGACGCATCTCTCCGTGACGGACGGGTCCGGGCGCGCCGTGGCGCTCACGATGACCATCAACACGCCTTTCGGATCGGGAATCACGGTGCCCGGGACCGGTGTCGTCTTGAACAACGAAATGGACGACTTCGCGATCGCGATGGGAACACCGAACAGCTACGGCTTGATCGATACGCGCGGCGCCAACCTCGTGGCGCCCGGCAAACGCCCCCTTTCGAGCATGACGCCAACCATCCTCGATCGCGCGGGCGAACTCTTCATGGTCTCGGGCAGCCCCGGTGGGCCGCGCATCATTTCGACGACCCTGTTGACGATCCTGAATGTGGTCGATTGGGAGTTGGATCCTCGAGCGGCAGCCGCCGCACCGCGCTTTCATCATCAATGGGATCCCAATCGACTGCGTGTCGAGCCCGAAACCCCTGATGAAGTGGTTGCGGCGCTGGAAGCTCGAGGACACGAAGTCGAGCGGACGACGCGGCGCTGGTCGGCCGCGGAGGTGATCGTCGTCGATCCGGCATCCGGACTCCATCTCGGCGGATCCGATCCGCGAACCGATGGCGCCGCCGTCGGCGTCGATGTCGTCCGAGACGAGATGCGCGTGTCAGGGACGAGAAATGTGGCCGACTCGGCCTTGGAATCTCGCTGATTCTCTTCGCTTTTTCGCATAATGGAATATATTCACCACAGTTCAACGCTTACTGGCATCCTGGCGTTGTGAACCCCAGGGATGTGGCTTGTCGCCGCTTGGGTTCACGTTCTGCGGTGATGCAACCCAGCCCAGGCGCTCCTGATCCTCCTCGCGGTTCGGGGGCGCCTGTACTTCGGCGCTGCGCTCCCCTCACCCTGCTTTCCACGCGTCCCTCGCTCTTGCTCGGACCCGGTCTTCGCCCGAACGCCCCCGGTCAGGGATGTACGGCGCAT
>CAWLAJ010000428.1:0-2797 GCA_963854795.1 Deltaproteobacteria bacterium UBA4427 | reverse complement strand
GGGTGGGTTGGACTTGCCCCCACGCCGACAATGGGCTCATCAAGCCGTTCTTGCCCAAGGCGGAAACGGCGATGAACTCCTCTTCGCCTGAGGCCACGATCGCCACCTCGAGCAACATGCCGCCCAGAGCCTGGCCGGCGGGGACGCCCACGTTGACCTGTCGTGCGAGTTCGACGGCTCGGCGTTCAGGCGAGATGTAAAGGATGAAACTCTGCACGGAATCGGGAGCTGGCTGGCCCCAGCTGACTTCGTGAAGCTCATCGTCGGCGGCGGCGTGCGAGACCTGCGGCGCCGCGAGGCCGACGATGGCGATGAAAGCTCCCAGTCCGATGGCGGACCGGTTTCGCATCCTTTGAAAATGATTCATGACTCCCCCCCGAGATTGGCCGAACAAGGCCCGTCATCGTGGGGGGAGCATACCATTCCGGGCTCGCCTGAAGTACTGGGGAGCGTGGTTTCGCTGCTCGACCGCGTCCGCTCGCTGAATCGCGCCTCGCCCAGCGGTGAAAAGGTGCGAACCCTGACCAGGGACATGCTGGCGTCGACCGACCCCACAGCGTTTACGTAGCCGCTCTCGGGATCGAAGCGCGTCGCTGGCACGGCGACGCAGTCGGGTCGGGAACGAGAAGGCGCGCAGAACGAGTTGGTCTGCAGCCCCAGAAGGCCCCGCCGTGCGCGAAAGCCGCCGGCCGCCTTTGTCGTCATTTCGACGCGAATTTCGACCAGCGCCGAGGTCCGAAAGAGCCCGAAGGAGAAGTGCTCGCGAACCCGTCCTGAAAAAGCAGCGTGAAGCACATGACCCGTTTCGGGGTCGAGGGTCCAGATGAACTCAGAGAAGCTTCCTGGGATCGTTTCTGCCCCGGTCATACGAAGGTGGGCCTCGATTTCCTCGGCGGGAATTCGAAGTCGAATCGTCGACTCATCCGGCGTGGATTCGAGAAAGGCAGCGCGATTCGGGCTCCAGAACGAATCGAGCTGTCCGGGCGCGCTGCGGGGCGACACCTCGAATCGAACCTCGATCCGGCGAGGTGTCGGATCTTGTAGATCGAGGGGTGCTGCCGTCGTCGGCCGGGCGACCGAGAGCGCAAACGCAACAACGCTGAACCATGCCCGCCAATTCAAACCGCAGAGGAATCCCATGACCGCCCTCGAGCCAAAGCGATTCCCGTTCCCAAAGCCTCTCTTTGTTTGTGCAATTCCGGTACCGAATGTCCCCGTCTGAGGCGGGCCCTCCCGTCGCCACAGCGCAGATTTTCTCTGCCGCTGTAGCCTGGTGGGAAGAGTGGGAAAATCGCTGCTGAACTTGCCGCTTTGCTGCCGGAAAGTTCACGCCTGCGAGACCCTGGGCGGGTGGCTATCGTGGATTGTACGCGTCGGCTGGAAGGACTCGTGTCCGACCGGCCATCGCGATCCTGTCGCTCGCACCCTATCCAGGAGCGCGTTCGGCCCGCTTCCCGGGTCGTCGCCGGCTCCCCAAGAGGTTCCTATGTCCCGCGCCTACGCCATCACTGCAGAAGCCATCGCCGCCGAGCGAGCGCGGGTCGACGACGATCTCGATCGCGTCGACATCGCGAACATCATCGCTTTGGATGAGCTCGACGTCGGCGACGTGAAGCCGCGCGATGTGAAGATTCGCATCCTCGTGGTCTCGGCCGAACACAACATCGCCCATGCCGCCCTCGCGGACACCGTGAATATTGCGGACGCCCGCGGCGGCAAGATCTATCCCGGTAACTCGGCGGTCGGAGAAGTCGTCGAGATTGGGGTGGACGTCACGCGTTTCAAGGTCGGCGACATCGTTCTCACGCATTGCAACGGAGAGCCCGATCCCGACGGCTATCCGCTTCGCATCTGGGCATACGATCAACCCGATTCGGTGGGCTGGTACGCCGAAGAAGCAGTCATCGGCGATTGGCAGCTCGTGCATGCGCCCCTCGACTGTGGACTCAACCTCTGGGAGATCGGCGCCCTTCCGTTGCGCGCCCCGACCGCCTATCACCTCTGGCGCCGGGCCGAAGGCATTTTCCGGCTGAAGGTTCCCGTCGAGCGCCAGGCGACGATGAACGTGCTCGGGTTCGGCGGCGGCGTTTCAGAGCTCTTCTTGATGTTGGCTCGCCATCGCGGTCACAACGCCTATTTCTGTTCTGGGAGCAAGGAACGTCGCGCCGCTCTCGAAGTCCACGGAATCACAGGCATCGATCAGAAGGAATTCAATCGTTTCGCCGATCGCACCGATGTTCGCGCCTTCAACAAGGAGGCGAAGAACCTCACGAATGGCGCTGGTATGCATATCGTCTGCGACATGCTGCGTGGACCGGTGTTTCCAGCCGGCATCGCCTGCCTCTCGCGCCAGGGCGTCAACGTCTCGGCCGGATGGCAGTTGGCGACGACGGTGTCGTACAACTCCGCCGGCGCTTCCGCGAAACAATTGACACTCGATCACACGCACTATGAGACGCTGATCGGAATCGAAGCGGCGACCTCACTCTACGGTTCGGTCTTCAAGCCGACGATTCACAGTGAGATCTACGCCTTTGAAGACCTGCCACGCGCCATGGTGGAGATGCAGGCCAATCAACAGACGGGAATTCCGATCATCCGAGTGGCCAGCGAGATGCCCGAATCCGTCGCATCCCTCATCCCATAGCGCGAAGGCGAGCCCAAGGAGAAAGTCCGATGTCATCGCAACGAGCGAGACTGCCCGAGAAGAGCGAGAGCTGGGATCATTTGCGCGAACGTCTGACCGCGTTGGGCGCCGACGATGTGGATTGGCGGAACAAGAAAACGGCGGTCTATG
>CAWLAJ010000427.1:0-2819 GCA_963854795.1 Deltaproteobacteria bacterium UBA4427 | reverse complement strand
GCAGCCGTGATGGCTTCGGGGCATATCGTGACCTTTCCCTCGATCACCTGGCCCAGTCATACGACGATCGCGACCGGGACCTGGTCCGGCCATCACGACGTCGTGAACCCCACGTACTATTTGCGCGACAAGCGCGAGAGCGTTTCACCTCAGGGCCAACAGGTCGAAACCGAGGGCTTTGCCTCGAATTCCGTCGAGAGTCTGGCGGAAGCATTCCATCGCGTGCGCGGCCCCGAATGCATGACCGCCGCGATCAATGCACCCTTTGGCCGGTCGGCGAAACACGCGACACTCGAACGACGCAATCAGCTCGATCGAGCTCGACTTCGGCAGTTGAGCGAAGAGTTCAGTTCCGATCGCAATACGCGTTGGGCCGAGGAGTTTCCTGGGGTCGAACGGGAGTCGGTTCTCGATGGACGCGGCGTGACCCAGGTCGTCGAGTTGTTCACGCGGACCGATCAACCCGCGCCGTCTTTCGTCTTTCACGAATTAGCACTGACCGACGGCGCGGGACATGACTACGGGCCGCATTCCGAGGGTTTGGCCGACGCGCTCGATGAATCGGATCGCCGGGTCGGACGCGTCCTCGATATCATCGAAGAAGCGGGGCTCAGCGATGAATTTCTCTTCGTCCTGGCCTCGGACCATGGCATGGCGCCACAGGATGTCGACTTGAATGCGAATCCCGCCTGGCACGTCGACAAGATCGGCATGTCCGCGACGATCTCCGAACCCATGATCTGGCTCCACGATCTTGCGATCGAAATCGAACGTGCGCCGGATCGCCGGACCGGGCGCGTCTTCGTTCGCGAGAACGATCATCTTCCGAGCGGCGAACGACCGGACGTCGAGGGTTCGCTCGTGGAGGTTCGGCGGCGCGGAGAGGACTCGCGTCTACTCGCAAAGGGAACGACCGGGCCGGGCGGTGTTTTCGGATTCGGCCTTCCCTCGGGAGTCTCTTCAGAGGAGATCGAATTGCGAATCAGCCGTGAGGGATTCAATCCTCGACACGTGCGCTTGACCGGCGAGTCGATTGCCATCAATCTTCGCGAGACGCTCTACGGTTCTGGCTGGAGGTAGAGGGCGCTACGACTCGAGCAATTCGTCGAGGGCGGGCCAGTCGATCGCCGACTGTCCGGCGAAGACCTGGAGAAGAAGCTCGCCATCCTCGTCCTTCTTGGCGCGAAACTTCTTGACCTTCTTCTTGAGTTCCGCTGCTTCGGGGCATTGGACCTTTTCATCGGTCAGGATTCCGTCTTCATGGGTCAGGCCGAGCAGATCGAGCCAACCCGTCAGCAATTCGAGCCGACACTTCAGGAAATAGATCGCAAAGATCTCTTCGGCGAGCGGGCTGGCCGCTGGGCGCGACATGGAACGACGAATCGCCGAGACGCGCTTGCTGGCGGGCTGCTTCATCAGATATTGCGGGCGGAACTTCAAAGCCGCCGCCGCCGTCGCGACGGTTTGGCGAAAGACTTCAGGTGCCTCGTCGGAAATTCGTCCCAGGATCCGTTCGCTGTCCTCTTGACTCATGGCATTGAAGATCTGATGCGGTTGCATGGCCTCTCAATAGCATTCCGTGGCGGCGGCTGCCGAGTTCGCACGCTCGTTTGGGGTGGCGCGCCAGACTTCGCGCGTGGCCACACCGACCGTGCAGATCAGTCCCGCGGCGAGTGCTGAATGAAGCCCGGTCACTTCGATCGGTAGGCGGAGTAGGACGTTGGCGATGCCGACGACCACCTGAAGGAGCGCAAGCAGCGCGGCCGCCGCCAGCCAGGTCTTCGAGCCACGATGGGGCAGAGCGCGCGCCGTCGCGGCGGCGGCGACGATGGCCAGGAAGCAGGCGTAGCCCACGCTGCGATGGAAGAGGTGTAGGCCCTGGATGCCGCGCCATGTTGGAAAGAACTCGCCGTTCATGCAGGTCGGCCAGTCCGGGCAGACCAGGCCGGCGTAATTCGAGGAGACGAGGCCGCCGAGCACGATCTGGATGCCCAGCAAGCCGGCCGCCGTCGTCGTCACGAGGCGGACCGCGCTCGAAGCGGACTCGATCTCCGTGGCCGATTCGCCGGCGCTCGCCAGGAGCTTTCGCGCCAGAAACACCAACGCCAAGGCGAACGCATTTCCGAAGACGAGGTGTGAGGTGACGGTCCAGGAGGCCAATAGCTCGAGCACGGTCAGGCCACCGAGCACGATTTGTGTTGCCAGTAGCAGGGCTGTGACGAGAAGTCCCAGCCACATCGGGCGGCGTAGTGTCGCGTCGCGAAGCGTCAGCGCGCCGAGTGCCACGAAGACGAGGCCGACGCCGCCGGCGAGCGCGCGATGGCCCCACTCGAAGGCGATCTTCACGTCGAAGCGGGGGATGACTTCGCCGAAGCAGAGCGGCCAATCGGGGCAGGCGAGGCCGGCGCCATTGGCGCGAACCAGAGCGCCCAACACGACGAGCACGTAGGTCACACCGGCCAGCCCGAGGAAACCGAATCCCAGATGGCGCGCGATCGGAGGGTCGCTCTTGCGCTCCGCGTCGCTCGGCGGGTTCGTCTCGTGAGCAAGACTGGTACTGGCCAAGATCGGGGGCTCCAGGTGGAATTTCCGCCGGCTTGAGATGTGGCTTTTCTTGCGGCGCGGCGACTTTAGAGGAGGCCGGCGCTCGGCGCTTCGGATCGCCAAGTAGGGTGAATCCCCTACGGGGATGAACTGTTGGTACCGAGTCGGGATCCCTTCTTCAGAACTCGCTCGATGCCGTCGATAGAGAGATTGTTATGGTCGAAGCCCAAATGACTCGTGAACAGAATGATGACCCGCGAAAACTCTCCGCGATG
>CAWLAJ010000426.1:0-2835 GCA_963854795.1 Deltaproteobacteria bacterium UBA4427 | reverse complement strand
TTCCCAGAAACCGTCGTAGATCGTCGAATCGTAGTCCTCGAGTCCGGGATTGCCCGGCATCATGACGCCGCCGAGCCCGAGTGACTTGATCGCGCGAAGATCTTCGATGCCTTCCTCAGGGGTTCGCATCGCCGTCTGGCCACAGCCGATCAGACGCTTCGGATCCTCGGAACAATATTCCGCGATCCACTGATTGTAGGCGTCGAAGCATGCCTTCTTGTAGTCGATGTCCTTGTGATTGCAGAGCACCATGCCCACCGTGGGGTAGATGATCTCCGCATCGACTCCGTCTCGGATCTGATCGGCCCGTCGCGCCTTGGGGTCCCAACCGCTGCGATGAAGATCCTTGAATCGCGAACCCATGATGCGGATTTCTTCGGGCGCTTTCCCGGCGGCCGCGACCAGTCCCATCGGAATAGGCTTCTTCATGCCATCGATCACGAACATGTCGCCGAGATCGTTCCCGAGGTCCTTCATCACGGGCGCCCGATCCTTCCATTTGCTGGCGATATGGGACGTATACGTCTCCGGTGCTTCGGTGATGTGGGAATCGGCAGAAATGATTGCATCACGCATCAGGCATGACCTCCACGCAGTACGAGTCCAGGAAGCGAATCGCTCGAATTGAGTCGATCCTCGTTGTTCTCACGGATGACGACACCGTTGACGATGACTGCACGCATGCCGAACGCGTCGGCGACGAGGCGATCCGCGCCACCGGGAAAATCGTGCACACGTCGTACCCGATCGCAGCCGACCTTGTCGGGGTCGAAGATGGCGATGTCCGCCGCGAGGCCCGTCTCGAGTCGCCCGCGATCCGTGATCCCGAAAATCTCGGCGGGCTGGGTCGTCAAGCTTCGCACCGCTTCCTCGATCGTCAGCACGCCCTTTTCACGCACCCAATGTCCGAGCAGATGCGTCGAAGCGCCCGCGTCGCAGAGTTGACTGGCGTGCGCTCCGGCATCGGACAAGCCGAGCATCGTCGCGGGGTGGCGCAGCAGCCTGCCCACCATTTCTTCGTCGGTGTTCGCGGCAGCCATCCGGAACCGCGTCTCGAGACCGGTCTCGAGGGAGAGGTCGATGGCCAACTCCATCGCCGACACGCCTCGATCCTCCGCAACTTCGCCGAGAGTGCATTCGAGCAAGGACTCGTCGGCCGGGTGATGGCTGATGGCCATCCCGGGAATCTTTGAACCAAATCCTGTGGAGTTGGCGAAAGCTTCGATGATGGACTTTCGGATTTCGGGATCGCGATAGCGCGCTTCACGCTCGTCGAAGGGCGCCTTGGAAATCACCTGCATCGCCGGGTGGCTCTCGAGTGGGAAAGGCGCCCGAAGATCGAATTCGAACATCAAGGGTCGGCACGCGACCTGTGGATAGACTTCGACACCCTGGGACTGCATCTCGCTCGTGGTCTTGAGGACGCCTTCGATGACCTCGGTCGGCATCAGGTCGGTCAACAACGCCGTCCAGGACACAGGCTTACCGGTTCGCCGATGGATCTCGGCAAATTGCGTCGTGAAGAAGCCCGAACCCACGGTGGCCTGCAAGACACCATGCGGAGAATCTTTCAAGGCATCGGCGATCTGATTGATCTCTTCGACGTCGGCTACTCGACTCGGTACGGGGTTGCCGTCGTACCCGACGTGCGTCGGAGCTTTCGACGACGCGAACCCGATCGCGCCGGCTTCGAGCGCTTCCACGACGAGCTGTTTCATTTCCGCAACCTGATCTTCAGTCGCCAGATCCGTGACGGCGGTCTCGCCCATCACGAAAGTTCGCAGCGGAGTATGTCCGATCAATACCGCGAGGTTGATCGCCTTGCCGCGCGTTTCGATCGCGTCGAGATATTCGGGAAAGTTCTCGAAGGGCCATTCTTCTCCGAGTCCCTCTTTGAGTGCGGACAGACTCATGCCCTCGACATTTTCGAGCGTTCGCAGGATCAGTTCGCGGTCCGCGGGGCGAGTCGGTGCGACGCCAAAGCCGCAATTGCCTATCACCGCCGTCGTGACTCCATGCCAGGGTGAAGGCGACAACATCGAGTCCCAAAAAATCTGAGCGTCGTAATGCGTGTGTATGTCGATGAAGCCCGGTGACACGATCGCGCCGGTCGCGTCGACGATCTCATCGGCATCGTCGCCGAGTTCATCCGGCAAGCCGATCGCGGCGATTCGCCCTTCTCGCACGCCGATTTCCCCTTTGCATCGCGATGCACCCGTGCCATCGACGAGCGTGCCGCCGCGAATCAAGAGGTCGAAGTGTTCCGCCATGATCAATCTCCGCGCTGGGGCTGGGACCGTGTCGAAAGCCGATACCCGGAGAGTCTAGAAACTCGACTGCCAGATGGCGAGGACCGGCAACTAGAGCGTTTTCTGGCCTCGACACCCGCCTGGAATTCCGCCAGAATCTCCTATTCGCGCCCGAGCAACTCGTCGCCGAGCAACGCGCGGGACGAAACTAACGTACGCGTGAGCACATCGCGCGAATGTCGTGGTCCTTCAACAGAGACCGCATGAAAGATCAAGGTGATTTAGATGGGTTGGGATTTCTCCACCGAACCAGAATTTCAGAAGAAACTCGATTGGGTCGAGGAATTCTGCAAGAACGAAGTCGAACCGCTCGACCTCATCTTCCCGTACGCCGTGCGATCGCGTGACCCAAAGATCAAAGCACTCGTCAAGCCGCTCCAGGACCAGGTCAAGGAGCAAGGTCTTTGGGCGCTCTTTCTCGACAAGGACCTCGGCGGTCCGGGATACGGGCAGCTCAAGCTAGGCCTGCTCAACGAGATCCTCGGCCGCTATGGGTCGGCGCCGCAGATCTTCGGAGCGGGCGCCC
>CAWLAJ010000425.1:0-2873 GCA_963854795.1 Deltaproteobacteria bacterium UBA4427 | reverse complement strand
GCAATCCGGACTCTGAATTTAGATCCGCGCACACCGGATTTGAGGGACCACATCCGAAGTCTCGATCATTTCCGCTTGCTGGCCCTCTCCGACGATTTTACCGATGTGTATCACGGGCTCGGTCCCAGCCTCGAGATCGAATACGAGACGGATAATCGCCTGGGCCCGTTCCTGCTGAGCATCTTCTTGAAGGCTGGAGCCTCCCATCTCTTCGGTGATCTCGAGACGGAGTTCCTGGTCGCGAATCCAGAATATCCGGCGGAGACCGTGCGCTTCAAGTACAAGAACGACCGCTGGGCCTATCGGGGGTCGACGGGTATTCGGTTCCGTTTCGTGCCCAAGTCGAAGAGGTAGAGACGCAAAGCGGCGCGACCTGTCTTGGGTCGGGCCGCTGACCTAGACCCCCAGGCGTCTGAACAGAAAGTCCGGTAGGTGGCGAATCAGGAACATGATGATGCGCCAGAAGCCCGGGGTGTAGACGACAGCGCGGTTTTGTCGAATCGCGCGCAGCGTATCCTTCGCGACCCGCTCCGGCGTCGAGACCAGAAAGAGGCTCGGGCGCCCATACGTTAGTTTCGTATCGATCGTGCCGGGGCGTACGTCGATCACCGAGACGCCGACGGGCGCGAGCTGTCCCCGCAACCCCGACAGGTAGGCAGACAGGCCGGCCTTCGTCGCGGCATAATGAGCGTTGCTTGCGCGTCCGCGATCCCCGGCGACGGACGTGACTGCGCAAAGGAAACCAGCGCCGCGCTTCTTCAAGTCGTCGGCCATTCGATCGAGCAGGCATACGGCCGACGAAAAATTCACGTCGATCATGCTTCGAGCGATTCGGCCATCCGCGGCAGCAACCGATTCTTCCTCCATCACGCCGTAGCAAAGAACCATGCCATCGATGGGGCCACCGGCGATTCGAGCGCATTTCTCCGTCCACGTATCGTGCGCGTCGAACTCGAGTGCCTCGAACGTCTGGACGCCTGCCCGAATACCAAATCGTGTCTCGAGATCTCGCGCAGAGGCTTCGAGGCGAGTGCGTTCGCGACCGGCCAGAACCAGATCGAAACCGGCGCCGGCCAACTCCCGGCCGATCGCCTCGCCGATCCCCGAAGTCGCGCCGACCACGACGACCGTCGTCAAGAAGACGATCCCGTGAGTCCGAGTCGATCAGACAGAGACGAGGCGAACCGGGACGCGGGATCGAGAATCGCCTTGGCCTCCCTGAATTCGTCCAGTCGGGGATACATCCGCTCGAATGTTTCCCGGGACATGCAGGCATCCTTGGCAAGATAGGTACGGCCGCCGTGCTGGAGAACGATCTCGTCCAGGCGACGAAACAGCTCGCGCACTTCGGGTCCTGAATTGGGAACGTCGAGGGCGAGGGTTTTCCCGGGCATCGGAAAGCTGAGCAATCCTTTGCTCGCGCCACCCAGGCTCTTCAGCACGGTCAAGAAGGATCCCAAGCCGCTCGAAGCAAACGTTTCAAGAAGTGCGATGAGGCCGGCTCGTGCTTCGGCCTCCGGAATGACGCATTGGTACTGAAGAACGCCCTGGCGGCCATAGGCCCGGTTCCAATCTTCGATGGCGTCCAACGTATAGAAAAACTCATCGCATCCGGCGATCCATGTCGAAGCGGGATGCAGCGCGTAGAACAATGCGTTGAGAACCTTTATCGACACGGGGTTCAGCGTCGCGTTGGGTAGATAGAAGGGAACGCGCAATCGGCGACGTCGGCGATGTTGGCGATCCGGAAACGGTTGCTCGCGAAGGCGTCCACTCAGTGCGCTGGGCGAAGCATGGTTCGCCCGCGTCAACACCGAACGGCCGAGCGACGCGCCGCGGGCGAGACTATCGACCCAGGCCACGGAATACTCGAATTCAGCGTCGCGATCCTCCATGCGTTCGAGCAGTTGGTCGAGGTTCGCGAATCGCTCGTTCTCCGCTTGCACAAACGCCGATTCGACGGACCGGAGCTGGAGTTCCGCCTCGAGGATGACGCCGGTCAGACCCATGCCCCCGACGGTTGCCCAAAAGGCCTCGGGATGATCGACCCGGGAGCAGTCGAGAATCTCGTCGCGTCCGGTGAGAAGCTTGAATCCACGAACGCAAGAGGACATGGAGCCACTGGAATTGTGGTTCTTTCCATGGACGTCTGCGGCAATCGCCCCGCCGACAGAAATATTCTTGGTTCCCGGCGTTACGGGAAAGAAGAATCCAATCGGCAGGAAATGCTCGATGATATTCGACAAGGTCACCGCGGCATCGCAGCGCAGAACGCCCGTTTCAGCGTCGAAGGAAACCATTCGGTTGAGTCGTTCCGACAGCATGACCGCGCCGGTGCCGTTCAGCGCGGCATCTCCGTAGGATCGGCCACATCCGCGAGGCGTCAGGGTCGCCTGCGGCGCGTGAGCCACGAGGGCCCGAAACTCAGCGACGGTTTCTGGCCGATAGACATCGCACTCCTCGATCGGCGTGCCCCCCCAACCCGACAGGGGCCGACGGACGAAGCGCTGCGATGTCGTTTCGGTCACGACGCCTTCACCACGAATGCCGCTCCAACGCCGACACAGACGACTCCCGCGAATACGACATAACTAACGGGATCCTTGATCGCGAATGCGACCGGGTCCGTGGCAATCTCGCCGCGTCGAGCCAGGAACCAGATTCTCGAGATCCAATACAGCATCAAGGGAAGCACCAGCCAGATGATCTCCGGACTCGAATAGTATCTCGTGACGTCCTCGAGACTCACGTAGAGCCCGAGCACGAGTACCGAGAGATAGCCGCTCGTGATTCCCATCGTCTGGACCAGAGCCAGATCATCGCGCCGATACGCCCGACGGACGACGACCCCATCCGTCGTTTGATCGCCGCCG
>CAWLAJ010000424.1:0-2891 GCA_963854795.1 Deltaproteobacteria bacterium UBA4427 | reverse complement strand
ATTCGTCCCGGCGCATGATCAGGATCTGAGCGCCGAGCCAGACCTGGTCTCGTTCGCGAAGCAGTCGACCCTCGCTCCCCTGAATCCGCAACCATATGCCCGACCCATTGCTCGAATCATGAACGACGACTCGACCTTCGATCCAATTGACTTGGGCGTGTCGATCCGCCATCGCCTTGTCGTCGGGACAGGCGAGGCGGGTCCCTGCCCGTCCAATGATGACTTCGCCCTTTTCGAGTGCGGCCTCCTTCGCGACCGCGCCCTCCCGAGTCAACAACTGAACGACGTGTACGACTTCGTGCGATTCAGGCATCCGCGAACTCGAAAGAAATACACATTGGCTCCGCCTTCACTGACCGACCGACCCGAAGAGAATCCAGGCGATGACGATCAGTGTAACGGTTCCCGCAACCACACCGATCAAGCCGAGCCGAACCACCTTCCGGCCCGAGAGATCCTCGGAACCCTCAGCCAGGGTGACGGCCGCGGCCGAAGAACGGTCGAGGCCCTCCGTTACGCAACGAAGATGATCCTGACCCATCACGAGATTCATGCCCTCTTCGAGCACAATGGGCTCGGTCAGGGAGTCGCCATCGATGAGAACCGACTTGCCTGGACTGGGCGTCAGGATCCAGTCTCCGTTCTCAGTTCCAGCGATCAACGCATGTGTCCGTGATGCCGAGGCCGTGTAGAGGCGGATGTCGCTCTCCTCGGCACGCCCAAGCGAGACCTTCCAATGCGCTGCGTCGAGTCGGAGGCGCTCGCCGCGCCCCAACGAAGGCTCGATCCGCTCGAGCAACATCGGACGCAGCGAAGAACTCGGCGCAATCGGCCTGCCAGGCGAAGCCTCGATCGGTGAATTCGCACTCAACTTCTGGGTCGCGTCGGAGTTCTCGTCCGGGATCGGTGTGACCACCGTTTCGTCTTCGTCCGCGGCGATCGTTGGCGGCGGCGACCCGCTCCAGGTCGTCGTGTCTGAATCATCCCGCGTCATCGCGTCTCCCCACGCATGTGAAATCCACCGGCAACAAACATGATTCGCAATCTCGTGCACGACGCAGGCAGCGTGGGTGCAGAGCATTCCGCAATCTGTCGATTCAAGATCGTTTCTCGACCTGGCAACGATAATTCATGGCGGCCTCGAATTCAGCTACGGGTCGCGAAGCTTCAAGCGTCTCAGGCGAATAGCCGATTCCGAAGGCAATTCGCCATGAGAGCATCAAAGTCGAAAACTACCAGGACGCACCCACGTCGGCAGGCCCGGACGAAGGAACCCATGGCCAACCGCCATCGCGCGCGTGGGGGCCGAGCCCGATCGGTCCGGAAATCCGCGGCGAAAACCAAGGCACACGCGCGACTTCGGTCGATCGACGGTCGTCACCCGCTTCAACGCGCGGTTCCGAGCGCCGTCGTTCTCTACCCGGCCAGACGTCGGCGCGATAGTGAAATCGCCTTCTTCAATTTTGATCTGGCGCGAACGATCGGACTCCTCCCGGCAAACCACCCCGACGCACTCGATGCGACCCTTCGCCGAGCGCTGCTCGATACCTTCAGCCTGGTCATCGTAAACGAATGGGACGACGCCCACGGCAACCAACCGCTCGCGCGCGATCGGCTGGCTCATACCTATATGGCGACTCGCTACCTACAGCTGCAGCATCCCGACAAGCGCGGAATGAACTCGGGCGACGGTCGAAGCATCTGGAACGGCATCCTCCGAGGCCGCTCCGGTAGTTTCGACATCTCGAGCTGCGGTACGGGCGTCACGCGACTGTGCCCGGCGACCTCGGTCGAGGGACGCTTCTTCAAGACCGGGAACGCGATCTCCGACTACGGCTGTGGCACGGCAAATATCGAAGAGGGGATCGGCGCCGCCTTGATGAGTGAGTCCTTTGCCCGCAACGGAATCGAAACCGAACGGGTTCTCGCGGTGCTCTCCCTGCCGTCGGGTCAAGCGATCAACGTGCGTGTCGCCCCGAATCTGCTTCGCCCATCCCATTTCTTCGGTCTGCTTCGAAGACGAAACGACGAAGATCTCCGACAGTGCGTCCGCTACTACGCGGATCGCGAGATCCGCGATGGTCGATGGCCGACGATGTCAGGCGAAAAGGCGCGAATCCGATATCTGCCCGAACGAATCGCGATCGATTTTGCCCGCGTGACGGCGCGATTCGAAAGCGAATACATCTTTTGTTGGCTGGATTGGGACGGCGACAACGTCCTGTGCGATGGCAGCATCATCGACTATGGCTCCGTGCGGCAATTCGGCCTCTATCACCATGACTACCGCTTCGCGGACTCCGATCGAATGTCGACTTCCATACCCGAGCAGAAAAGAAAGGCACGGCAGATCGTTCAGCGCTTCGTGCAGATTCGCGATCTGCTCCTGGACGGCGAACGTCGGGCTCTCTCGACGCTCGCGAATGATCCGGCCCTCGAACTCTTCGATCGCGAGTTCGAAACCGAAAGGCGTCGACTCTTCCTGCGCCAGATCGGATTCGATGATGCTTCGGCCGAGTTGATTCGAAAGCAGTCGCCCGAAGCCCTCGAGGAATTACTTCGGCTCCATGTCCGACTCGAACGAAAGCGTTCCTCGCAAGGTCGGCGTCCGGTTCCCGATGGACTGTCCTCGAACGCAGTGTATTGCATGCGTGACATCCTGCGTGAGTTGCCCGAACGACTCTTGACGAACTCTGCCGATGCGACGACACGGTTGGCGCCGGAGGAGTTCTATCAGATCGCGATCTCGCATTACGCTTCACGCAAAGACAAGGAAATCACGGCCTATCGGCGTCGACTCGCGTTCGCCTATCAGCGTGCCTACGTCGACTTGGTCGCCTGGCTCGCCGAACGCCGAAAACGCTCGCCTCGATCCATTCTCAAAGCCATCG
>CAWLAJ010000423.1:0-2905 GCA_963854795.1 Deltaproteobacteria bacterium UBA4427 | reverse complement strand
GACACCGCTGGGGGCATCGGTGCGCGTGTTGTCGAGCACCAGTGAGCCGGTGATCGCCAGATCGTTCAAGATCGCGGGCGGTGAAGTGATGCTGTACTCGACCGGCAGGTGTTTCGAGATCCGATGAGTGACATCGACCTCTCCCTCGACCCCGAAGTCCGAACACGGCTTCCCAGTGTCTGCGTCCAGGGCGATCAGCCGCGCGTCGAGGGTTCCCACGAAGATTCGGTGTTCGCAGATTCCGTCTTCCCCGGATCGCCAACTGCTGACGCCTCGGCAATTGGGAAGAATGTTCGCGAACTTATCGACCCCCGGATCGAAGCGCCATTTCTCCTCGCCGGTTTCCGCATCGAGGGCGAAAACCTTGTTGAAGGGCGAGCAGTAATACAGCGTGTCGTTGATCACGATGGGCGTGACCTGGAAACCATTGGCCGTGATCGGGATCTTGTTTTCCCCGCGCCTTTGCGGAATCCGGATGTCACCGGAACGATGTTCCCAGACCAACTCCAGAGACGAGACGTTGGCGGGCGTGATCTGCGAAGCCGGCGAGTAGTGCGTGCCACCGGGCGTGCCGCCGTAGGCGGTCCAGGTGGCCACGCTACCCGCATCAGTCGACAAGGCTTCCGAGTCACGACAACTGGTCGTCGCCTCGAGAACACACAGAATCGCGAACGCGATTCTCCATCCATTCGAGGTCGAGCGCATCTACCGTTTACTCCTCGTGGCCTGACGACCGATCGCGTTAGTCAAAGAACGCCATGCAGCGCACTTCGATGCTCCAGCGTGCCGGGGCATCCTCCGGTGTCTTCGCATCGAAAAAGGCGCTGTGGAAGCTGAAGGTGCACGGGGATTCGCTGGCCGAGGAGTCGGCCTGCCGGCCCTCCGAGTGAGCGAGCTTCCCCGCTGAATCCCACTGTTTGATCAGCACGACTTCGTCGCGCGTCATTTCCGGATAGAAAACCCACCGATGGCGGTCGGCGTGTTTCGCGAAGTAATTCTCGCCGACGCGATCGTGATAGCGGATTTCGAAGACAACGAGATCATCTGGATCAACACTCTGCGCATCACAGAATGCGATCGGGTCTCGCATGACTGGCCCCTCGCTGATGTTTCGCCAGACGTTGATGAGTGCGAAGCGCGCGCCCTGCGCGACGCGTTCGTGTTGCGCCTGAGAAACCAGGGACTCCCCGTCGTCGAGCATCCCGCGAAGCGTGTCGTTATGACCTGGTGGCTGAGTGAGATCGAGAACACGCTGTGGAGCGCTCATCAACGTATAGTCACCGTGCACGATTCGAGCGGGCGCCTGGACTTCTTGTCCGCCGGCCAGCCGCCGACGGGTCTTCTTTCCATCCGCGGACCGAACGTTGTGATCGAAGGCGTAGACGTCACGAGCGCTGGTGGCTTCTTGCACGAGTGCGGCACAGTCCCCGTAGTAGTGCTCGACGACCGGTTCGAGGTCGAAAAAGTTCAAGCTCGAATCGCCGCGCGGGCTGGCGAGGAGCTCGAATCCGCTTCGGTCCAAGGTGCAGTTCTCAGCGCCCTCGAGCTGACGGCCGTCGTCGACTCGCTGCACGTGACTCTCGATGACGACGCCCTCGGTCCCCGCGTCGCTGCCATCTCGATCACGCCGCGTGAACACGCGACCGTTGCTTCGAAGCGAGGATTCGAGACTCTGATCGAGGTAGTTGAAGGAGCCCTCCATGAAGAGAGCGTACGGCATATTCCTGAGCGCCGAAGGGCCGCATTGCCTGGTATCTAGAGCGCTATCACGACATCAAGACCTCCGATGCAACGGTCTACCGGGTCTGCAAGCGCCATGGAATGGCCAGACTTCCGAACCGAGTGGGTCGACGAGCCGTGCACACACATCGCTATCAAAAGCAGGTTCCTGGCCACCACGTGCAGGTAGACGTGAAATTCCTCACACTTATGCGAAAAAAGGGATCGCCGGTTCGGCGCTACCAGTACACAGCGATTGACGACGCCACGCGATTCCGTGCACTCAAAATCTATCGCCGCCACACCCAGGCGAATGCCATCGACTTCATCGACTACGTGGTGGAGAAGTTCCCGTTTCGGATACGAACCATCCGCACCGATCGCGGACATGAGCTCCAGGCGTTATTCCACTGGCACGTGGCTAACCTGGGTATGGAGCACGTCTACATCAAACCACGGACGCCTCAGCTGAACGGGAAGGTCGAGAGATCTCACCGAACCGACAAGGACGAGTTCTATCAACTCCTCACGTACAAAGACGACGTGGATCTCGAGAAAAAGTCGGCCGTGTGGGAGCACTTCTACAATTTCGATCGCCCACACGGAGCTCACAGCGGAAAAACGCCATACGAAGTGCTACGAGAGAAGTTATCCTAATGAATAACGTCCGACTTGATTCCTAATATCACAGGCGTTGCATCGCGATCCGATCACGGCTCAAGGCATCTCGAACGCCTTCACACAGGCTCATCTCCTCGCAGAAGAACTCGGAGCGTCCTTCGCCGGACAGAAGTCCCAGGATCTCGCCCTCGCGAGCTATGACCAACGTCAGGTCGAACTCCTCAAGCCGCTGTTCGACTACACCGTCTATCTTGTACACCTCGAGCCCTTTCCAGAGCCGCTTCAAGAAATGTTGGCCGCGATGGTCTCTGATCAGTCTGCGATCAACGCGTTCATCGGCGCCTTCATCGGATCTGTCCCGCTCGACGCCGTGTTCCCGGCGGAGGTCGTCGAGGGATTCGCGCAGACCGTACAAGCGCTGTCGATCGAGGCAGACCGGGCGAAGCAGGCAGCGGAAAGTGGCGCCGCTCCTTCATGAACCGACGACCGCGCGGGGCCGCCACCCCTTGGCGCGAGGCCGACTAGGAGCCTGACCCAAGACTCTCGTGGGAAGCCCCGGTGTCGA
>CAWLAJ010000422.1:0-2913 GCA_963854795.1 Deltaproteobacteria bacterium UBA4427 | reverse complement strand
ACGGCGAGATCGAGCCAACGCTAGTCGTCGACGAAGGACTTCCCCTGCGCTTCGAACAGGGGGGCGTGCGCTTCGAAGTTCTCTCGACGCCGGGTGCCGAGGGCCTCGACAATATTTGTCTCTGGCTACCGGACGAAAAGATCCTCTTTTCGGGCGATACGTTCGGACCGAATTTTCCACAATTCCCGAACGTCTTCACGATGCGCGGTGAGAAGGTTCGCAAGCCAATCGAATACATCGCGTCGCTCGAAAAGTTGATCGCACTCGAAATCGAGATGATCGTCCCGAGCCACCAGAATCCGATCCTCGGCCGCGAGCAGATCCGTGCGGACCTGATCCGGATGCGCGATGCCGTTCGCTATGTCCACGACGAAACGATCGCGGGCATGAATGCCGGGCGAACTGTTCACGAGTTGATGGCGACAATCGAGCTCCCGCCCGAGTTGGCACTCCCGCAGATCCACGGAAGGGTCTCCTGGGCCGTGAAGAGCATCTGGGAATATTATGCGACATGGTTTCACTTCGACTCGACGACCGAGCTCTACGCGGTGCCGGTTTCGTCGATTCGACCCGAGTTGGCGAAGCTCGCAGGCGTCGATGCGATCACGGATCTGGCGGCCCTGCATCTGCGCGCAGGTGAAAGCCTCGAAGCCCTTCATCTTCTCGAAGTGGCTCTCGCCGGAGCCCCCGGTCATTCCCGTGCACTCGAAATTCGACTCGCCGCTCTCGAGAGCCTCCTCGAGCAGGCCGAGGCGACCTACCAGAACAGCTACGAGATGGACTGGCTCAAGTATCGGATCCGAACGACTCGCGAAAGTCTCGATGCAGCGGACTCCTGATGGCGGGTGCGGCGCAGTTCGCTGCCACGACTTCGAAATTGAGACGAAGTGTTTTGTTGTAGAGTTCGACGGCAATATTGCGAGGTGGCGAAATGAAAATTGGCGTCCAGACAGGCTTTAGCGGTGCGACTTCCCCCGATCTGATCGCGGAGTTCGGTCAGATCGTCGAGGAACGCGGCTTCCATTCGATCTGGGTGCCCGAACATGTGGTGTTCTTTCGCGACTACGCTTCGCAATATCCGTATTCCGAAGACGGAAAGATCCCCGGCAATCCCGACGGCGTGATGGAACCGCTCACAGCCCTCACCTTCGTGGCTGCGCACACCGAGCGCGTCCGGCTGGGCACGGGCGTCTGCCTGGTTCCGCAGAGAAACCCGATCTACACCGCCAAACAAGTCGCGGACGTCGACTATCTGTCGAAGGGTCGGTTGGACTTCGGAATCGGGATCGGATGGCTGCGAGAAGAGTTCGCTGCTCTCGATGTGCCTTGGCCACGTCGCGCCGATCGCACGCGCGAGTGCATCGCTGTCATGAAAACGCTCTGGTGCGATGAGGTTTCGAGCTTCAAGGGCGAGTTCTACGAGCTCCCCGAATGTCTGCAGAATCCGAAGCCAGTACAGAAACCCCATCCGCCGCTCTATTTCGGCGGCGAGAGCGTGCCGGCCCTCAAGCGGGTCGCCGATCTCGGGCAAGGCTGGTTCGGCTACAACCTGACCCCGGATCAAGTCGACGAGAATCTGAAACGCCTCGACGGGCTGCTCGTGGAGGCCGGCCGCAGTCGTTCCGACATCAAGATCCAGGTCTCGCCGCGCGGCCGATACAATGCAGAGATACTCGCGCGCTTCCGCGACGCGGGCGTCGACCAGGTCGTTCTTCCGCTCTTCGGACGCGACGCCGATAGCGTACGGGCGCGCGCTGATGCGTTGGCCGCGGATACCCTCGACTAACTTCGCCTAGCTTCGCTCAACTTCGCCCAGCTTCGTCCACGATTCTACAACGCCATCGCCTTCGTGCTTCTGTCGTCGTCCAGTTCCTTTAGGTGGAGGAGCAGAATCCGCGACAGTTCTTCGATGACCGGGGCCTTCGATTGGCAAGAATGCGGCGAATCGACGATCAGCTCGGAAACCACGCCTTCGATGGGTGCGCTCTCGTATCGGACCACCCCATCGCTGCCTCCATCCTTCTTTGCTTCGCCGCCCCTCACGGAAATGATCGAATGCGCTGGGACCTCCGAACGAACCGGGATGTCCACCAACACATTGAACATCGGACTCGAAGGGCTCATGTTGCCCACCGCACTCTCAACCTCTCCAACTTGTGAGATCCCGGACGCTGTCGGGTTCTGAGTCGCGATATCCGAGATGCCAATCATGACATTTGCTGGCGCGCGAACGAAGGAGCTGAGCCATTTCGCGATCCCGAAGGCCGCGAGAAAACTCCCTCGGTGGGGCGTCGAGATGAATACGACGCGCCCGACGTTGGGGACGGGATCGAAGAGCAGGCTGCCTTCGAGGATCTTGCGCGTCTCGGGTTCGAGCTTCAGTTCGTCGATCGGCTCATTGGTGAAAATATTCCACATCGCGTCGCCGGGCTCGACGGATGTCAGCTTCGTCAACAATCCGCCTTGGCTGTGGCCAACGACGACGATCTGGTTCAGACCGGAATCCCTTTGTTCTGGGTCGACGCTTCAAACCATGTCCAGGATCGCCTGCCGCAACAGATATCCCGAGTAGGGGATGGGAGATCCTGTGTTGTAGGTATAGAGCCAGAACTGGTAGCGAGCTCGAATGCGTGGGTCATTGGACAGGTCGTTTACGATGTCGGCCCAGCGTGCGCTGCTGGAAGCCGTGCCGTGAACGAGAATGACCGGGATCTTTCCAGGGCGATAGGGCTCGAGGCTGACCAGGCCGTCGCCTTGTCGTGACAAATCGCCCTGGAAGAAGCCGACCAGCTCACGGGCCCACGGCGGCGTTTCCGCGAGCATGTAGGCGAGAGACGACGACGTCTCCAACTCGATCGGGAGGGTCTGGCCCTGAATCTCGATCGTCCGGTCGCCCCAGCCAAGGGCAATCTC
>CAWLAJ010000421.1:0-2920 GCA_963854795.1 Deltaproteobacteria bacterium UBA4427 | reverse complement strand
CTCGCGTTCGAAAGCAATGACCGGAGCGAGATGGGCAGCTAAGTTTGACCATGGACCGAGTAGAAATCCCCAACCAGGCGACGTACGCACCGTTTGCCCTGGCCGACGTGTTCATGCTGGCGCCCTTGGCGTCCCGTTTGCTGTTCCGAGCGAGCGTGCCCGGCCGCATCGTCCAAGCGGTCGCCCTGGGCGCTTACGCAGGGAGCGCGCTGCGCGACTGGCTTGCCCGGCGAGACGCCCGCCCGATCGACTTCGAGGAGACATTCGGTCAGGACCCATCCAATCTCGAGGCGATGAGCGAGGAGGCGCGGAAGGAAGAGGTCCTGGATCTGGTCGCCGTGCTCAACCGGGACTACCAGACTTCAGAGCTTTCGCGCGAAGAGTTGGCCCGCGTCGTGAACGAGCGCCTCACGGCCTACATCGCCTCGATCACCGGCCAGCGCGTCGAGACGAGCGCCGAAGTACGTAGCTTTGCCCTCGCGAAGCTCCTGTTCCCCTTCGCGCTGGGTGCGTGCGATGTCCTCTCCGGCGACGTGACGATCTTCCGCGACTCCGGCATCTTCGAGCCTCACATCATCGCGCACGAGTTCTGCCACAGAAAAGGCTACTACAAGGAGCTTCAGGCGCAGGCCATCGCCTATCTTGCGCTCAGCACCTCGGACCACCCGGTCCTCGTGCAGGCCGCCCTCGCCGAACGCCTGCACCGCAACCTTCGGGTCTTAGCGGATGGAGATCTCGACGTCTATCACCGCCTGGTGAAGGAGTCGCTTTTACGCGACGAACTGGCGAAGGACTTCCATGCGATTCGGCCTGAGCCCTCGGCCTATGAGCGGGCCGTATGGACCGTCATGAAGCCGATCATGGAAGAGCGTATGAGGATGACCGGACAAAACGGGCTCTCCGATTACGACGCCGGTTTTACCGACTTCATTCACACCCAGGGCTGACGGGAGCGACTTTTCTCCTTACATTGCCGCCCGGTTGCTCCGAATCCACCTTTGATACTGGTTGAGCTATGACCGCGATCGTCCCGGCACTCATCGGAATGGTACTCATAGCCGTCGGCTATTTTGTCTACTCGAAGTTCATCGCTGAGAAGATCTATCAGCTCGATCCGAATTTCGAGACACCGGCCCACTCGATGCGGGACGATGTGGACTTCACTCCCACGAACAGGGTCGTGCTCTGGGGACACCACTTCACTTCCGTTGCTGGTGCGGCGCCCATCATCGGACCTGCCATCGCGGTCATCTGGGGGTGGTTGCCTGCGTTCATATGGGTGATCGGCGGCACGATTTTCTTCGCTGGTGTGCACGACTTCGGCGCGATCTGGGCGAGCGTCCGTAACCAGGGGCGGTCGATCGGATCGCTGACGGGCGATGTCGTGAGTCTCCGTGCACGCACGCTGTTCATGATCGTGATCTTCTTCCTGTTGATGATGGTCAACGCCGTGTTCGCCGTCTCGATCTCCAATGCTTTCGTGGCAACGCCGAGCAGCGTGATTCCGTCCTGGAGCGCGATCGCGGTGGCCGTGGTGATCGGGGTGCTGATCTATAAGATGAAGGTCCCGCTATTATGGCCCACAGTCGTGGGCGTCATCATGCTTTATTCGGTGATGTATTTGGGGGAGCGCTTTCCGGTGGAATTGCCACAGACCTTCATGGGTCTCGGAGCGGCTCCGCAGTGGATCATAATCCTGTTCGTGTACGCCACGATCGCGTCAATGCTTCCGGTCTGGTTACTGCTTCAGCCGAGAGACTACATCAACGGCATTCAGCTCATCATCGGGCTGGGCCTGTTGTTCGGCGCGGTGTTCATTGCGAACCCCACGATCGTCGCACCGATGTACAACACGGTTGTTCCCGAGGGAACGCCCCCCTTGTTGCCTCTGCTCTTTGTGACGATTGCATGCGGGGCTCTCTCCGGTTTCCATGGTCTGGTGGCGTCCGGAACGACGTCCAAGCAACTGAACAAGGAGACGGACGCCCGCTTCGTGGGTTATCTGGGTTCGTCCGGTGAGGGACTTCTTGCCCTCGTCACGATCATCGCCGTCAGCGCCGGCTTCGCTTCGCTCGGCGAGTGGCAGACGGTGTACGCTGAGTTCGGCGGCACGATCGGCATCTCCACGTTCGTCGCAGGCGGGTCACAAATCGTTTCAGACGGAACGCCGCTGCCCCAGGAGTTCGCGGCCACACTCCTGGCCGTCATGGCCATTTTGTTCGCCGCAACGACGATGGATTCGGGGGTGCGCCTCCAGCGTTACATCGTCCAGGAATGGGGCACCATCTACAAGATTCCTGTGTTGCAGAACGGATACATCGCGACCTTCGCGGCCGTGGCGGCGTGCCTCGCGCTCGCGTTCGGAGCGGGTGGTAGGGACGGTCAGGGTGGCATGACTATCTGGCCTCTTTTCGGTACCACGAACCAGTTGTTGGCGGGCCTGACGCTGCTCGTGATCAGCGTCATGTTGGTCAAGCTCGGGCGGCGGTACATCTTCACACTCGTGCCCATGGTATTCGTCACTTTGATGTCTCTGGCCGCGGCGGTCTACCAGCTGTGGGATCTGTTTTGGCGGGACCCCAACTACCTGCTGGGGATGGTGGACGTCGTGATCATCATCATGGCCGTCTTCGTGCTCCTCGAGTCGCAGTCGGCGTTCAAGCGAGAGAAGCGGGCAGCGGCGGCGGTCGCCTCACACGGCCCGGAGGTGCGGACGGTAGAGGCTGATCGAGAATGAAGTGGGCTGAAATCAAGAAAAAGCTCGATGGGTGGGCGTACCTGGCCTCCGAGTTCTACAACGCGCCCTACCGGGGTGTCGTAGCGCGTGCGAAGCGCGAGCAGGATGATCTCTTCATGCTGCTCATCTTCTCGGAGATGATGGGGGTCCCGAACCCGGCCACGTATTACACGCTCGAGTTGC
>CAWLAJ010000420.1:0-2929 GCA_963854795.1 Deltaproteobacteria bacterium UBA4427 | reverse complement strand
TCTATCGACGGCTCTGTCACTCGGCTGTGGCTGTATTGGGGCGCGATCGAAAAGGAACGCGAGGGCGATTCCCTCGACGGGACGGCAGTCGGGGTGCAGCAACTTCGATGTCCAGCGGCAACCGTCCGGCAGCACCTATTCTAGCGCACGCCCGAACACAGTCGCTGCCCACGACCTCACGAGCCTTGAGTCGAGCGGAAGTCGGGGAACTCGGGGGCCGTACGGGAGGCCTTGCACAGAGCGAGGAAATCGTTGAGCAGGTATTCCCAAGCCGATCGGAATCGCGGCTGGGCTTCGTGTTCGTCGTATTCCGAATAGGCGGCGGCTTCCTTCGGCGCGATCGTCGGCTCGAAACCGGCTCCCGCCAGCAAAAAGGCACATCGGCCGAAATGGTGGAGATGGCTGGCGACGACGATGCTTCGGTTGCCGCTGAAGGCTCGGCGCGGGAGGTGGGCCGGTCGCAATCTGAAGTCCCGCGTCGGAACAGCGACTCTCGATCTCGTCGCATAGCATGTCGATGGCGACGCGACTGAATCCTCGCGACTCGTAGTGGGTCCGGACTTTTCGCGTCAGGGTCGGATTCGTCGAATCAGACGATTCCGGATCGCGGGAGCTTCGATTGGGCGGCTTCGGCAGCATGAGAGCGTGGCATTTCTCGGCAGTTTGGTGGCTAAACAGGCGCGATGCGAGGGTTTGCCTCGCGACGCGGGTCGGCCGTATTGTGAGTGCCGTCTGTGCTTCTCAGGTGACCCGAGAATTCAGCAGGAAGGAAGGGGCGCACGCTCAAACAGGCGCCCGGCGGCTGCGCAGTTGCCGGGCAACTGCGCAGCCGGCGCTTAGAGCTTGCTGGCGAGGTAGTCGAGGGTCCGCTCGGTGGCCCCCTCCTCCGTGGCCGAGATCGCCGCACTGAAATCGGTGACGCCGATGTCGGCGAGCCGTTTGAGTTCTGCGTCGAGCGTCTTCTCGTCGCCGACGATTGCGACATCCGCCGGGCCAGCGGCGCCTTCTTTGTCGAGCATGGCGCGATAGCTCGGGAGCTGGCCGTAGATCACCAGGCTCTCACCGATGGCCGTACGCGCGGCATCGGCGTTCTGGGTCAATACGATCGGGAGTCCACAGACGATTCGGGGCTCAGCCCTGCCGGCCGCGCTCGCGGCCTCGCGCAGCTTGGGGCCGACGTGACTCTCGATGGTGTCGGGTCCCGTCATCCAGAGAATCGTCCCGTCGGTCGACTCGCCCGATATGCGCAACATGTGATCGCCCAACGCTGCGATCAGCGTTTGCACGGGCTCATCGATTGGAATCGTGAGAGAGAGATTGACGCGGTACTCGTCGCCTTCGAATTTGCACGGTTCGCCACGCAGCAAGGGTCCCAGGACGGCCAGATATTCGCGCATGTGCTTGGCGCGTCGTTCATAGGAGAGGCCGAGCATCGTCTCGATGACGATCTGGTGTGAGAGGCCGATACCGAGGTTGAACCGGCCGCTACAGGCCGCCTGAGTCGTCAGTACCTGCTGGGCGAGGGCGGTGGGGTGGCGCGGGTAGGTGGGTACGACGGCCGTCCCGATCTTGATCTTCTCGGTCTCCCGGCCAATGATGGCGGCGGCCGTGATCGCGTCGATGCCAAAGATATTGGCCATCCACATCGTGTCGAAGCCTCGCGCCTCGAGATCCTTCGCTGTCTTGACGAGGCCATCGAGGCTGTCGTCGCCGCCGGTTGCTCCGGCCATGATTCCAATTCGCATCGAGCTCTCCTTCTTGCTTCCGTATGGGTCGATTGGGTGGGGGTTCGACCAGGGTTCTTGCTGGGGCGGGCGCGTCCCCATCGGTCAAAGCACCGGACTTTCCAGGTCACGGATCTACGACTCTACGAGACTTCGGGACGTCCCTCAAATGGGACGAAACGAAGAAGTTTCGTCTGTCGAGCGAGGTTTCGGCGAGTTAGTATCGGCGCCAACCCCGCCCAGTGCTTCTTCTGTTCTCGTCCAGTCCCTGGAGGCTTGATGCCGACCGCGTTTTCATTCGTCCATCGCGGGATCGTTGCGTCGACGCTCTTCACTCTCCTGGTCTGTGGTGCTGCCGTGTCTCGTGCCACCGAAGTCGAAGACGAGCGGCCAACGATTCAAATCGGTTGGACGAAGACGGCGCCGACCATTGATGGGCATTTCTCTCCCGATGAATGGGCGGATGCGGCTCACATAGACGGTTTGACCCAGGCGACGCCCGATCAAGGCGAGACGGCGACTCAGCGAACCGAAGTCTGGGTCATGACCGATGAGGATCATCTCTACGTCGCCGCGAGGATGTGGGATACGAATCCCGAAGAGATCGTCGGTTATGCGATGGCTCGAGACGCGGACCTGCGCAGCGACGATCGCTTCGGATTTACGCTCGATCCCTTTCTCGACCGTCAAAACGGCTACTTCTTTCAGATCAACTCGAACGGCTCGCGTCGGGATTTCATTTTCGAAGGGGGCGGATTCGAACCGAGTTGGGATGGGCGCTGGTATGGCAGGGCTTCCGTGGACGATGAGGGATGGATCGTCGAGATCGCGTTGCCCTATTCGACGATCAACTTCAATCCCGGCGCCGATGTCTGGGGATTCAACATCGCGCGCGGCATTCGCCGCCGAAACGAGATCGACCGCTGGGCGGATGCGGTCCGCAACCGCTTTCTGTTCTCGATGGGGCGCGCCGGGAATCTGGCGGGCATGAAGGGTGTCAAGCAGGGTGCGGGACTGCAGGTCGTGCCGTCCGCGACACTTCGTCGTGTCGACGACACCAATCAGGTCGCCGGTGACGACGAGAAGCGACACTACACCCGGTTGGATCCGAGCCTCGACATTTTCTACAAGGCGACGCCGTCGGTCACGACAGCGATCACCGTGAATACGGATTTCGGCGAGTCCGAGGTCGACGAGAGGCAAGT
>CAWLAJ010000419.1:0-2931 GCA_963854795.1 Deltaproteobacteria bacterium UBA4427 | reverse complement strand
GAAGGCCGCGAACTCGAAATGGAGCCGGGCGTGATGTTGGTCGCTCCGTCGGGGGTTCCCCATGGCATTCGAAATGATGGAGACGAGAAGCTCGTGGTCCTGGCCATTCTGGCCCCCGGACCGAGCAAGTCCTAGCGAGCCTTACTGTGACCGCTCCGAAAGACTGAGACCCAGGGGCTTTCGGGTTCAAAAAATCGGTAGGGCAGGTCGGCCGCCTGCGTAATCCCAACCCGCGGCCCTCGCTCGACGCGCGGAGCTTGCAGGCTCGAATCGGGCTGATGCAAGGTCAACGGCGCGCGAAGAAGACTACGGCCATCGTCGTCGAGCTCGAGGCCGAGCGCCTGGGCCAGCCGTCCGGGACCGCGCGCGATGAGTTCGAGAGAACTCTCCCGCGCCAGCCCTCGCAGTTTGCGCATGTGGGACGCTCCGACGATGGGTTCGCCGGCACGAAGCAAGACGGCGCTCGCCTTTCCGGTTTCGCCGCAGACGACGTTCACGCAGGTGTGGATTCCATAGCTTCGATACGCGTAGAGTCGTCCGGCCGGGCCGAACATGGTCTGATTTCGGGGTGTGCGACCGCGATGGGCGTGGGACGCGGGATCGCTGCCATCGCCCAGGTAGGCTTCGACCTCGACCAGTCGAAGGATCAGGCGATCGCCGTTGGCAAGCCGCCGGACGAGCCGACAGCCGATCAGCTCGGCGGCGACCTGACGACAATCTCGGGCGAAGAATGCCTTGCGTAGCCCGGGGCCTAGGGACATCGACCCAGTATGGGGAAATGGTTTCTGACTGCACGCGCTCCGGCCTCTGGAATACTTGAGCGTAGAGCCGGAAATGCCGATGGCTTGTATGCTTCAGGACCCGAACGGAGATCATATCGATGAAGTCCAGGCAGAACCCGAATGGCGAGGCGGCCACGGATCCCGATCTCGACGAACCACAGCCCCCCAATTCTCCCTATCTCGAGCGATTCGGCATCAACGCCGGTTGGGTCGAAGAAGTTCACGACCAATTTCGCATCGATTCGCATTCGGTCGACGAGAGTTGGTCCTCGGAATTTGGCGGCGTCGTCGAAGCCCGCGAGATTCGCGATCAGGTTCGTCGACAGGTTCCATCCTCGCCACCGCCACCGCCACCGCCGCTGCGATCGGACAGTGGGCCGGGACTGACTGCTCCGATTGCCTCGACTACACCGGGGGCTTGGGCCGTGGACTCTGGGGTTCCGAACCAAGCACCGCCCGCGAATGCACAGGGTCGATCTTTGACCGGCGGGAGCCCCGCCGATGATGCGATGCTGCTTCACATCGCCGACAAACACGCTCGAGTTTTGCGATTGATTCATGCCTATCGCGCTCGCGGACATCGCGTCGCGCATAGCGATCCGCTCGGTGGCCAGTCGACCTATTTCCCGGAATTGGATCCTGCGCATTATGGCTTCGGCAATGACAATCTCGAGGAGCCCTATATCGCAGGCGATCTACCAGGCGGGTCGGTCCAGACTCTGCGCCAGATCCTGACTCGTCTCGGTCAGACGTATTGCGGCCCGATCGGCGTCGAGTTCACGCACGTTCAAGATCCGGGTCGCAAGGCGTGGCTCCGCGAGTTGATGGAGGAGTCGCAGAATCATCCCAACCTCGAAGACGACGAGCGCCGCAAGATTCTTGAGAAGCTCGCGAGTGCCGAACTCTTCTGCGATTTCCTGGCGACGAAATTTCTTGGCCAGAAGCGATTCTCGCTCGAGGGTGGTGAGAGCTTGATTCCACTTCTCGATCACATCGTCGAGACCGCGCCGGCCTTCGGAATTCGCGAAGTCGTTCTCGGAATGGCCCATCGCGGCCGACTGAACGTACTCGCAAATATTCTCGGCAAGAGTTACGAATCGATTTTCTCGGAGTTCGAGGACTCGCCCGACGTGGACGCGCCCTTCGGTTCGGGCGACGTGAAATATCACAAGGGATTCTCGAGCGATCGACGTGTGGCAACCGGCGAGCGGGTTCATCTCACCCTGACGTCGAATCCCTCTCATCTAGAAGCCGTCGATCCCGTCGTCGAAGGTCGAACGAAGGCGAAGCAGGTCCGCGCGGGTGACGCCGACGGCGAGACGATCGTTCCTGTGATCATTCACGGTGATGCGGCTTTCGCCGGTCAGGGGATGGTTGCTGAGACGCTCAACCTGTCCCAGCTCGCAGGCTATTGTACCGGTGGCACGATACACATCATCGTGAACAACCAGATCGGCTACACGACGACGCCCGCCGAAGCGCGTTCGACGCTTTATTGCAGCGACGTCGCGAAGATGATCCAGGTTCCGATCTTCCACGTGAATGGCGACCATCCGGAAGCCGTCATTCACGTCACTAAACTGGCAATGGCCTATCGCCAACGCTTCGGCGATGACGTCGTGATCGACATGGTCTGCTATCGCCGACACGGCCATAACGAAGGCGACGACCCAGCCTTCACTCAGCCCCGCCTCTATCGGAAAATTCGCGACAAGAAGTCGGTCAAGACTCTGTATATGGAGAAGCTCGTCGCAGGCGGTCGAATCTCACAAGAAGAAGCGGATGGGATCGACGAGCGGCAACGCAACGCGCTCAAGGAAGCGCTCGATGTCATTCATTCTCGACCGCCCGGGCCGGATGAGCCGTATGAACCTCGCGGTCCATGGACGGGCTATGCGCGCGTCAAGCCGAACGTAGAAACGGACACCTCGATTTCCATCGAGCGCCTCGGTGAAATCGCCAATGGGATTTCGCGGGTTCCCAGCTATTTCAATGTTCACAAGAAATTGCAGGCCGTTCTCGACGCCCGCGCGAAAGCCGTCGCCGAGGATACGGGGATCGACTGGGGGCTAGGCGAAGCGCTGGCCTACGGCTCGCTCGTCCTCGAAGGGACGCCGGTCCGACTCTCGGGGCAGGATTCGTCTCGCGG
>CAWLAJ010000418.1:0-2933 GCA_963854795.1 Deltaproteobacteria bacterium UBA4427 | reverse complement strand
ACGCCTTGCCGAAGTCGGCTGCGAAATCGTTCGACTGACGGCCCCGTCCATTCGCGATGCCGAGAATCTGGGCGAGATTCGTCGCCTCCTGCAAGAACGAAAAGTCGAAGTTCCGCTCGTTGCCGATATCCACTTTACGCCGAACGCGGCACTCATCGCGGCGGACATCGTCGACAAGGTTCGGATCAATCCGGGCAATTACGCTGACCGGAAGAAATTCGAAATTCGCGAGTACGATGACGCTCAGTACGCCGCAGAAGTCGAGCGAGTGGCAGAGCGCTTTCGCCCTCTGGTCTTGCGCTGCAAAGGCAATGGCGTCGCGATGCGGATCGGGACGAACCACGGATCGCTCTCCGACCGAATCATGAATCGATTCGGCGATACGGCGCAGGGGATGGTCGAGAGCGCGATGGAATTTCTCGATGTCTGCGAGGCCGAGAACTACAACGATATCATTTTTTCGATGAAGGCCTCCAATACCCAGGTCGCGATCGCGGCCTATCGCCTGCTTGCGCAAAGACTCGAAGAACGAAGTCCCGGAGAAGCGTCGTATCCGTTTCATGTCGGTGTGACCGAGGCCGGCGCCGGAGAGGATGGTCGAATCAAGAGCGCGATCGGGATCGGTTCCCTGCTCGAAGACGGCCTGGGCGATACGATCCGCGTTTCCCTGACTGAGGACCCCGTCCGAGAAGTTCCGGTCGCGCGCATGATCGCTGCAAGGGCCGGCCGCGGGACGAAAGAAGAGCTGCCTTCGATCCCTGTGCAAGAGGTCGAGGTGAGCCCATTCGACTTGTCGGTCGATCGTAGGCGACGCGCCACGGCGGGGATGAGCTGGGACGGGTTGAGCATAGGTGGCGATGCGCCCGTTCGAGTCGAACTCGAACTCGAAGAGGGGCTCGATCGGCCGTCCGAGCTCGCGGCGCAGCTGGCGACGGATTTGTCGATGTTAGGCGATATCGATTGTGAATCGTTGTTGATTTCGCTCGACGGAGTGGGAGCCTTCGCGCGAGTCGGGCAGTTGCAGAAGGAATTGGTGTCGCTCGGACATGATTTTCCGATTTCCGTTCGCGTAGAAATTTCGGATGAAGGCATTCTCGGGAGCGCGGCCGCCGCTTCGGCTGTCCGGGTAGGCCGCTGGGTCGGGCGAATCGATTCGGCGACCGAACCCGACCAGATCGTGGGTTTCGCGGATTCGGCCCGCACGGCGGGCGCGAGTATCGAATGGGAAATCGACGCACAGGATCACGAGATTCCCGGACTGGTTCGGCTGGTACTTGCCAATCTCGACGCCGACAAATCCGACTGTGCGATGAGCCTGGCATCTTTCCTTCCATTGCACTCCGTACGCGTTCTGGCCTCTGCGCTCGGCGATGGCGATGCGGAAACGATGCCGATCGTGTTGCGACAGCGCGTCGATCTGAAGCTCGATTCCGGCGCAACGGACGAGGAGTCGGGATCGAGTCCGGACTCGGCACTCATCGACGGGTCCATTCGGCTCGGTTCTCTTCTCTGCGACGGCATCGGCGATGCCGTTTCGATTCAAGCGCAAATGCCGGCGGCCCCTGCGATCGATCTAGCCTATCGAATCTTGCAGGGCGCGCGGCAACGAACGACACGTACTGAATATATTTCCTGCCCATCTTGCGGCCGCACACTCTTCGATCTCGAAGAAACCACCGCGAAGATCCAGGCCAGGACCGATCACTTGCCGGGTCTCAAGATCGCCGTCATGGGCTGTATCGTGAACGGGCCCGGCGAGATGGCCGACGCCGACTTCGGCTACGTCGGATCGGGGGTCGGGCAGATCACCCTTTATGTCGGCAAGCAGGTGGTTGCGCGCGCGGTGCCCGAAGCCGAGGCGACGGATCGACTCGTCGATCTGATTCGCGAGAACGGCCGATGGGTGGATGAAGAGAGCGACGGGGCTTGCTGACTACCCGGCCGGTCCTCACCAAAGGGCATCCCCGCGCTAGAACCAATCCCCAGGCGATGCCACGCTGGGTAGTTCGCCGCTTTCGCGCATCGACTGAACTTGCTTCACCAATTCGATACTGCGAGAGCCTTCGGTGGTCGTGTGATTCGGTCCGACCAGCCACAAGGCGATCGTCACGAGGACGGCCGCAACGATTGCGCCCTCGGCGGCACCGAGCGCACCGCCGCCCAGTCGGTCGGCCCAGCCGAGCCCGGCGGCGTCCGCGCCGCGTTTGAGCAGTCGGGCCGCAACGCTCAGCACAAGAATCGTCGCCACGACCAACAGGACTCCGGCGATCCAGACGGCGGTCTTGCCGGTGATCTCGCCGCCCGTCATCTCGGTCAGCTGTATCGAGAAAGGATCGATGAAGAGTCGGGTCACGATGGTCGCGACGCCAATCGCGGCAAGCGATGTGCCCTCTCGAATCAGGCCAATCCAGATTCCGCGTACGACGGCGATGAAGAGGACCGTGAGCACGATCATGTCGAGCAGGGGGAGTTCGGACGAGTTCATTTCGTCGGCTCTCGGAGGCTCGGTTGGAGGTCCGTCGTCGTCCACTGCGAACCCTCGACCTCGTCTGAGAGTTCGATCGTCGGTATGGGCGGACTCGCCGGTATCGCCGCCTTTTTCGGGTGTGTCGGGTTCTGGCTCGGCGTCGGCGAGGGTGCAGCGGATGCGGGTGATGTTCGTGACAAGCCGTTCTGCGAACCCGAGATTCGACGTTCTACACCGCGCACGAGGCGAAGGTACATGCGGGCTTCGTCGCGACTGGGATCCCTTTCGAGAACGGCGTCCCACTCGGCAATGGCTTCTGGCGTTCGGCCCATCGAGTAATAGGTCAGACCCAGTTGAACCTGACTATCGAGCATATGCGCGTGTACGCGAAGGATGCGCTGAAACTCTTGTGCCGCCTGGGAGGGAAGGCCGGCTTCACGAAGCGTCACACCGAGTCGGTGACGGA
>CAWLAJ010000417.1:0-2946 GCA_963854795.1 Deltaproteobacteria bacterium UBA4427 | reverse complement strand
GTCGTCGAGGTTTCTTTGCCTGAATCCAGCCGTTCCGAAGCGGACTGCTGCTACTCTCGCCTGCGATCCCCCGACGAGTTGAGCCGCTCCCGGGCCCCACTAAAGATCAAGGACGGTTGATGACTCGCGGAGTAGCGCTCGCTCTGACCCTGCTGACCGGCTTCAGTGGACTCGTGTACGAAGTGACCTGGGAGAAGTACCTCGGCACTCTACTGGGCAGCCATAGTGAGGCCACGGCCGCAGTCCTCGGGATTTTTCTCGGCGGCCTGTCTCTGGGCTACTCCGTGTTCGGCCGGGTTACGCGCGCCTGGGTTGATTCGGGTCGGGGGCCGCGACTACTCGTTCTATACGGGCTCGTAGAAGGCAGTATCGGCGTCTACGTACTGCTCTTTCCCACGCTCTTCGCGCAGATTCTCGAAATTTCCGCGGCTCTATCCAGTGGCGCGGGGGGTGCCAGCTTCGTTCTCGACGTCGTTCTCTCCGCGATCTTGATCGGACCGCCCGCTGTGCTCATGGGCGGAACCATCCCGATCCTCACTCAGGCGCTCTCGCGAAGTGCCGAAGACGCAACGCGCTTTCATGCGTTGATCTACGCGCTCAACACAGGCGGCGCATTCGCCGGTGCGCTGGCGGCCGGCTTCTTCTTGATTCCGCAATATGGGCTGGTCCGCGTCATGACGATGATGGGAATCATCAACCTGACGGCGGGCGTGAGCTTTGGACTGCTTGGTCTGGTCCGAGACGCGGATCCCTCCGTCGACAGTATGGGTGCGACTGGAGAAGTCGAAGGCTTCGCGAGCTATGCCGCCGGAGCGCTCCTGCTCGGGTTCTCGATGATGAGCCTGCAAACCATCTTGATCCGAATCGGCGGGCTCTCGCTCGGTGCCTCGCAATTTTCGTTCTCGATGGTCGTCGCCGTTTTCGTGCTCTGCATTGCGCTCGGCAGCTTCGCCGTCTCTGCTCTCTCGCGAATTCCCAAGACGGCGTTGGCGTTCAATCAGTGGCTACTCGTGGCCATCCTCTTCGTTCTCTATTTCCTGACCCCCTACGCGCCTTATACCTCCCATGTCTTGCGAACCCTGTTTCGGGACATCGACCAGGCGTTCTACGCCTATTACTTTGCCGTCTTCCTGTCGCTGCTGGTCCTGATCGGGCCCGCCGTCATTTTGTCCGGAGCCACACTACCCCTGCTCTTCGATCATCTGAGGCGACGGGTCAGCGATCTGGGAGCGACCGCCGGTCGCCTCTACAGCTGGAACACGGTGGGGTCGCTTCTTGGCGCCTTGCTGAGCGGCTATGCGCTGCTCTTCTGGCTCGATCTCCATCAAGTCTTCCGTGTCGCTCTGGTCGCGCAGATCGCCGCCGCATTCATCCTGAGTTCCCGACTCGGGATTCGCCCGCGCAACATTTCAATGGTTCTGGTCGCGATCGGGGCGGTCGGAATCGTTTCTCTCTCCGATTGGGATCCGCGATCCTTCGTGCACGGACACTTTCGATCTCGCGCTCCGACCCCTCTCAGTTATTCCGGTCGCGCGGCATTTCTCGAGCCAAAACGCGAGGGTGCCGAGATCGTGTTCTACGACGACGATCCGATTTCCTCGGTCGCGGTGATGCAGCAGGAACTCACGCCCGGATCGATCTCGCGCAGCATCGTCAACAACGGCAAATCCGATGGAAACACGAGTACCGACTATGCAACGATGGGACTCGCGGCCATCTTTCCAGCGATCCTGGCCGATCAGGTACAAAGCGCCTTCGTGATCGGCTTCGGCACGGGTGTGACCGTCGGCGAATTGATCGCCATGCCAACGATCGAACGAGTCGTCGTGAGCGAGATCTCTCCAGCCGTCATCGAGGCGGCGCCGCTATTCGACTTCGCCAACCAGAACGTGACGACCAGTCCCAAGGTCGAGATGCTCCGAACCGACGCCTACCGTGCGCTGCTCGGCACGGACGATCAATTCGATGTCATCGTATCCGAACCGAGCAACCCCTGGGTTCAGGGTGTCGAAATGCTCTTCTCGAAGGAGTTCTTGGCCGCTGCGCGCGATCGCTTGAGCCCAGGCGGCGTCTACGCGCAGTGGTACCACCAGTACGAGACCGACTCGGAATCGGTCGAACTCGTGCTGAGAACCTATGCGACGGTCTTCGAGCGCGTGTCGGTCTGGTACGGCCTCGGCCCCGACCTGATCATCCTGGGCTTTCAAGAGAGCGCACATCCCCTCGACTTCGAACGTCTCAAGCGTCGCGCGAACAACCCGGCATTTCGATCCGGCCTGGAGAGATCCGGCGTCGGCAGCTTCACGGAAATGCTCGCCCACGAACTCGTTCCGCTGGGCGTGATCCACGCCGCAGATTTGACCGGACCGATTCACTCCCTCTACCACCCCATTCTCGGTTATCAGGCGGCTCGCGCTTTCTTCCGTGGCGAACAGGCCTCTCTGCCGTTTACCGGCTTCGGAAAAGCTGCACGGCTGGGAAGAAGCAACTCGCTCATGCTTCGACACGCAAAGGATGCTCCGGCCGAAGAACTCTTCAGGGGGTTATGCGACCAACGCCGCGCGAGTTGCGTGGCGTTGCTGGGTCGATGGGTGGGCGCGCAACCGGACGCGCCGGCCAACAAGCGATTCGTTCGTCGGGCCAATCAACAATTGCGTGCCTATGGGGGCGGAGTGACGATGGGGCTCGCGCGGTCGGTATCGAGACTATTTCACTATCCAGACAACCCGTCTTCCGAAACGAAGCCCGTTCCTCTCGCGGATGCACAGCGTGCCACCCACTATTATGCGCGCTTCTACTCGCACGCCGTGCCCTTCTCTCCCCGGGCCCTGATCGAACTCTGGCAACGCTGTCAGGAACCGGCCGATCGAGAGGGCGCCTGCGAAGCGGGATTGGCCGAAGCCCACCAACTCATCCGCTACGGATTCTCGAAAAACGCGGGTTGAG
>CAWLAJ010000416.1:0-2966 GCA_963854795.1 Deltaproteobacteria bacterium UBA4427 | reverse complement strand
AACTTCGTCGGCGTGCTGCACGGCGGCCCGACCATCATGGCCGAGGGCAGCGAAGCTCAAAAAGAGCGCCACATCCAGAAAATCCTCTCGGGCGAACAAGTCTGGTGCCAGGGATTTTCCGAACCCGAAGCCGGCTCAGACCTAGCGGGATTGCAGACCCGGGCGGAACGCGAGGGCGACCACTATGTCGTCAGCGGACACAAGATCTGGACGTCCTTTGCCCAGGTCGCCGACTACTGTGAGCTTCTCGTTCGAACGGACCCGGAAGCGCCCAAACATCGCGGGATCAGCTGGCTGGTCATGCCCATGGACCTCGAAGGCATCGAAATTCGTCCGCTGGCGACGCTCGAGGGCGAGGGCGAGTTCTCTGAGGTCTTCCTCGAGGAGGTCCGGATCCCCGTCGAAAATCGCATCGGCGAAGAAAACGATGGCTGGCGGGTGACGAACGTGACGCTTCGCTTCGAGCGCGGTACCGCATTCGCCAGCGACATGATCCACTTGCAATCCTTCGTCCTGGACCTGATCCGGGCGGCCCAAGCGATCACCAGTCATGAGGGCAGCGCATGGGACGATCGGGCGCTGCGGCGCGAGATCGGCCATCTCTCGGGAGAACTCGAATCACTCTGGGCGATGGTCAAGCTCTCGGTCTGCGAAGCGCGGGAGTCGGGCGTCCCCGGCGTGGGCTCCTCCGCCGTCAAGCTCTACTACACCGACATCTACCAACGCATCACGGAATTGGGTGTTCGTCTGCTCGGACGCGCCGGACTTTCGCGCAGCGACCTCGGCCAGATGCCTTCGAGTCTCATCCTGGGACGACATTTCAATGCGATCTCGTTGGCAATCGCTGCCGGAACCAGCCAGATCCAGAAGAACATCATCGGCGAGCGCGTGTTGGGCCTGCCCAAGGAGCCGCGCCCGACCCCGGCCTAACAGCGACCTTCGCGAAGGATCGGCCTTGCCGTTTCCGCCAAAGACGTGGTTGCAAAATCGTTGAGAGTCGCGCGAGCCGCGCAGGGAGAAGAGTTGGACTTCCAACCCACAGAGGATCAGAAGGCACTGCGCGAGGCAATTCGCAGCTTCTGCGAGGGCGAGATCCCGAACGAACGCTTCCCGGAACTGGAGAAGTCGAAGGGATTCGATCGAGCGCTCTGGGATGAGTTGGCGGAGATGGGTGTCTTCGCCCTTCGTCTGCCCGAGGAAAAGGGCGGCGTGGGTCTGGGCTATTCGGACGCGGTGCTCGTCTTCGAGGAATTGGGACGACGTCTGGTCCCAGGCCCACTGGTTTGGACCCATCTCGCGGCGGGACTCATCGAAGGCGCAGACAGCGGAGCGACCGTCGTGGGCGGGATCGACCTGTTCCAAGGCGAGAGCACTCCGATCGTCATCGAATATCTCGATCACCTCGATGTCCTGCTCGTGCTTCGTGCCGATGGCATCGAACGACTCGACCCCCGGACCCTCAGCGCCCTGGAATCCGAGATCCCGCTCGATCCGCTCACGCCGATCCATCACGTGGAGAGCCTGCCGCGCGGTGAGCGAATCGCGGACGCGGACAGCGCGCGCCGAATGCGACTCGCGGGGGCCGCAATCGTATCGGGCCAACAATTGGGGCTCGCGGAAGGCGCTCTCGATCTCGCCAACGCTTACGCCAAGGGACGCGAACAATTCGGACGTCCCATCGGCGGATTCCAGGCCGTCAAACATATCCTCGCCGAAATGTTCGTGCGCCAGGAGGCCGCGCGCGGCGGAGCCTACAATGCGGGCGCAACCCTCGACACTCCCGAAGTCGCCGACACCCAGCGTGCCGTCTCATCCGCTAAGCTCACCGCCGGCGACGGCGCCATCAGGAATGCGCGAAGCTGCATCCAGGTCCACGGCGGAATGGGCTTCACATGGGAAGTCGTTGCCCACTACTACTTGAAACGCGCCTGGGTTCTCGAAAACAGCTTCGGGACCCGAGATGAACACGCAGAGGAAATCGCGCAGATCCTCGAAGGACTCGCAGCCCATGGCGGCGAATAACATCGTGTGGACTCTCGAGAGTGCATCCCGATGATCGGGATCGTCTCCTACGGCGCCTATATTCCCCGCACTCGACTACCGCTTTCCACTCTGTCCGGAGGCACGGCCAAAGAAGGTGACCCTGAAAAGGCCGTCGCCTGGTTCGACGAGGACGCAATCACGCTCGGCGTCACGGCGGCGATCGCCTGTCTCCGCGATTTTGATCGAACGCGAGTCGACATGCTGCTCTTCGCATCGACGACCCTGCCTTTCCAGGAAAAGCAGGCAGCCTCGCTGGCGGCGCGCGCGCTCGATCTTCCCCGTGAGCTTCAAACCGCCGATCAAACGGGCTCGACCCGGGCGGGCACGTCCGCGATTCGCGCTGCCTTTGCCGCCGTCCATGCGGGCTCGGCGCGCAACGTACTCGTCATCGCGAGCGATGCCCGCGTCGCGGCGCCGGGGTCCGGACTGGAAGCGAAATTCGGTGACGGCGCCGCAGCCTTCCTGATTTCCGACGGAGAGGCGATCGCCTGCCTCGATGGTTCCGCGGCACGCAGCGAGGAAATCACTGATATCTGGCGACCCACGGACCATGACTACGTACATAGCTGGGAGGATCGCTTCGTCGTTCAGGAGTCGTACCTGCCCAATATGTCCGGCGTCATCGAGTCGCTGCTGTCCGATTCGGCTTCCCGAATCACGGATTACGATCGAATCGTTCTTTCGGCCCCCGACGCACGCAGTCATGGCGCGCTCGCCAAGGCCGCTGGGATTGAAGCCTCTGTGCTTCAACCGCCTTTGTTTGGGCAACTCGGAAATGCGGGCGCCGCCTTCGCTCCGCTTCTCCTGATCGCCGCCCTCGAGGCCGCCTCGCCCGGCCAGCGACTGCTACTCGTCGATTTCGGAAGTGGCGCCGATGCCACCAGTTTTTCCACGACGGACCTGATCGAAAAGCTCGAGCCGCG
>CAWLAJ010000415.1:0-2978 GCA_963854795.1 Deltaproteobacteria bacterium UBA4427 | reverse complement strand
CGCGCGAGTTCGGGCGTTTCAGCGTCGATCACGACGAGGATGACGTTTTCGATATTCGGAAAGCTACGCGTGAAGGCCAGGTAGTTCTGGCGCGCCTGAAGATGTTCGGCGACGAGTGAGACGTTGTTGGAATTGATTCCGAGGTTGAACGCGGCGAAGGCGAAGAAGGAAATCGTGAGCAGCGCGATCAGTCCGAGTACCGCTCTCGCATGATCATCGACGCGACGCACCCAGCCGACGAGTTGATTGCTGAGCGTGGCTTCGAATCGATCCATGGAGAGGCGGGCCTTTCGGTTCCCGACTCGCGAGACCCGCGGCGGGAAGAGAGTCGAACTGCGCCCTAGCTTAGACGTCTTGCGAACGGGTGGCCCGAGCTGAGGCCGGGCGTCGAGCGGGTTGTTCGAATGGTGAATGGTAGAATGGAGTGATGATCGACAACGCCTTCCGTTCGATTCTTCCCCGCTTCGTCGCTCCGCTTCTGTCGCTCTACCGGCGACTCGGATGGACGCCGAATCACGTGACCGTCCTCGGATTCGCGCTGGCCCTGGTGGCTTGCGCCGCCGTGGTGACTCACTACTGGTGGGCCGCCCTGGTCTTGTGGTGGATTTCGCGGCTCGCCGACGGGACGGATGGCGTCTATGCACGGGAGTCCGGACAGGAGAGCGGCTTCGGAGCCTATCTGGACATCGTCCTGGACATGGCAGCCTACGGCGCGATGGTCGTCGCCTTTGCCGTGGCCAGTCCCCAGTGGCAGGCGCAATGGATGGCGATGCTTTTTCTATACATCGTGTGCATCACTTCTGCGCTGGCGCTCGGCGCACAGGAAGCCGAGCGTGCGATCGAAAGCAGAGACAACCGAGGGCTTCGGCTGGGTGCGGGACTTGCGGAAGGGGGCGAAACCGGAATCGCCTACAGCCTCTTCCTGCTCTTTCCGGCCTACCTGGAAATTCTGACCAGTGTCTGGGTCGCTATTCTCGCGACGACGGTCCTTGCGCGAAGCGCCTTGGCGTATCAGATCCTGCGTCGCGGAACGCACGGCTCCCGGACCGAGCCGGCTTCCGAGAATTCTTCCGACGGGTCGTGAACCACCCATCTCGAGGAATCGTCCGAAGTGTGACATCGATCATCAAGAGGAAGCCTCTTATCGACCGATACGAACTAGGGCCTCTCGCGAGGCTCACCGCTTGCAAGCCCGTCCAATATACCTTCAGCCTCGGGCGTCAACCGGCCGTTCGGCGCTGGCTCGAGCCGGCCAGTTTCTACGCAGGGATCGGGATCGGCTTCAGTTCAGTCGAGATCGATGGAACCTCCAACGCAGTCTCGGGCGATGAGGATTCGATCGCCTTCGCCTGGAATGTGGGCTTCGGCGTCAACTATGCATTCACCGATCATGTCAGTCTCAGTAGCGGCTACCGCTATGCCTCCGTCGGTGAGCGAACGATCGACCTCACCGGGGGTGTTCCCGGACCCAACGACGAACTCGACCTCGACCTTCAGATTCACGAGTTTCGCGTCTTCGAGTTCTTCGGCCCCTGGCGTTGAACGCGGGGATCGGCCCGATCCAAATCGTTTTCTAGCGACCCCGAGAAGGCTCGGATAGCCTTCCGCCGTGCCCAAGCGCCGCCGCAATCCTCTCAGGCTGCTTTCATCCTTGTTGGTGATCGTGATCGCAGGGACCGCGCTGATGGCCCCTCTGGCCACGCCTGCCCGTGCGGGGGAACGTACTTTCAGTCTGAATTTCAAGAGATCCTTCGTCGACAAATTGATCAAGCGTGTCGCCGAGGAAACCGGACGCACGATTCTCTTCGACGAGCAGGTTCGGGGGAATATTTCCGTCATCACGAAGCGCCCGGTCACGGAGCGCGAGGCCTGGGCAATTCTCGAAGCGTCGCTCTCGATTCTCGGCTACTCGCTCCTGCCCTCGA
Organism: Deltaproteobacteria bacterium UBA4427; assembly: GCA_963854795.1. GTDB lineage: Bacteria > Myxococcota_A > UBA9160 > UBA9160 > UBA4427 > UBA4427. The sequence continues at coordinate 1,053 of CAWLAJ010000415.1, read as the reverse complement.
CCGTTGGCAACTGGCGCATCGCGAAGGTTGCCGATGCGGTCGGTGAGGCCCCCTTCGCGATTCGCGCCGACCCGGAGAGCGATGCCTTCGTAACGACGTTGATCTCGCTCGAGACAGCCGATCTGCAGGCCGTCCTGGATGTACTCGAGCCGATTTCCGGCTCGCGCGTGACACTGGTTCCCTACCACGCGACCAATTGTCTGATCGTGAGCGGCCCGCAGCGCGCGATTGCGCGACTGACTTCGATCGCGGATGAACTCGATCGCGTGGACGAACTCACCCTTCGCTACCGCGTTCTTCGCTATCGAGACGTCGTCGAAGTCGAACCGCTGATCGAAGCACGGATCGCGTCGCTCGACGCTTCGGCGCGGCAGCTTCAGGTCTGGAGCGACGAACGCACCAATAGCGTTCTCTTTCGCGGAAGACCCGACGATGTTTCCGATCTCTTACGATTCATCGATCGCGTCGACCAGCCGATTGAAGGCGGCGGCCAGATCCGCGTCTTGCGCGTCCTGAATCGAGACCCGGAAGAACTGGCGAACCTGATGAGAGAACTCGCCGGATCGCCATCGACGGCTCGGGGAGCCAAGATCGCCTCCGATATTCGTTCGCCCGGGTCGCAACTCACGGGCGCCAAGTTCACGATCGCCGTCGATCGGGCCAGCCGTTCGCTGGTCGTCCGTGCCTCGCCGGTCGTTCAGATCGCGATACGCGATCTTCTGGAAGAACTGGACGTCCCTCCACAACTGATCGCCGTCGACGTCACAATCACCGAAATCAGAACGCCCCAGAGCCAGTCACTCGGCTTTGCCTTCAGTGTGCCACTCACGGCGGTCAACGACGGCGACGATCTCATAGGCCGTCTGATCAGCACGCCGGTTCCCGGCGCCATCTTTGCCCAGCAGCCGGGAGCCGCAACGACGGTCTATGGGCGGGTTGCCCGCGATACCGGCGTCACCATCGCCGGACCCCCCGATAGCAGTGGCAATCCCACGGCGATTCCGATCGAAGATACGGGAGTCATCCAGGGCGGCGCATTCGACATCCAGACCG
>CAWLAJ010000414.1:0-3008 GCA_963854795.1 Deltaproteobacteria bacterium UBA4427 | reverse complement strand
GGGAGCTTGGCGAAACCGACCTGGGCTTCGAGCTTCTCGTCGATCGTCGCGTTCGGATCCTTCAGGATCTTGCGCAGTACGGCCCGCCGTTCCGCATATTTTGCGATCAGCTGCAGGCGACGATTGTCTCGGTTGATTTGCGATTTTTTCGCCATCGGAATGGACTACTCCTGAACGACTTCCCTGGACCCTCGGTCTCAGGACCCTCTGGTCCCTAGAGCTCCTGAAGGCCTATTTGAGGCGCCGAAGACTACGGGGCCGGTCGCGGGCTGGCAAGCGCTGTAAACCAGGTTCCGCCAATGAAACTCGATTGTTTCCCCGCGATAGCCCGCGGGGTTGACCGACTGGGAATCTCTAGGCGTCGGCGAGCTCGATCGGGTTCGACTTCGATCCGGTCCCGTCCGGCATTCTTGGCCTGATAGAGCGCTCGATCCGCTCGTTCGACCCAGGATTTGGCAGTCTCGCCCAGGCGCAGTCGGGCGATGCCCATCGAGGTGGTCATGCGGAGAGGTTGGTCCATCTCGGCGAAGTAGACCTCGAGGTTGCGAATCGCGTTCATGCCCCGCTCGGCGACGTCGGTGGCCACCGGAAGCTCTAGTTCCCGCAGGACGATGACGAATTCTTCGCCGCCGTAGCGAGCGACGAAGTCGTGCCGGCGCATGAAACAGCGAGAGAGAGTCGCAGCGAATTGTTTCAGGACCTCGTCGCCGCAGGGCTGTCCATGGGTGTCGTTGAACCATTTGAAGTCGTCGATGTCGATCATGATCAGACAGCCGCGCTTGCCGAATACCGCGGCCAGGTCGACCTCACGCTCGATCTGTTCATCGAAGGAGGCGCGGTTGAAAAGTTCGGTCACTGGATCGATGGCCGCCTGCTTGCGGACACTGTCCAGTTCGTCGGGAAGACACTCGAGGCGCCCGGCCATCGCGGTGATCTGATCCTGGTGTCTGGCGCCCCGTTCTGACAGAAATTCGGTGAGCAGGCTGACGGTTTGCTGAGCCTCCGATTTGATCGCGCTGGGCTCGCCGTTTCGTACGGCAATCTCGAGTCGTCGCATGCGGTCGGAGATCCGGCGGTCCGAGCTCTGTTCGGCTGAGAGCGTGCGACGCAGGTTCCCGGACACCGCCTGATCCCGGCTCCGGCCTTCACCGGACGAGCGATGTGGGGCGAGCCGGCGCTATGCTCGCCGGCCGATTCGGATTCTTTCCGTCGGTCGTAGAGTGTCCCGGCCGCCCGCACCCGATCGCAACGGGCCGAAGTCATTGAGAGAGTGAGATGAGCGAGTCGAAGAGCGCGGACCGAACGCTAGATCCTGGCTCGACGGGTTCGCGGTCGCGCGTCCGGTCGATCGATCCCGCCAAGCTTTCCAAACATTTCGATTCCGCCGAAGTCGAGGCCCGCCTCGACGCGCGTTGGCAGAACGACGGCGTCTACCACTACGACCCCACGCGCTCGCGTGAAGAGACCTTCGTCGTGGATACGCCACCGCCGACCGCGTCGGGCTCTCTTCACGTAGGCCACGTGTTTTCGTACACCCAGGCCGACGTCGTCGTTCGATACAAGCGAATGCGCGGAATGAATATCTTCTATCCGCTCGGCTGGGACGACAATGGGCTTCCCACCGAGCGTCGCGTGCAGAATTATTTTCATGTCCGGTGCGACCCGAACACGCCCTATGAAGAAGGTCTCCGGCTAGAAGCGGCTTCCGCAAAGATGCGGAAGAAGCCGGCTCGGTTGATTTCTCGCCCTAATTTCATCGAGGCTTGCTTCGATCTGATCAAAGAAGACGAGGCCGCTTTTGCTGTCTTGTGGCATCGCGTGGGTCTTTCGGTGGACTGGCGACAGCAGTACCAGACGATCGACGAACATTGCCGCCGAACAGCGCAACATTCGTTCCTCGATCTCTTCGAAAAGGGAAGCGTCTACACCTCCGATGCCCCCACGATGTGGGATGTCGACTTTCAATGCGCGGTCGCGCAAGCGGAAGTCGAAGATCGCAGTATTCCGGGCGCCTATCACAAGATCGAATTCGCCGTCGAGGGGGATGGTGAAGGCGCGCAAGGTCATGGTGGCGATTCGTTCATCGTTGCGACGACGCGGCCAGAGCTTCTCGCGGCCTGTGTCGGCGTGACCGCCCATCCCGACGATGAGCGCTATCGACGCTTCTTCGGAAAGCGCGCGATCACACCACTCTTTCACGCGCCGGTTCCGATCTTTCCGAGCGAGCTGGCTGATCCCGAAAAGGGAACCGGCGTGTTGATGGTTTGTACCTTCGGCGATCAGACCGACGTGCAATGGTGGCGCGAAGAAGGGCTCGCCCTGCGCCAGGTAGTCGGGCGCGACGGGCGTCTCCGACCTGTCGACTTCGCCGCAGCGCCCTACGAAAGTCTCGATGCGGAAAAAGCCAACGCGGCGTACGCCGAGCTCGCCGGCAAGCCGATCAAGCGAGCGCAGGCCGACATCGTCGCCATGTTGCGCGACCCCGAGACCAGTGCCACGGGAAACGGAGCGCCGCTCCAGGAGGAACCCGAGGCGATCGAGCATCCGGTGAAGTTTTTCGAAAAGGGGGATCGCCCGCTCGAATTTCTTCCAACTCGTCAATGGTTCTGTCGTTTGATGGACAGAAAGGCCGATCTGATCGAAAAGGGCGCCGCGGTCCAGTGGCATCCCGAATACATGCAGGCGCGTTTCCGCGACTGGACGGAGAACCTGTCTCTCGATTGGTGTTTGTCGCGACAGCGATTCTTCGGCGTGCCGATTCCGGTCTGGTATCCGCTCGATCAGGACGGGCTGCCGGACTGGGACGGAGCGATCGTGGCGGCACCGGAGGCGATTCCCGTCGATCCGACAACGGATACACCGCCAGGCTTCGACGAATCTCAACGTAATCAGCCTGGTGGCTTTGCTGCCGATCCGGACATCTTCGATACCTGGTTTACGAGTTCGCTGACACCACAGATCAGTTCGCATTGGGTCGACGACGAGGAGCGTCACGCGAAGCTCTTCCC
>CAWLAJ010000413.1:0-3027 GCA_963854795.1 Deltaproteobacteria bacterium UBA4427 | reverse complement strand
ATCAAGGCGATCATGGCCGGCAGTAGGGTCAGTACGAAGAACAGTGAGAGCAAGACACCAATCGGTGTGATCCAGCCGAAATGAGAGATCGGTCGGAGGGCCGCCGGCATGAATGAAACCAATCCGCCCGCCGTCGTGAGCGAAGTCATGACGATCGGGAGCCCCGAATGCGAGAGCGAGTGCGCGATCGCAGTCGGCTTGTCGTCGCCTCGACGCCGGGCCTGATAGAACATGGTCAGCAGATGCACAGCGCCGCCGATGCCGACGGCCAATAGGAAGGACGGGACGACCTGTGAGGGTGGCATCAAGGGTGTGTCTGTCGCAGCCATCAACGAGAGCGTCATCAACACAGACAAGAGGACCGCCACGATCGGGAGGACCACGGCGGCCACCCGACGAAAGAGGAGGGCAAGAAAGCCCGCGATGCTCAAGAGCGAGAGGCCGGCGAACTTGACCATGTCGCCGCCCATTCGTTCCGAAAGGACTGCGCTGAATGCCGGGATTCCCGCGATATGAATCTCTAGATTTTCCGATTCGTGACGGGCGAGGACGGCCTTCACCGCGTTCGTGATCCGCACGTCGTCGTCGCCGCTCGTCAGCACACGGGTTGCATCCGAGATCGATTCAGTCTCGTCTTCGAAGCCAGCCAGGGAATGATCGTCCGCGCTGATGACGTAAGGCTCGATTTCGAGGGAGATCGAGGTGATGGACGCGTCCTTTGAGATCACGAGGTTTTGATAAAGCGGATTCGCAGTCGCACGGCGCTCAGCGTCGCGAAGGGCCTGTTTGCTCTCTGGCCATTGGGCAAGGAAGTCATCGACCTGTAGTCCGACTTCATTTCCAAGGGTTTCGCGAATGTTGATGAGACTTGTTAGATCGGCGAGAAGGGGCACTTCCGCCTCGAGTTCTTCATGAATGACTCGTAGCTCTTCGAGGAAGTCGGCTTGGAAGACGCCGCCCTTGGGTTTCAGCGCGATCACGATCATCGCGTCACGACCGAACAGGTCCCGATAAGCGTCGTATTGAAGACGCACCGGGTCCGACTCATGGAAGTAGCTGTCCATGGTCGTGTCGAGTCGGAAATACTGGAGCTGCGTGGCAAAGAGACCCGAGGCCCCGAGCGTCAGAAGGACGACCCAGATGGCGTGTTCGGAGACGAACCGCCCCCATCGACCGAGGGCCGCTTCGATTCGACTTCGCAATTCGAGATCTCCATGGGCTGAATCGTCAGGCGGGCGCGCGGTCGGACACTAGTTCATTTATGTGTGCTCAGGACGCCCGCGCCCGTCTTCGTCGAGTCGAGTCGAGCGTCATACACCACCCGCTTCCCCCCGACGATCGTGATCTCGACCTCCCCAAGGAAGGAGCCCGCCGTCAGGCGTCGATTCGATCGCATCCGTAAAGGCTTCGCCCTGGTCGACTCGGGCTCTCCAGGCTCAAGGCGCACGTAGTAGATCGCGAATCAACTTGACGACCCGTGCGTTGGCTCCCCGGATCCCCGGGAACAGGTGAGCATGCCTCCATCCGAGGCTTGGTTGTCATATTGTCTAGACTCAGTGGTGCGGAGAACTCCGTCTGTTTTCCCTATCCGCATCTCGCAGAAATTGGCGGGTGGCGCAGCGGGTCCGGAAGGTCCCTGGGGCGATGCCCGCCGATCCGAGCGCGGAGCAGATCAGTCAGGAGTTTCAACAAATTTGTCGCACGTTCGAGCGACGTGCCGACCTCTACTGGGGCAAGCTTCCGCAAGAAGAACTCGAGTCGAACCTAAGGCAAGAAGAGAGTCGAGAGAGCCCTGATGCGCTGCGCGCGGTAATCTTGCGGTTGAGGCTCGCCAAGGAATTGATCGAGTTTGGCCGACTGGACGACGCTCTATAAATTCTCGATGAAACGCATTTTGCGGCGTTCGACGTAGAGCTGGACGCGACACGTGAAACGCAACCCAAGATGTCCGTGCGGGTGGCGATGTCCATGTGGCCAGGCAAAGACTTCGGCTCGAATCAGGTAGGCTCGGTTGGGACTCCCGGTATGAAGTCAGTCCGCGACCAGGAAGATCGATGATGGCGACTCGTTTCAATCCCTTTGATTCTGAATTCGTAAGAGATCCCTATCCGATCTACGCCGCATTGCGCAGCGAAGCCGCGGTTGCCCGCGTCGCGATCGGACCCCGCGAGATGATCAAGATCGTCGCTGGGCTGATTCGCATGCAGCGGGAACAAGACATCAGCCTACGAGACACCTGGCGTCTTTTCCGGGAGCGCAGGCGTGCGCGGCGGCCGTCGTCTTCATCACGCCGGCTGCGCTTTCGCCCGCGCGTCTACACAGTCTCACGATACGACGAAGTCTCGTACGTCCTCAAGCATCCCGAGATCTTTTCGTCTGAGGCGATGGGCGGGAGCGAGGTTCAGGTCATCAACGCCGAGGGGGATATCGCGCCGACGAGCGGGTCTCTGATCGCGCACGATCCTCCGGAGCATAGTCGCCAGCGCAATATCGTCAGTCGTGGATTTACACCTCGTCGCATAGCGCAGCTCGAGCCCAAGATTCGAAAGAATGCCGAAGAACTGTTCGCGCGTTTCGAACGGCGCGGCTCGTGTGAATTGATGGAAGAGTTCGCAAATCCCCTGCCAGTCAGTGTGATCGCCGACTTGCTAGGGCTCGACCCGGGGCGCCGCGATGATTTCAAACGCTGGTCGACGGCTCTGATCGTCGGATCGACGCAGCCCGGCAGCGGGGGGAGTTTTGGCAATATTCAGCTCTTCCGAGAGTTCCGCAGCTATATGACCGAAGTGATCGCCGATCGCCGCCGGAATCCGGGAGATGACCTCATCTCGACCTTGATCCTCTCGGGTGAAGGAGAAGAGATCCTCGAGCCTGAAATGGTGATCTCGTTTGCGACCCTGCTCTTGGCTGCGGGTTCCGAGACGACGACGAATCTGATTGGCAACGCGATGCTCGCGCTCTTTCGAAATCCCGACCAACTTGCGCGCGTGCAAAACGACCCGACGCTCATCGATCGGGTCATCGACG
>CAWLAJ010000412.1:0-3037 GCA_963854795.1 Deltaproteobacteria bacterium UBA4427 | reverse complement strand
AGCCATTCCGACCGTCCCGATCCTCGACCGCTTGTGACCGAGCTCGATCAGTAAGAGTATGCCGCTTGGAACGCCGCTTGTGGGCTAGAATGTGAGCATCTAGCTGAATTGAACCGGTGAGAGCCTGACGCCGGCCAGGAGAATCGCATGAACGTCCACCGGACTTCTTCGCACATCGCTTCCCGCCCCTCACGCGACGGGGCACTCGCGGGCTCAGTCTTCCATCTCACGTTATGTCTCGCGTTCGGCCTCGCGTTAGGCGCGGGCAATGCCGCGAGCGCCATGGAGATTTCGGGAATCGTCCGGGGCCCATCTGGGGCCGGCATTGAAGGCGCCATGGTGACCTTCGAAACAGGAAGCCCAAAGCACTCCGTCACAGTCTTCAGCGGCGCTACCGGGTACTACCAGACGCCAACCCTGCGGGAGTCGGGCCCGTATCAGATTCGGGTTCGAAGAATTACCTGGAAGGACTTCGTTTCCAGCAACGTGAACATCGACGGACCCCAGCAAAGTCGACGAATGGACTTTACCCTCGAGCCCGAAACCGATCCCGCAAAGGTCGCCATTCAACTCCCCTCCAATCGCTGGTTCGCTCTGGTGCTGGACAGCATTGAGCAGCCCCATCAGCGCGAAGAGCTGGTGAGGCAATGCACGTATTGTCACCAACAGGGAAATTGGGCAACACGAGTCCAACGCACAGACGAGCAGTGGCAAAAGGTTCTGAACCTGATGGGAAGAATGGGGGCCAGCCTCAGCCCCGAACTTCGCGCCCAGGTTCCGACGCTCTTCAATCGCGCCTACGCGCTGGATACCGCGATTCCGAAATTGACCCATGACATGAACTCGAAAGGCTTTGCTCCGCCTCCCGCCCCGGAGGTCCAGAGCGCAGCGATCGAAGAGTGGGTGTTGGGACATCCCGCTTCGATGCAGCACGATCTGATCGTGCACCCGGACGGCCGGGTCTACTCGGTCGACATGACACAGGACAAGCTCTATCGCCTGGATCCGAGCACTCCCAGCGGCGAGCGCGCCGTCTTTGATGTGCCGCGAGGCGACCTGCCCCTCGGCGGGATCTTTGGCAAACTCGGCGGACCGGCCCCGTCCACGGCCAACGCCCACGTGGGCCCCCACTCCTTGCAGGTAGCCCCCGACGGTGCAATCTGGATGACCCTGGCCCTGGGCAATCAACTCGCACGCTTCGACCCCAAGACCGAAGACTGGTCGATCCACCCCCTGGAAGAAGGCTTCTACCCCCATACTCTGCGCTTCGATCAAAAGGGAAGAGTCTGGTATACGGTCGCAGCTTCAAATCACGTGGGTGTGTATGACCCAGCCAAGGGAACCCACCAATGGATTCGTCTGCCGGCACCCACTTGGCGCCAGGCCATCGCAATGCGGCTGATTCCGGCCTTCATGTGGCTGGCAGAACGAGTCGATCTCTCCGGCGGCGGCGGCGGCGGCGGCATCGTAGCGCCGGTCCCCTACGGCATTGACGTGGCCCCCAACGGCGACATCTGGTTCAGCCAGCTCAACGCCCACCGGATCGGGCGCATCGATCCGGAGAGCTTCGATGTCGAGATGATCGACACGCCGTTCACGGCGCCGCGACGAATGCGATTCGATGCTTCCGGCAAGCTATGGATTCCGGGATTCTCCTCGGGATTGATCTCGCGCTTCGATCCCGAGACGAGAGAATTCAAGCAATGGCCGCTGCCCATCAAGCCCATCGGAAGTGAGACCCCCTACGCGCTCAATGTCGATCTCGAGACCAACCACGTATGGATCTGCGGAACCAACAGCGACAGCCTGATCCGCTTCGACTCCGAGGCAGAGCATTTTACGGTCTTCCCGCTTCCGACCCGGGTCACCTACACGCGCGAAATCGACTTCGACTCAAAGGGACGCGTCTGGGCTTCAAACTCGAATATGCCCGCCTGGCAGATCGAAGGCGCTCAGCCTCGCATCTTGCGTCTGGATCCGAATGCCATCGAGGTTGGGGAGAAGTCTCCGCCCACCTTGGCCATGGGATTGGGTCGAAATCTTGGTGTTGAAATTGGAGTTGGGCTCGCGCCGTGAACCGCTCGCTTGGGTGCAGTCGTCTTCGACCCTTCCCCTTCATGGCTACACCCCTTCGCGTTCATGTCTTGTTCCTTGCAATCGCGTTTGCGGGCTGTGCGGCACCCACGCCCGATCCCCTGCTTGCATCCGAACTCATGGAACAAGAAGCACGCGAACTCGCCGTGGCACTTTCATTGCAGCCCCAGCCGGCACTTGCCCCGGGAGAACTGCGGGTCCTGCTGGCCTTTGGCGGAGCGGCAGATCTCGACCTCTTCGTCACCACTCCAAGCCAGGAGACGGTTTACTTCGCCAACTCGCCCAGTCATACGTCGGCCGACGGAAGTCGCGGCTCCCAGAGCGGCGAGTTGCTGCTGGATCAGCGCTGCGATTCGAAAGCGCCGCGCATCGAAGCCATCACCTTCAAGACGCCGGCAAAAGGACGCTATCGGGTGGGCGTAGACTTTCCCAAACGCTGCGATGGAGGCGAGGCTCCCGTCTCTCTAGTGGTCGCAACGGTCGGCAGTCGGGAAGCGAAGACTCGTAGCCTCGTGATTCGTCCTCTGGAATTTTCGCCCATCGTGATGGAGTTTGAGTGGCCGTGAAGCAAGTGGGGGCAGACGATGTTCGGCCATGCTTCTGCGGAGCTAACGTTGCGGACCGATTCGCATCTCATGCCGAGTGTCGACGAAGATCTGGATTTTCTTTCAGAACCTGGACCGGACCAAACCGGCCCTAACGATTCGCCTAACGCAAAACGCTCCCGCCGTAAGTGGGCGGAGGCTCTTGGTTTTTGATGGAGCACGAGACCAGATTTGAACTGGCGACTCACTACTGATCATGCTTTGCATGATCATCCGGTCGTACTCGCCACTCGCTGATCGCTCGCGGCTCCCTGTGGTGTGCGAAAACTCCGCCGATCGAGATTCGAAAATGAAATCACCGACGTTCTGCCGCAGGCTGAAGAGACCGTCGTCCGGTT
>CAWLAJ010000411.1:0-3037 GCA_963854795.1 Deltaproteobacteria bacterium UBA4427 | reverse complement strand
GCCAGGGTCTGGGAATGGCTCTGGCCGGTCCACTCGGTGGTGCCTATGCGGACCGACTACCCAAACGACGCGTCATCGCGATCGGGCAGACGTTGTCTGCGATCTGCTTCGGCTCAGTCGGGTTGCTATACGCGTCCGGCACGCTCGAAATCTTTCACCTCGTCATCAACGGATTTATCGTCGGCTGCGGTTTCGGCTTCATCGGTCCGGCGCGGCAGGCGCTCGTCGTCGACCTCGTTCCCCACAGAATTCTCGGCAACGCGATGGCTCTCACGAATGTCTCGAATACGATGTCTCGAGTGGTGGGTCCTCTCGTTGCCGCCGTGATGATTGCTTATCAAGGCGCCGGTCCCGCGGCCGCCTACGGCGTGATGAGCGTCTTGTATCTGACTTCCGCGGCGCTGCTTCTCTTGTTGCCTCCGTCGGTCGTACGCGAGGATGCCGATGAGACGCACGTTTTGGAAGATCTCGCTCTCGGATTGCGTTATGCGTGGCAGCACACGCGTCTTCGCCACCTGCTGATATTTTTCGTCGGAGTCATGCTGATCGGCTTTCCCCATGTCACGTTGATTCCCGGCTTCTTGGAGAATCAACTGGATCGTTCTGCCGAAGATCTCACGCGTATGGCTCTCTTTTCCGCCATCGGAGCGCTCGGCGCTAGCCTGACCGCCGCGCGCTATGCCGATTCGCCGCATGCGACGCGGATCTACAGTTGGTTGGCGATCGGCTTCGGCATGTCGCTGATCATTCTCTCGGCGATGCCGGCTTTCGCCTTCGCCGCCGTCTCCATGCTCTTCGTCGGTGCGATGAGTGGCGGCTTTCATGCATTGAACGGAGCGGTCATCGCCCGAGAGACGGAGCCCGCATACATGGGCCGAGTCATGTCGCTCACACTTCTGGCGTTCGCAGGTTTCAGCCTGACCGCGCTGCCTCTGGGTATTCTCGCCGATCGATTCGGTGAGCGAACCGTTCTCTTTGGAATGGGAAGTGGTGTGGTTGTACTTGCTCTCTGGATGGCGGCGATCGTCGCGCGGGACGCGCAGATCAAGCCGGTCGATTGAGCGGAGCGGCTCTTATGCAAGCGCCGACGGCCACTGACCAACCGGCATCGCGTCAGTGGATCGAGCAGCGGCTCACCGCGCACAAGGCTGAGATTCAAGCAAGAGGGATCCGGGTCGTCTGCGAATTCGAATCCCCGTTTCAGATCGTCGAGAGTGCTGCCGTCCATGCGGCGGGGAAACGACTCTTTCAATTTGTCTTCTCGACCGTTCCGGACGGGTGCGAGGTCTTCATCGCAGCCGCCCGCAAGATCGCGTCCGTGGCGGCGCTCGAGTCGGGCTCACTGACCCTTCGTTGGCAGACGACGGGCAATGAAGGGCGCGTCGACCGCGGGAGCGTGGCCCCCCTCCGACCCATCCCGGGAAACGCCGCGGCCCACGCGGAATCTGCTGCCGCGGAGGCATTGGGCCTCGCCTTTCGAGATGCGGGATGGGATTTCGAGTTGCGGGCGTTGAATGCAGGCCGGGAACTGTGGCTTCGCGTGAGCACGCCTTGACGTGTTTCGGCTTCGGTCATCGCTTTTCCGGGCGCCAAGGCATCGCAGAAAAAGTTGCTTCCCTGTATCCAACTCGATTCAATCGCCGTATCACCCACCATTCGCAAGCTGTCCGCTTGCCGACGGACATCGGAATAGACGCTGACATTTCCAATCGGGTGACGCTGCGATCGCGACCAGGCGATTGATGGCAGACCCGCGAAGTCGCAACTCGAACTCGATCGAGCGATGAGGAGACCTGAGAATGACGACCCCGGATTCGTCGCTGAAGGAGCTTGAAGTCGAAGACGCACGAAAGATCCCGTATCTCAAGATTGTCATCGGACTCGTTCTGCTCGCGGGAATTTTCTACCTGGGCCGAAGTGCGGGTGGCTATATTCCGGCTTTCGCCGAGTGGGTCGACGGGCTCGGCGCCCTCGGTCCGATCGTCTTCATTCTCGGCTACGCGGTCGCTGTCGTGGCATTCATTCCCGGTTCGCTGCTGACTCTGGCCGCGGGTGCGATCTTCGGCGTCGTCGAGGGAACCGTCTACGTTTTCGCCGCTGCCGTCCTCGGCTCCACACTCGCCTTCCTGATTGCTCGCCATGGTGCGCGGGCCGCAATCGAGCGTCGCCTCGAAGGCGACGTACGCTTTGCCACAATCGATCGAGCTGTCGGGGACGAGGGGCGAAAGATCGTCTTTCTGCTTCGACTTTCGCCGGTCTTTCCATTCAATTTGTTGAACTATTCCCTCGGCCTAACAAAGGTGCGGTTGGCGGACTATCTCATTGCCTCGATCGGCATGCTGCCGGCTTCGCTGCTCTATGTCTACGCCGGCAAAGTTGCTGGAGAAGTCGCCGCGATCGCGGGGGGCGGCGCGGCGGAAAGGGGTGCCGGAGAATGGGCCGTGCTGATTCTGGGACTCGCTGCGACGGCCATCGTGACCGTGATCGTGACGCGTATCGCTCGGCGGGCGCTGGCGGAGGCGACCGGCGAAGACGAGAAGAGAGAAGAGGAGGCTGTCTGATGGCGAAGGAAGTGAGGGTCCTGCCGACCGACGAATGGAACCAGCAACTCGTCGACAATGTTCATCCCGCGACCTGGAAGAACCCGATCCCCACAGGTCGCTACAACCTCGTCGTGATCGGCGCCGGTACCGGGGGTCTGATCACCGCGTTGATCGCATCGAGTCTCGGGGCTCGGGTCGCCCTGATCGAGCGACACTTGATGGGCGGTGATTGTCTCAATGTCGGTTGCGTGCCCTCGAAGGCCGTCATCCGCGGGGCTCAACTGATTCACGATGCGCGCGAGGCCGCGAAATTCGGAATGCCAGCAACTGATTCGGACCTGGGCGATTTCGGAGAGGTCATGCGACGAATGCGCGAGATTCGTGCGCGGATCAGCGAGGAGGATTCGGCCGAGCGCTATTCGACCGAATTCGGAATCGATATCTACCTCGGCGACGCCCGGTTCATCGGAGACGGAAAAGTCGAAGTCGATGGC
>CAWLAJ010000410.1:0-3051 GCA_963854795.1 Deltaproteobacteria bacterium UBA4427 | reverse complement strand
TAAACGTGACGGGCGCACTCCACGTTGCCCGCGCGGCCGTTCCGCGGCTCGAGGCCTCCGGCGGCGGCTCGATCGTCTTGATTGGCACTCAGGCCATGTGGCACCCGCCGATGATGCCGCAGCTCGCCTACGCGGCATCGAAAGGTGGACTGCTCTCGGCGATGTACCACCTGGTCAAAGAACTGGGTCCCAAGAAAATTCGCGTCAACATGGTCATCCCGACGTGGATGTGGGGACCTCCGGTCGAAGCGTTCGTCAAGATGGAGTCCAAGCGACGCGAGATCTCCGAAGACGAAGTCATCGGATCGATCACGAAGAACATGCCCCTCGGCGAGATTCCCGAGGACGGTGATGTCGCCAATGCCTGCATCTTCTTCTGTTCGGATCACTCGCGAATGATCACAGGAGAAACACTGCTCGTGAACGCGGGCGAAATCCTTCGTTAGATCCGCTGACGGAGCCAAACGAACGGGGGGAATCAGTCGAAGCTGCCGTGCCGACCGGCACCGCTCGCAAAGAGGGCGGCGCCTCTCTGGGTCTCGCCCGAACGGATCACTTCTCGACCGAGCCGTGTTTCCTCCCGCAGCGCGTCACTCTCACTGAGGCTCCATTGAGCCAATGACGAGAGACGATCCGAGCGCATGCACAGCTGGGGAAATTTCGCGATCGATTTCGCCAACTCGATCGAAGAATCGAGGGCTTCGCCGGGTTCAACCAGACGATTCGCCAGACCCATCTTGAGAGCCTCTTCGCCGGAAACCCCGCGACCGGTCAAGATCATGTCCATCGCATGGCTCTGGCCGATCAGTCTCGGCAACCGAATCGTTCCGCCGTCGATCAAGGGGACACCCCACCTCCGGCAGTAGACACCGAAGACGGCGTCCCGCGCTGCCACCCGAAGATCACACCAGATCGCCAATTCCAGACCGCCGGCGACGGCAAAACCCTCGACCGCCGCGATCACTGGCTTGCCGAGGCACATTCGCGTCGGCCCCATCGGACCATCGCCGTCGTCGGTCACGCGATTCGACTCGCGGGACTCGTTGTCCCCGACCGCCTTCAAATCCGCGCCGGCACAGAATGAACCGTCCTCCCCCTGAAGAATCGCGACGCGAAGATCCTCGTCCTCGTCGAAGTGCCGGAAGGCATCGGCCAATGCGGCCGCCGTCTCGCGATCCACACAATTCTTCACTTTCGGACGTGTAATCGTCACGATCCAGAGTTCGTCTCGAGCTTCCGTTCGAACCTTCACATCATCCTCACTCCGAGTTCGTCTCTGCTCTTCGATCCGACGCTCTCTCTCAGGCGAGCTCGAGGTTCGCGAATCGGACCATGACGGTCTTCACGCCCGCTCGCTCGAATTTGATCCGCAATTTCTGATTGAGATCCGTGCCGAGAACCGCGAGAACCTCGCCACGCCCGAAGATTGGATGGCGAACTCGGGTACCGACGCGAACTCCCTCCCCTGCTCCGGCTTCTTCCTGTCCGTACGAGTAATCGAAGCGAGAACCACCGGTCGAGGACCGGGCCGACGAGCCGGACGAGCGACCCGCGCGCGAAGCCGTACCCAGAGTCTCGATCAATTCGTCCGGAATTTCCTGAAGAAATCGACTCGGGGATTGATAACTCCGATCCCCGAAACGAAAACGCTCCGCCGCACAGGTCAAGAAGAGATGCTCCATGGCGCGAGTCATCGCGACGTAACAAAGCCGGCGTTCCTCCTCGAGCCCAGCCTCGTCGCGACTAGAGCTCGCATGTGGAAAAATCCGCTCCTCCATGCCGACCAGGAAGACGATCGGAAACTCGAGCCCCTTGGCCGAATGGACCGTCATCAGCGAAACGCGATCGTGGCGACCCTCCCAGCTATCGAGATCGGAGATCAAGGCAACCTGATCCAGATAGAGTTCGAGTTCGCTTCGCTCCTCGTCTGCGAGTTCGTCCTCGTTGGCGACATGAAAGTCTCGGGCACTCGAAACCAACTCCTTCAAGTTGTCGATTCGTGCCTCGGATTCCGGCGTATCTTCCTTTTCGAGCGCTTTCAGATACCCGGAATCCGCCATCACCCTGGCGATCAGATCGTCGAGTGAAAAAGCCGAGCGCAAATTCGCGAGCACGTCGATCATGTCAATGAAGGCAGCCATCTTTCCGGCGGCCCGGCCCACTGCGCCTGTTTCGACAGCGACGCGCATTCCTTCAAAGAGCGGAAGTCCTTCCGCGGCCGTCAGAGTCTCGACACGTTCGAAGCTGGTCTTACCGATTCCACGGGTGGGCTTGTTTACGATGCGACGCAGCGCCTGGTCGTCTCGCGGATTCACGATCAGCCGCAAATACGCCAGAATGTCCTTGATCTCGAGACGGTCGTAGAAGCGCTGGCCGCCGACGATCGTATAGGGCACGTCGTATTTCAGAAGCTCCTCTTCGAAGAGGCGTGATTGAGCGTTCGTGCGATACAGGATGGCCTGATTTCCGAAGGGAATATTCTCGCTGCGATTGGCGATGAGCACATTTCGAATGACGAACTGGGCCTCCTCGCGATCGTTCTCGGCTTCCAGAAAACGAATCGGCGTGCCGCCTTCACGGTCGGTGAAGAGCGTCTTGTCCTTTCGCTCGATGTTATTGGAAATGACCGCAGAAGCGCCGGCAAGAATTGGTTGGGTCGATCGATAATTTCTCTCGAGCTTGATCACCTTCGCGTCGGGGTAGTCCTCCTCGAAGTCGAGGATGTTGCGAAGATCCGCGCCTCGCCAGGCATAGATCGACTGATCAGGGTCTCCAACCACGCAGAGATTTCGATGTTGGGCAGCCAATTGACTGACGATTCCGTACTGGACGCCGTTCGTATCCTGGTATTCGTCGACGAGCACATAGGAGTACTTTCGCTGGTAGTGCTCGAGCACCCGTGGATGCCTTCGGAAAAGCTCGGCGGTCAACAGAAGTAGATCGCCGAAGTCGAGGGCTTCGGCGTCCGCGAGCTTCTGTTGGTACTTTGCATAGAGCTTCGCGACGAGTTTTTCATCGAGATCCGCGGCTCGATCGACGACCGCCGGCGGC
>CAWLAJ010000409.1:0-3066 GCA_963854795.1 Deltaproteobacteria bacterium UBA4427 | reverse complement strand
CGCCATGGAATTCGGAGTCTGGGACGGGCAGCTCGAAGGAGACGACGGCGTGATCCATCTGGTCACGCCGCCTAGGGACGCCTGGCTCGACATCGGCTTCACCTGAAGCACTTACCTGGCTTTCCGGTCGGAAGCGGATGTCGATGCCTGGCTGGGGCGTACGGGTCACGCGCGGGGCGCGACGATCGATCTGGCCCAGATGTGGGCTTTGGTTCAGCCCTGGTATGCGGAGCGGCTAGGCCCCGACTGGCGCGGTCGTAGCGCGGGGGCGGGTCAGGCGATCATGGACGCGGTTGGCTTGACCGGGGAGTTCTGGAGGCTGGTGTGAGGGTGCTGTCCGCCCTCTCGTGATCGCTGATACTCCCTAGACAGGGATCCTGGCTACGACAGTCGTGCCCTCGTCCGGCACACCCTGGATGGAAACCGTGCCACCCCACGCCAGGGCTCGCTCCTGCATGCCGAGCACGCCCAGGTTCCGCGAGGACTCGATTCGGTCCGCTTCGAAGCCGCGGCCGTTGTCCTCTACGCGAAGCACGATGACTCCGTCCTCGTCCTCAATGCTGACCCAGACACGCGTGGCTCCGGAGTGTCGCGCCACATTGGTGAGGCTCTCCTGCAAGATGCGGTACAACGCTGTCGCCCGGTCCAGATCCCCGTCCCACTTCTCCACGTTCAACAACAGTTCGCATTCGAGACCAGAGCGCTCCCCGAATTCTTCGACCTCGCACTTGATGGCCGTGAGCAGCCCCAGACCGTCCAAAACACCGGGCCGGAGGCATGTCGAGATCCGGCCTCCCATTTGCACGACCGATTCGACTAGCTCAGACGCTCGTTCCAGGCGCTCGGCTGCCTCCTCGGGGAGATCCTGCGCTCGTAGCCCCGAGAGATGTAACTGGATCGCCACCATGGTCTGGCCGATTTCATCGTGCAGCTCTCGGGCGAGAACAATCCGCTCCTCCTCGCGCAGATGCGCGACGTGAGAGTGCAAGGCCCGAAGCTGATCTCGCGATCGCTGAACGCTTTCTTCGGCCTTCTTTCGTTCGGTGACATCGTGGCAGGCGCCGATCATCTTCACAGGCCGACCGTCGGAGTCGGTGATCACCCTACCTCTGGGCTCCAAGACGCGCACTGAACCGTCCGGGCGCACGATGCGTTCGTCGAATAGGAACGGCTCGCCTGTCTGCAGCGCTGCGCGAACGGAGGAGTCGGTCCGCTCGCGATCCTCAGGATGCACGCGCTCGAGGAACGCCTCGTAACTCGCGGCGAAGTCGTTCGGGTCCAAGCCGTAGATGCGATACAGCTCCTCGGACCAGGTGATCCGGTCCTCCGTGATGTCCCATTCCCAGCTTCCGACGTGCGACAGCCGCTGCGCCTCCACCAGTCTCGTCTCGCTCTCCAGGATCGCCTCGTTCTGCTTATTCCGCTCGCTCACGTCCCGGATGACGCTCCCGATCGCCGGCTTCCCCTGGAACACGATGTGAGCGGAAGAGATTTCTACCGGGACGACATCACCGTCGGTGCGTACCGCAAGGTACTCCCCAAGCTCGGTGGGTCCGCCAGCCACGACCTTTTTGATTCTCTCGCCTGCTCTGGCGCGGTCATCCGGATGCAGATACTCGATGGGTGACGTTCCTAGAAACCGCTCACGCGGGTATCCCCAGATCTCCTCCACCGCCTTGTTACACACGACGACTTCACCGTCCAGAATCACCACTGCACCGTCAGGAAGCCCTTCGACAATGGAGTTGAGACTTTCCTCGCTCTGGCGCGGCGCGACAGAGGGGTCCAGATCGGAAACGGCGGTTCTTCGGAAATCTGAGAAGGGGGAGACAGGTAGCATCTGGTGCGCCTAGGTGGCTCCGCAAGGGCTGGGAGACTAGTCGGCCTCAACTGCTCGCTAGCGCACAACCCCTGTCGCCATCAGCCGATCGATCTCCACCTCACGAAGTCCTACCTCGAGCAACACTTCGCGTGTATGCTGCCCGAGCGTCGGTGCGCCGGGCAGCTTCCCTTGCCCGGACTCAGCGCCCGAACCGGACATCTTCAGGGGCGTGCCCAGCGAGCGGACAGTACCGATCTCCTTGTGCTCGACGTCGATCACCATGTTCCGTGCACGCGTCTGAGGATGCTCGAGCATCTCGTCGACCGAGGCTACGGGACCGGCGGGCACTCCGGCATCCTCCAAACGTTCCAACCAGCTATCCGTGGATCGCTCGAGGAAGTGCGGGGCAAGCACGCGCACGAGCTCGTCCAGGTTCGCCATGCGACGAGCGTTGGTGCGAAAGCGCTCGTCCTCCCTGAGCTCCGGCGCGTTCACTGCCTCCGTCAGGCCAATCCACGTCGCTTCGTTCGAAGCGCCGACATTGATCCATCCATCGATGGTGGGGAAGGCTTGATACGGCGCCGCGAGCGGATGTGAAGAGCCCAATGGCCCCGGGGACGCTCCTGTGGCGAGCGCAATCGCGCTCTGCCAGTACGTCTGCGTGATGCCGGCCTCGAACAGAGAGGTATCGACGCGCTGTCCCTTCCCGGTCCGTTCGCGCTCGAAGAGCGCGGACGCGACCCCGAACGCTGCCAGAATCCCGGCGGTGATGTCGGTCACCGGGGCGCCCACTTTCACGGGCGCACGGCCAGGCGCCTCGCCAGTCACGCTCATGAGGCCCGAATATCCCTGGGCGATCAGATCGAAGCCTCCCTGATGAGAGAGAGGACCCGTGCGACCGTAGCCTGTGATCTGGCAATACACGAGGCGCGGATTCAACGTCGATAGGGCTTCGAAGCCTAGCCCCATTCGCTCCATGGTACCCGCGCGAAAGTTCTCGATGATCACGTCGGCGCCTGAGACCAGGCGGCGGACGAGCGTCCGCCCCTCTTCCGTCCGCAGGTCGAGCGCCAGTCCACGCTTCCCACGGTTGAGCATCATGAACGCCGCCGACTCACCCCGCACATCTGGCGGGAGGAAAGCGCGGCTGCCGTCGCCCCCTGGTAGCCTCTCTACCTTCACTACGTCGGCGCCCATGTCACCGAGCATCAGCCCGCATACCGGTCCGGCCATGATGTGAGCGA
>CAWLAJ010000408.1:0-3066 GCA_963854795.1 Deltaproteobacteria bacterium UBA4427 | reverse complement strand
CTCGTTGGAACTCATCCCCGTTTCGCACCACTGCGCGAGCAGATCGTGGAAATAGGGAGTGAAGCGCGAGCGAGCCCGTTCCCGGCCCGCCCAGGTGCAGGCGAGATTCTGCAGGGCAATGGGAAGTATCCGGTAAACCGATTCGCGGTTCATCGGGTCGCTTCCGAAACCAACTTCTCCAGCCTGACTTCGGCCACGATCGGAAGATGATCGGATGCCTTCCGGGCCGCCTTCGAATCGTGATTCCGGACCTCGACGACCGAAGCATGTCGCGCATAGATCCGGTCGAGCGAGAGAAGGGGCCTGACTGCCGGAAAGCTCGCTGGCCAATCGACGTTGTGGTGGAGATTCAGCTTGTCCTCGAGCTGCTGCGAACCGCGGCAGTTTCGCCAGGAATTCATGTCGCCCATCAGAACGGAGGGTCCCGAGTTCAGCTGGGGATGATCGAGCAGCGATTGAACTTGTCGACGGCGCGTACGGTCGACCAGGGAAAGGTGGGTTGCCACGATGCCGAG
This sequence comes from Deltaproteobacteria bacterium UBA4427, assembly GCA_963854795.1. Classification (GTDB taxonomy): domain Bacteria; phylum Myxococcota_A; class UBA9160; order UBA9160; family UBA4427; genus UBA4427. The sequence continues at coordinate 2,551 of CAWLAJ010000408.1, read as the reverse complement.
ACTCGCGCCGGCGTGACCGACTCGCGCCGCCAATGCCCCGCGCCGCTCGATCCTCGAGAATGAAATGTCGATCACGGAAATGGCCGTGATCGGGAAGCGGGAGAGAATGGCGTTGCCGAGCTGGCCACGGCGATGGCGCCGCGTCACTGCGAAGGCAAGATAGAGATCCAACTCGTCACAGAGCCGGCCCAGAGGATCATCGGCATCCGCCTCGAAGGGGCGAAGGACTTCCTGGAGAGCGATCACATCCGCATCGAGCTCGGAGATCACGAATCCAGCGCGGGCGACATCGGGCTTGCTGCGACCGTTGGCGCCCTGCCAACGATGGACGTTGTACGTCGCGATGCGCACTGAATCGGACATGATGACTGGTGTTATCGGCCGTCTGGGGCTCATGACGAAGCACAAATGCGGCTCGATCTCGGCGCCCAGCGAAGCGATGACTCGATTCCGCGCCTGGTTGCCCAGGTCGCGAACCCGGGCGACCGAGGTCTTCCCGGCCCGCTGCGCGATCTTTCGGGCAGCAGCGGAAACTTTGACGGCACGATCACTCGCGCGAGCCGTTCGCTCGCGAACCCGCTCACTCGTCCGACGCCGGATTCCAGATGAACTGGATTTCCCTGTCGCCTGTCTACGCTTGCGCGGCGGCACTTCATTCCTCCGTCCACAGGACGCCTGGTTCGACTCTCCCGCCCTCGCACCGGAAACGATTCGTGTCTTCGGTGTCCTCGGTATCCTCGGTATCCTCGGTGTTGTCCTTCGACACCGATCGGATCCCTGCGGTCGACCACCCGCGACGAATCCCGATGACAGAGAGACAGAGAGACAGAGAGTTGGGTCTTAAATACCCTAAAAATGTCGAATGACCGACCGACTTCGCGCCGTGTTCCCGGTCAGCGGAGACAGCTCTCGGTCCAGGCTGCATCGGCCGCAGAGACTAGCCCATTCCACTATTTCCCTTCGGGGGATACTTCGATTCAAACCCGCGGCGCGATCCCTGTCAGTCTCGCGGAACATCTCGCTCGAGCACGGTCTGCCTGTCGTGGCTCCGGGCAGTTCGAATCGCCTCATCGCAAATTTTCCGAATTGCATCCGATAGAACCGGGAGAACGGAATCGGAGGTGTTGTAGCCATCGCGTCTGCGGATGTAGGCCTTGAGCCGGCTGGCCACGACAAGAATTTCATGACTCCCGCCTTCGCTGGATCCGGCATCCGTCGTGCGGGATTTTCTCTTTCGCAGGGCGCCCTCGGGCGGGTCCAGGGTCTCGGGTGCGCGCTCCTCGACGGCCCACGCTTCACGATGACGTTCAGTGGGTAAGTGAATCTCCCAACAATCAACCGAGCAGAAGACGAGCGCCGTTCGCTTACGATTGCAAGTCGACACGCTGCAGACCCAGTAGATGCTGCGAAGTGCGATGTCCTTCTTGCACGCGCTACAGCGTCGCCATCGATCTGCCATCTCGCCCTCCAACCTCGCAACTGCGTTTCATGAACTCGGCCTCGTAGCGACACGATGGTCCAGCCACGTCGGCGGAAGCAACACCCCTCGGGTCGCGGAATCGAAGCGATAATAGGAAGGGTATCGGCACCGAAGCAAGTAGTGGAATCCAGCGAAGTCCTCGTATCCGGCGCGTTCAGAGCTACCCTCGGCGACCCCTAGGTGTCGATCCACGCCAGCGGGGAGCTGTAGTCAACCCGCCGTGGAGCGCCCAACCGCCCGTGTTCGAACTCATCCTTTCACTCTTCGCCATTCTTTTTGGATGCACCCTCCTCTACCTCGGCGGGGATATGCTGGTTTCGGCCTCGACCTTTATCGCCGATCGAATCGGCATGAGCCCCGTCGCAATCGGCGCCACGATCGTCGCCGTCGGCACGAGCGCACCCGAATTGTCGGTCAGCCTCGACGCCGCTCTCTCCGGCCATAGCGACGTCTCCGTCGGCAACATCGTCGGGTCGAATGTCTGCAACATCATCCTGGTGTTGGGCCTGTGTGGTCTCTTCGCGCGCCTTCGTCCTTCGCGTGAAATCGTGCGCATCGACTTCCCCATCCTGATCTTCATCTCTGCGATCTTCACCTGGATGATCTCCGATCAACTGATCTCGCGGGTCGAAGGCGTGATCTTTGTCCTCGGACTCATCGCCTATGTCGTCTGGAATCTTCGCCGTGCCGCCGAGGACAGCGAGATGGAAGAGTTTCTGACAGAAGAAGTCGCCGAGGCGCTCGGCGAAGATCGCGGAAACTGGCTCAAGCCGGCTGCCCGCGCCGTCGGCGGAATCTTCCTGCTCGGACTGGGCGCGAAATTGCTCGTGGACGGCTCACTTCAGGCGCTCGCGCGCTTCGAACTCAGCGAAGCCGCGATCGGACTCACGATCGTCGCCCTCGGCACGAGTGTTCCCGAGATCGGCACGTCGATCATTGCAGCTCGCAAGGGCCACGGCGATCTCGCGGTGGGCAATGCGATCGGCTCGAGTGTGTTCAACTTGTTAGGCGTACTCGGCCTGACCGCGTGCATCAAGCCACTCGTAGCGACCGACGTCACCGTGATGGATG
>CAWLAJ010000407.1:0-3066 GCA_963854795.1 Deltaproteobacteria bacterium UBA4427 | reverse complement strand
AGCTGCCGAAAACCCATCGTCTGTGCCGCGCGCGGCATCACCTACACGGCCGGAATCGAGTACATGTTAGGCGCCGACATCGTGGTGGCGGCCGACGACTGCCGGTTCTCCCAACTCGAACCCAAGCGCGGCATCATGGCGACGGGTGGAGCCACAATCCGCTTCGTCGAGCGCGGCGGCTGGGGCAACGCCATGTACCACTTGCTCCTGGTCGATGAATTCGACGCAACCGAGGCTCTGCGCTGCGGGCTGATACAGGAGATCGTACCCGCCGGCCAGGAACTCGAACGCGCGCTCGAGTTGGCGCGAAAGATCGCGCAGCTAGCGCCCCTGGCCATCCAGGCCACCAAAGCGTCCTCGCGGCTGTATTCGCTCGAAGGTCAGGAAGCAGCGGTCGCCCAATTCCGGGAGACTCAACAGCGGCTTGCCAACAGCGAGGATGCAGCCGAGGGCGTCGCCTCGTTCGTCGAGCGACGGGAACCGATCTTCAAGGGTCGCTGAAGCTCGCTTCCACAACTCGGTCGAACCGCGTACACATGGAGCGCAAGCATGGATGAGACCCGGGGAGTTCGTTATGCCGCCGTGTTGGAATTTTTTCGCGCCCATGTCCCGGACGCGGCCGATGTCGCTGCGCTCGAGTTCGAATTGATTGGCGATGGTCGCTCCAACATTACCTATCGGGTGTCGGCGGGCGAGCGGAGTTGGGTACTGCGGCGTCCGCCGCTTGGCCACGTGTTGCCGACGGCGCACGACATGGCGCGCGAGTTTCGTGTGATCGCGGCTCTGGCGGACACGCCGGTGCCCGTACCTCGCGCGCTCGCGCTGTGCGAAGACACTTCGGTCAACGACGCGCCGTTCTATGTCATGGAATACACGCCCGGCGTAATCGCCGGGGGTACGGGGTTGCCCGAAGGCTTCGCGGACACGCCGGCCAAGCGTCGCGCGATGAGTCTGACACTCGTCGATACCCTCGTGGCCTTGCACGCCATCGATCCAGAGTCAGTTGGACTCGCGACTTTTGGTCGGCCAGACGGCTACGTGGAACGCCAGGTGCGGCGCTGGTCGCAGCAGTGGGAGCGTTCGTCGACGGGTCCCTTGCCCGAGATCGACGAACTGATCCGCCGCCTGCGAGCGGCGTTGCCGGAATCGCCCGCGCCGGCGATCGTGCACGGCGACTACCGACTCGGGAACATCGCGCTTGACCCATCGGATGCGTCGCGCGTCGTCGCCGTCTTCGATTGGGAAATGGCGACGCTGGGGGATCCGCTCGCGGACCTCGGTTACACGCTCATCTATTGGGCGGATCCGGGCGAGAAGGTCGAGGCATTGCGGGGGATCGAGAGTGGTCCGGGAATGCTGACGCGTGCCGAGATCGTGACCGAGTACGCGAAGCGCAGCGGCCGAGACGTGTCCGCCGTGGACTTCTATCAGGTACTCGCGCTCTACAAACTCGCCATCATCAGCGAGGGCATCTACGCGCGCTTCGTCGCCGGTCAGACGCTCGGCGACAAATTCAAAGGCACGGTGCGGCACACCGGTCTGCTCGCGCGGCAGGCCCTTGCGATCGCCGACGCCTCGGCCGATGCGAAGTTGCGCGGTTGAACGGGTCGAACACATTTCGTGGCTTCACCAAGTCGGTTTCGACCTCGTCGCGGAGCTGATGCTCAGGCGAGCGACAGAGACTTCAGCGGGTGGGCACGAGAACCTGAACCCATGGATCCTCATGGACGGTGAAACGTAAGTGGAACGCCTGGTCAAAACCACCTATCTCGAAATGAGGAGCGCGTCCGAGGCCGCTTCATTTGGCGGTCCGCGCAGGCTCGAAGTCAGACGTGCGGAAGTACCGTGTCCCGAACTCAACCGCTTCCTCTATTCGGCGGTGGGTTCTGATTGGTGGTGGTACGAGCGCCTCAGCTGGAGTCGAGCGAAGTGGCTCGAGGTTCTCGATCGTCCCGAGTTCGAGACCTGGGTGGCCTATTTCTCGGGAACGCCTGCCGGATATTTCGAATTGGATGGACAGGAGGGAGGCGAACTCGAACTCGTGTACTTCGGATTGCTCCCGACGTTCATTGGTCGCGGCCTGGGCAGCGAATTGCTGGGGACTGCCATCGAGCGAGCATGGCAGCGGGAGACCAAACGCTTCTGGCTGCATACCTGCGACCTGGACCACCCGCGCGCACTACACAACTACCAGTCTCATGGCTTCAAGCCCTACAAGACCAAAGAAGAGATCGAGCAGCTCCCCGATACTCCTCTCGAACCATGGCCGGGCGGGTCGCCATCGGATCCGTGAGCGGAGTCTTGTCTTGCGGTGCGCGGCCTGCGCGGGCGTCGAGCTAGAGCCCCTTCTTGCGCGGCGGGAGGTTCTCGTAGATGGGTGCGCGTTTCTCCGCCTTGGCTTTGAAGGACTCGGCCATCTCGGAGCCCTGCATCATTCCGGCGTTCCAGGTCGCGATGTGCTCGAGACCTTCGGCCACGGTGTGATCGCGGGTGTGAAGAAGCATCTCCTTGCTACCCCAGACGGCCTGCGGCGATTTTTCGGCGATCTCTTTCGCGACGCCCATCACGCCTTCGATGAGCGATGTGTGATCGTCCCACAACTCATTCACCAGGCCGATGTCCAGCGCGCGATCCGCTGGCAGTCGTCTCCCGGTATAGGCAAGTTCACGGATCATGCCCGACGGCATCAGGTGGGGTAGGCGCTGAAGGGTCCCGACGTCGGCGGCCAGTCCGATGTTGATCTCCTGGATACAAAAGAAGGCGTCTCGAGACGCGTACCGGACGTCGCACGCCGCGACCAGATCGACGCCCCCGCCCACGCAGCCGCCCTGGATCGCAGCGAGCACCGGCATACGGGCTCGCTCGAGGCAGGTAAAGGTCTCCTGGAGTTCGAGAATGTGGTTGCGAGATGCGCCCCTCGCATGGGCGCCGGTCGCGCAGGAAGTGGCGTTGTCTCCGGACGTGAACACGGCGAGATCCATACCCGAACAGAAATGCTTTCCCGTCGACGAGATCACCAACACGCGCGCCTCACCGCCGGCGTCGAGGTCGGCAATGGCCTCTGGG
>CAWLAJ010000406.1:0-3073 GCA_963854795.1 Deltaproteobacteria bacterium UBA4427 | reverse complement strand
CCCTGACCGGCCAGCATCTGCGCGATCAACTCGAGCGCATAGCGATCCGGGTCGCCTAACGTGATCCCGCGGAACCCGATCACGAGGTGGGCCTGGGCTCGATCCTTGACCAGCGAGGCCTCCCGTATGCCTGAATCGCGCGGCTCCTCCGCAGGCATTTGGAATCCGTCACCACCGGCCGACATCGAGCCGAGTCGACGTTCGATCAGGTAACCGATCTGCTCCGGATCGACGTCGCCGACGACGGCGATCGACATTCGCTTCGGGCGCAGGAGCTGTGCTGCATGTGCGACGAGTTCGCTGCGCGAAAAACGAGCGACCGACTCGCCCTCACCGAGAATCGTCAGGCGATAAGGGTGCTCGTTGAATTCGGTTTGCGCGAAGAGCTGGAACGCGCGCTGGCCGAGCCGATCCGCCCTCCGTTCGAGAGCGGCCAGCGATTCCCGGCGTTCTCGCTCGATCTCTTCTTCGTCGAATCGCGGCTCGCAGATCGCATCGGCAAAGAGATCAAAGGCCGGCTCGAGCGTTTGGCGGAGACAATCGAGGGTGATCCCGATCGAGTTTCGCCCAGAGAACCCGTCCACGTCTGCGGCCAGGGCTTCGATATGGCGCGAGAAGGCGGCCGAGTCATGCGTCTGCGTGCCTCGCGACCACATCGCGGCCAGAAATCGCGTGAGGCCCGAGGTCGTCTCGTCCTCGCAGAGCAGGCCTCCCAGCGTCGCCAGGCGAACCGATACCACCGGGACCTCTGCTCGTCGCAGGACGTGGATTTCGAGCCCGTTGTCGAGCGTCGCATCGAGTCGCTCACCGGCACCATCCTCGCTCGCTCGCAGGGGAGAAAAGCGCAGCTGGGCATTCGCCTGATCGTTGCCGCGAGTCGTGAGCGGCGGATCATTTCGCCCCTCGTCCTCGCTCGGACGGGGTTCGCTCGCGGCATCGAGTCCCTGGCGGACCGCGCGCCGAATGGCGTCGGCGTCGAGCCCCAGGTCGGTCGACTCGGGGATCAGGGCCGCGATCGTGAGCGCTTCGGGGAGCAGGTATTGCTGGGCGACGCGCAGGAGGTCGTCGGGTGTCGCCTCGCGAAGGATCTGCTGCGCTTCGGCTTCCCTTCGCCAGCCGCCACCCATTGATTCGAAGCTGCCGAGCTTCGACGCAACGCCGGAGACGCTCTCGCGATCGAATTGGTCGCTGGCGAGAAAATTCGTGCGGGCGCGCTCGAGTTCGGCGTCCGATATGCGCTCGTGTCTCAAACGATCGGTTTCCTCCACGATGCGTCGTGTCGCGTCGAGGAGTCGCTTCTCGTCGGTCTCGAAGCCGACACTCAAGAGTCCGCGGTCCAGCGGCGTGTAGGCACTGGCGTCGATGCGATCGACCAGGGCTTCGCGCTCACGAACCATGCGGACCAGTCGACTCGATTCGCATTCGCCCAATACGTAGGCGAGCAGGTCGAGATGGACCGAATCGCGGTTGCGGAAATTCGAAGCCGGCCACGACAGATCGACGCGATGTCCCTCGAATGGCTTTCGTGCGACCACCACGCGCAGCGCATCCTGCACGGGCTCATCGGGTCGCGACCTCTGCGTCCCTCCGGATTCGGCGTCGGCAAAGAGGCGCTCGATTTCCTCCGAGACTTCATCGGAGTCGAAATCGCCGATCGCAACGACCATGAGATTGTCCGGCGTATACCAGCGCTCGAAAAACTCCCGAACCTGTGCACGATCGAAGCCGGCCACATTCTCCGCCGGTCCGAGAATGGGCAAGCCATAGGGATGGGAGCGATAGCATTCGCGGAAGGCGATTTCGCCGAGCACATGGCCCGGCGTGTCCTTGGAGCGGCGAATCTCCTCGAGCACGACTTCGCGTTCTCGTGCGATCTCCTCTTCGTCGAAAACCGAATAGCGCACCGCATCGGTCAGCACGTCGAGCCCTTCGCGCCAGGCCGCGCGGGGCAGCGTGGCGTGGTAGACCGTCGTGTCGAAGGAGGTATAGGCGTTGATGTGGCCGCCGAGGCCTTCGATGTCGCCGGCGACCTCTCCGACAGCTCGGCGCTCCGTGCCCTTGAAGAGCATGTGTTCATGGAAATGTGCGAGACCTTCTTCGCCCGGCCGTTCATCGGCCGAACCCACCCCGGCCCAGATTTGAAGCTCGACGACCGGCGAGCGATGGCTTTCGCGCAGCAGCATCGTCAGCCCGTTCGGGAGGACACGATGAAGCACCGGTGGATGGGTCTGGGGATCAGCGGGGTCTTGGCTCAAAGCGCGCCGAGAGTACCGGAGCCCGCTGAACCATGCCCGCCACAACGCCCGCAGTCTTCTGGTTCCCGCTAGTTTCTCCAGATGGCCGAGAGCAGGGTGGCGACGAGCGAGGCTGACGCTTCGATCGATGAGCGGTTCGACGACGGTGCGGTCGGCGTCTATCTCCATCTACCTTTTTGCGAACGGATCTGTCCTTATTGCGATTTTGCAGTGGTGGCGGCGCCTCGGCTCACTCCGGAAACCGAGGCGCGATATACGGCGGGACTGCTCGCCGAACTCGAAGCGCGTCGCTCCGACTTTTCGGGCAGGGGCCTATCCACGATCTACTTCGGCGGCGGGACGCCGTCGCTCTTCACGCCGGAGTCCATCGGGCGGCTCCTCGAAGCGATTCGCGCCGCCTTCCCGTCCGCGTCCAGCGAGATCGAGACGACCCTCGAACTCAATCCCAGCACCGTTGAAAGGGACCGGCTGCGGGGCTTTCGCGGGATCGGCATCAACCGACTCTCGGTCGGTGTCCAGTCCTTCGACGATGACGTGTTGAAGCGGCTCGGTCGGGCGCATCGCGCCGAGGTCGCCAGACAGACGCTGACGGCGGCTCGCGAAGCCGATTTCGACAATCTATCGATCGACCTGATCTTCGCGGCGCCCTCGCAGGACGAGAGTGGCCTCGCCCGCGACCTCGAGGAACTTCTCGAATGGGCGCCCGAGCATGTTTCGACCTATGAGCTGACCTTCGAACCCGAGACCCCCTTCGGTCGTGCGAAAGCGGCGGGGAAGCTCGTTCCGTGCGATGAAGATCGGGCCGCCGACATGACGCT
>CAWLAJ010000405.1:0-3076 GCA_963854795.1 Deltaproteobacteria bacterium UBA4427 | reverse complement strand
CGAGCGATTTTCTATGTAGCCGATGTCGATGCGATGTATGCGCGCGCCGTCGAGTCCGGTTTCATACCGGAATTCGAGCCTCGCGACGCCACCTGGGGCGAGCGGTACTTTCATTTGAAGGATCCGGACGGCCACGAGCTGAGTTTCGCGCGGCCCCTTGCCAGCCCTGGGTAGCCGCGACCGGGCAGTGTGGGCGTTTACTAGTGGTTTCGATGAAGGCGGCCCCCCACCGTTTTCTTGAGTCGGCTACGAATCCTTCTGTCCTCGCCGCGATCAGGCGGCAAGGCTCGAGTACGAGATCGAGGCGTACGCACCCTCGACAAATCAAGATGGAAGTCGCAAACCCACGAGCTCTGAGCCCGCTTGATTCATGATCGCGAACGCCGAAACCTGATTCGCTAATCGTGCGAGTCGCGGGCGAACGCTTCGGCCATCGCCCCAGTCGGCCAGGCTTGATACGCGCGGAGAGGCGCGATCTCGGTTTCTCCTTGCTCGCGGATGCCGGTCGCCGCATCGGCGATCTTCCAGGACATCGTTCGTCCGAAGAGCGGCTGTGATTCGACCATGATGACGCGCAGTTCGCCCGGTTCGAAGCCGCACTGTTGCTGAATCGCCTCGAGCAGCTGCATGCCATTGAGGTGTCCATCACCGAAATTCCAACCGAGAGCGAGTCCGGCGACGACTTCGCCCTCCATCCATTCGTAGTTGTCGACATCGTCGACGGCTAGCGGAATTGTCCCGTGGAGGACCTTCCCCTGCAGATGCATCAATCGGATCGACGGCATCATCATCATGGCGGTATCGACGGCCTCGCGGTCGTCGAGCATACCTTCGAGCTGTTCGCGCATCGTCAGCGCTGCCTTGGTCAGCTTATTCAGCTTCTTCTGCGATTCGCCGCGAAAGAACCAGACCGAGTAGGCCCAATTGCCCGCGTAGTAACGCATCGCCATCAGAAACGAGACGTGTTTCGGGACGAAATTTCCGTAGAGCGGGATCGCCACGAGAAAGAGGGCGAGAAAGCCGGCCAGGAGTGGGACTTCGGCGATCGACAGGACACTGACTTCGGGATTGAAGCCGAAGAGGAAGATGCCGCCGTAGACCATGACGATATTCCACTCGACGGGCATGCCGCTTGGATTGTTGAGAGCGATAAAGCCGTGGAATCCCGTCATCACGAAGAGCACGGCGGCCGTGAAGATCGCGTTCTCGCTCGAGAGCAGGGCGAAGGGAATGGTGATTTCGACCACCGTGCCCATATGAGCCATCCACGTGGCCAGCTTCGAAGGCCGCAAGTCATCGGGCAGCGAGACGAAGAGGTGTTTCTTCAGCCAAGCTGGGAAAAAGGGCCCCTGGTTCATCATGACCATGATGACGCTCGGAAAATGATGATTGAGTTTCGAGGTGGCGGCCCAGAACCAGATGAAACACCAGACGATCATCGACCCGGCGATCCAGGCCTCACTCGCGGCGCCGAAGGTCAAGCAGGCGAGGGCGACCCAGAAATGTTCAGCGCGCGCGGCCAGGAAGAGCGTCTTGTCTGTCACGCCTAGCAAGGGAATCAGAATGAAAGACGGAAGGAGAAGGTCGAAGCTCAATTCCGGAGCGACGAGCGCGCGCAGCAGCAGGAGCATGTTCGCCGCGTAGAGAGCGACGTCGAGCCAGGTTCGACGGATGCCCCCGACGATGGGCAGCCCCGGAAAGAGTGGGAGCTTCGTCGTGCCAGGCCGAAGGAAATGAAGAAAGCCACCTAGCGGAGGCGAAAAGCGTGCGTTCATCGGGCCCGACGAGCAGCCGAGTCCCGATGATTCGTAGAAAAGCGCCCAAAGGATGGCTTTTTGAAAGGCGATGGCCGAGAACGCCCAGGCGCCGATCGAAAGAAATCCCGGATACGACTTCGAAAACGAACAGAAGAAGGCCCATCCCCCGATGAAGATCAGCAGGTATTTGATCCAGTAGAGGACAACGACCGAGAACGGTGTGGCCGTGATCTGCAGCGCCCACATGCGGCAGACCAGTCGCATCCGTTCCGGGAAAGGCTTCGCGAGCACTTCATTCAAGGGGTAGGGCGGTAGATCAGAATCCGCGATCGGCATCCATTTCTCTGATTGGTTCAAGCGAACGTTAGCCCCGAAATGCCTTCATGCGCGCCGTGACCGGAGCGAGCCAGAATTCCAGCGCCTGCTAACGAGGGGCTGCGTCGTCTACGATGACTGCGATTTTCCCCATCACGTTTCCTTGCGAGAGTGCGTCGATCGCTTTGGGCACATCTTCGAAGTCGAAGCGTTCGTGAATCGGAACGCGAAGTCGGCCGCCTTGCCAATGCTCGAGCAGACTCTCGTGGGCCGCGACCTTGAACGCGCGGTCGTAGCTGCCGGGCATGACGCCCATCACGGAATAGTTGTGCTGCACCAGATGAGCGGCTCGAGGCTCGCCCCATCGCCCACTGGCGAATCCGATGCAGAGCAACCGGCCTTCGTTGGCGATGCATCGAGTCGCCGCGTCGAAGGACTCACCGCCAACCGGGTCGTAGATCACGTCGGCGCCGCGGCCCTCGGTCAGGTCGCGAACCGCGCTTGCGAACTCCGTGGTCCGGTAGTCGATGACTTCGTCCGCGCCGAGATTCTTGCAGAAATTGCACTTGTCGAGACCGCCCGCAATCGCAATGACGCGTGCTCCCAGCGCCTTGCCGAGTTGGAGCGCAGTCGAGCCCGTCCCGCCGCTCGCACCCAGCACCAGCAGCGTCTCTCCGCCGACGAGAGCCGCGCGGCGCACGAGACCAATATGGGCCGTGTGAAAGGGAATCGTAAAACAAGCGGCTTCGGCGTCGTCCATTTCCTCGGGCACGCGAAGTGTGAAGTCGTCAAGCGCGAGACATTCTTCGGCGAAACTGCCGTGCCCGAGAAAGAAGGCCGTTATGCCCATCACGCGGTCGCCGATGGCAGCGCTGGCCCCCGGCCCACAGGCCGTCACGGTGCCAACGACTTCCTGACCCGGGGTGAAGGGCAGGCTCGGCGTGAGTGGATAGCTTCCCTGGCACATATGGACATCGGGCAGTCCGACGCCCGCTGCGGCGACT
>CAWLAJ010000404.1:0-3089 GCA_963854795.1 Deltaproteobacteria bacterium UBA4427 | reverse complement strand
CGGCCGAGCCGAAGCGGGCCCATCCGGACACGCACCAATCGGCGAACCGGAAATCCGAGCACGAGCAGACTTCGACGAATCTGCCGCTTGCGTCCTTCCATCAAAATGAGCGAGAAATTCGAGTTGCCGGTATCGGAATCGAAACGAACATTGCTGACCCGACCGGGTGAAGTCCGCCCGTCCTCGAGTGGAACTCCCCTTTCGAGACGGCCGACGGCCTTCGAATCGATCTGCCCCTTCACGCTGACTCGATATTCGCGTTCGTTGCCGAGCGAAGGATGCAGCAGCGCATGAGCGGTATCGCCGTCATTCGTCAACAAGAGCAAGCCGGACGTCTCCCGGTCGAGTCGGCCGACTGGAAAGAGACGCCCGACATTCTTCGGAAGAAAATTGATGACCGTCTTACGCCCCTCGTCATCACGCATGGTCGTGACCACACCGCGAGGCTTGTTCAGGAGCCAATAGCTGGGCTTGTCGCGAAGCAGTCTCTCGCCATCGAGTCGAATATCATCGACACTCGGATCTGCCCGATCGCCCACGCTTGCGACGCGACCATTCACGGTCACTCGTTCGTCGATCATGAACTGCTCGACATCGCGTCGCGAACCGAAGCCTGCGCCGGCGAGCAATTTCTGAAGTCGAACGGCACGCTCGAAAGCAGGTGTCGGCTCGTTCTGCGCTCCGGATACGGTCGAGTCCGAGGCGGGCCGTTTCACCGGCCGCTTTCTCGACGCAGAACCCGGCTTGCCAACCTGCTTCTTGCTCGCCTTGCGAGTGTGTTTGGGGGAGATTCCGTGAGGCATCGGGCTTAGTGTTCCGCTGCGTCCTCGTCATCGAGATCGTCGATCGTTTCTTCCCCGGCACCGTCCGCATCGAGATCGATCACCCAATCATCCGCAGCCCCGGCGACCGCCTCGGATCCGGCCTCCGACGCGACATGCTCGGCGTGATTGGGATCCGATTCCTTGGCTTCACCGGCGTTGGTTTCGTCAGCTGTCGGGTCGAGCAACCCCTGTTCCTTCGCGAGTTCGTCGAGCTCGCGGAGGTTGGGCAGATTTTTCAAATTCTCGATGCCGAAGACTTCGAGAAATCGACGGGTCGTGCCGTAGAGCATCGGCCGGCCGGGTACTTCGCGCTGGCCGGCGATTCGAATCAAATGTCGCTCGAGAAGGCTTCGCACCGTCGCGCCGGCATCCACCCCGCGCACTTCCTCGATCTCGGCGCGCGTCACGGGCTGCCGATAGGCGATGATTGCGAGCGTTTCGAGCGCGGCCGGCGAGAGTCGAAGCGCCCGCTCCTTTTGTAGCTTCTGCAGGTAGCCCGAAAATTCGGCGCGCGTACGGATCTGAAAGCCGCCCGCAACTTCCCAGATTTCGAAAGCGCGATCCTGTTCGGCGTATTCGGTGTTGAGTTCGCTGACCAGATCCTTCGCCTGCCCTGGTTTGCAATAGGGAATGATCTCCGCGAGTTTGTCCGCTGAGATCGGCTCTGACGACGAGAGAATCAGCGCTTCAATGATTCTTCGCTTTTCCTTGGCTTCCATTCTACTCACGTCGTCTCCTACTGCGAGATCAAGGGCGGATCAGGGAGCGCGTCAAAGGACACGTCTCCCTTCCACCGCTCCTTACATCGTTTCTGCGATTTGCTCGCGCCAATCCGGATCATCGCTATCGAGAGTGGCCCGGCGTATCCGAATCACACCCTCTGGAGAACCGCGTTCCGAGATTCCCTGGTAGATGCGGAGCGCACGAAGTCGTGCGAGTTCGAGCACGGCGAGAAACGTTGCGACGAGGACCGCACGGCTGAGAACGTCGTCCCCGTCTGGGCCTTCGAAGATCCGCATGAACTCGATCGATTCGTTGGCTTCGAGCAAGTCCATCACGACCATCATGCGATCGCGCACGGTCACATGTTCCGTCTCCACTTCGTGGATCAGACTCGCCAACTTCGACTGTTCGAGCACGTCGCGAAACGCAGCGACCAACTCGAAGAGACCGACTTCGATTTCTCGCTCGCCCGCGGGCGTCTTTTCGGGACCGGGGCCGATCACGCTGAAAACGTCGCGTCCCAGTAGGCGGCGCTTTGACAAAGTCTCCGCAGCCTCCTTGAAGCGCTGATACTCCAGCAGGCGCCGCAGGAGATCCGCGCGTGGATCGAAAGCTTCCTCATCTTCCTGGGACTCGTCTGGCAGCAGCATACGACTCTTTATCAGAGCCAGCGTCGCCGCCATGACGAGATACTCTGCAGCCACATCGAGATTCAGCTCGTCCATGATCTCGATCGTCTCGAGATATTGTTCGGCGATTCGCGCGATGGGGATATCGGTGATATCGACTTCGTTCTGGCGGATTAGATGCAGCAGTAGATCGAGGGGGCCCTCGAACACGGACAACTTGACGGCATATCCGTCGAGCCCGTCCGTTCGTTCATCCGGCTGGTCGCCCAGATCGGCGAGCGCACTCGCCGTCGTCCATTCCGTTGCGCTCATTGGCTACGGTCCATTCAACGATCTTCCTGGCACCTGGGGGGCTGTCTTGGGTCGAGTCGGTCTCGACGGCGACCGATTCGCCTACTTCTCGACGCCGGGAGTATCCGCGATCGTGCTTCTGCGGGCAACACTTCGACGGCGCGGAGACCCAGCAGGCCTCGCTGCGCGCCGACGCGACAGCCTCTTCGCGATCTCTTCGGCCAGCGCGAGGGCCTCCTCTCGATTCGCGACCTCGCCGTCGAGGAATCCGGCACGAATGCGAGCCAGCGCTCTTCCCACATCTGGTCCCTCAAGCCCCAACTCCGAAAGTTCTCCGCCACCGACGGGTGCGCGCCGCCGTCGGTCTTCGGCGCCCCAGCGAAGGATTCGTCGGCGCAGAGCGGGGTCGGCCAGGGCATAGACCGCTTGCACCGTTTCCTCCGGAAGCTCCGCAAGCGTGGCGTCGACCGCGCCACGACCCCGAGCCCTGGGCAGAGATCGCAGCAGACGTTCTGCGTCGCCGGCGAATCGAATGATCCTCTTCGCCTGCTCCCCGCGAATGGAGAATCGATCGAGCGTTCGCCGCCGCAGGGCAGTGGGCAAAGGCGCGAGCCAGATCGAG
>CAWLAJ010000403.1:0-3104 GCA_963854795.1 Deltaproteobacteria bacterium UBA4427 | reverse complement strand
TGGCAAACAACTCGGGCGGCTGGTGGCACCCGGTGCACACGCATCTCGAAGGACATCAGGTCCAGGCGATCGATGGAGAACTGCCGAGGCGCGAGCGTCGTTACAACCAGGACCTCACTCTGCTACATGGGGGCGAAGAGGCGGAATGCTTCGTCAAGATGCGGACGTTCACGGGGCCGTTCGTCATGCACTGTCACACCATCGAGCACGAAGACATGCGGATGATGGCCGTGATCGACCCACAACCTTCGGACGCGACGCCCGATGCGATCGATGAAGCACCGCCGCTAGACGGAGAGACCCGAATCGAGCCTGCGGTGTCAGGAGTGGTGCCGGACTGCATCGATCTGGAGCACGAGAAATATCTCTACTTCGATGTCAAGGGCGATCTGGACCGGATCAACGGCCGCGGCGTGGGTTTCCCGGAGTGCGAGTTCGATGTCACGCTCCGTGGAAACAGGGGCCGAGTGAAGAAATGATGCGCTGGGCCGCACACGGTGTCTTGGCGGTGGCTTCCGTGGTTGCAGCGCTCTCGCTCGCCTGTGAGCCGCAAAGCGTCGTATCGCGAGAGGAGACGGGACAGGACTCCGAGGTCGCTTCGGGCGCAGTCGAACCGAGCGTCCGAGGCGACCGTCGCAAGCAGTCCGATCGCTTCTCGAACATCACACTGCAGACACAGCACGGCGAGTCGGTTCGCTTCTACGACGATCTCGTGAAGGATCGTGCGGTGGTGATCAATTTCGTCTACACGACGTGCACCAAGATTTGTCCGGGTACGACCGCGCAGCTGGCGAAGATCAACGATTCGTTCGGGCCGTGGATTGGCGAAGCCATCACAATGTTGTCGATCACGATCGACCCCGACGTTGACGATTCGGAACGCTTGAAGCGCTACTGGGAGTTATTTGGAAGCAAGCCCGGTTGGCTCTTCCTCACGGGGGACTATGACGAAATCGACGGGCTCCGGCGTGAGCTTGGCGTCTACGATCTCGATCCCGTCATTGACGCGGACAAGACCCAGCACGCCGGCATCGTGACCTTCGGGAACGACCGAACCGATCGCTGGTCGGCGCTGCCGGTCTTCATGAACCGCAGACTGCTTGCCAAGACAGTTCTGGACACCACCTGGGATGATCAGTGGAAGACGTCGGCACGGCGTCTGCCGAGAGTGAAGCGCGGATCGGATGTGTACGCCGGGCACGGGGTAGTACGCGCGATCTTTGCCGATCGTAACGAGATAATGATTGCCCACGGCGACATCCCCGGGCTGATGATGGCCATGACGATGGTCTTCGAGGTGGCAGAGTCATCGCTGCTCGAGGGGCTCTCGGTCGGCCAGTCGGTCGACTTCGGGATCGAGCTCGCGGGCGAGGCGCACCGGATCGTCTCGTTCACCTTTTCCGAACCCGCAGCACAAGGACGGGAGACACGCGGTGTTTTCCTCAGTCCGAAGAGAGATGGGGCGGCTCTGCAAGCGAGCGGATGAAGGCAACCAGGTTTCGGATCTGAGACTCCGCCAGGGTTCCTCCCCAACCCGCCATCTGGGGGGACTTGCCGACTGCTGCACCGCCTTGCTGAATGACTAGGAACAGGTGTTCGTCCGAGAGGGCGTTCATATAACTGCCGTTGGTGAGGTCTGTGGGGCGAGGCTCGAGCGTCGTAGCGAGTAGACCTGTGGCGTCGCCCCGCTCACCGTGGCAACTGGCACAGTAGAGCCCGTAGTCGTGGCGCCCCATGTCAGTGTCGGCTAGCGCATCCGGCAAGACTTCGGACGTCCCATCAACAGGACCGCCAGGCTCTTCTCCAACGTGACGCGCCCACACTAGAGCAACGGTCAGTGCGAGGAGTGCGATCTTTCCAGCACGCTGTGCGCTACGCAGAACCAACTCCTATCCGCTTCAGCGTCCGGGGATCGCGGGCGAAGGCGCCCGGCGCCACGACTCGACGTGCCAGGCGTGGCCGTCCACCACGTAGTCGTCGAACTCGAAGCTCGTGAGACCGAGCCTTTGTTGCTCGAAGTAGTCGGGATAGCGGTAGTTGTGGCGCAGCGTACGCCTCGGCTCCGGTGGCAAGCCCAACGAAACGAGTCCAGTCTCAAGGTTAGGGTTGGGGCTTGACCGTCAAGCTGCTTCCCCGTGGTTCGGTGCAAGTCCCGCCGCATATGCGACGGGCGCATGATCCGCTGGCCCCTCTCCATGCGCTCCATATCTCCTCGCGCACCTCCGGAAAGGGCTCACCACCCTCCATGCCGAGCTGACCCTCGAAGCACAGACGGCCGACCGTCCTGAGACGACCGGCCGTATGCTTTCGGTGGTAGCGGGGGAGGGATTCGAACCCCCGACCTCCGGGTTATGAGCCCGACGAGCTACCTGGCTGCTCTACCCCGCAACAAATTCAGGGAGCCGGATATTATGGGCCCACGGGGATTTGTCAATCGCGAAGGGGCAGGGAGCCGGTAAATACGATGCAGTCGAAGCAATCTTCCGCGATTTACGGGCTCCTCCTGCCACGAATATTCAGGAGGCATTGCTCATGCTGAAGGTCAAGACTGGGTTGCTGGTTGGAAAGCTCCTTTTGGGAGCCATTCTAGTCGCCGGTCTGGCCGGGCCCGCCTTTGCCGGCAATGTGTATTCGTGGGTGACCGACGACGGTACCTATGCGTTCACAGATGATTCCAAGCGAATCCCGGCAAAGCATCGAGCGGAGGCGCGGAAGCGACCCATGGGAAAGCTGACTCGTTACGAGCGGTTTACCCCGGTTTCTTCTGCTTCCAACGCGGCGCATGCGGAACAGATTCGCAAGCGACGCATGGAACTCCGCGAGATGGCCGCGAAGGCACCGATGGGTGCAATCGTTGGAGCGGCTCACTCGAAGGCTGCGAGACGTGCTCACGCACATCCCGTAACCGTCGGGAGCGGACGCAGGGGTGCATTGATCCAGGTCCCGGTTGGGAAGTTGGCTTCGGCCGACGACGAACCGACCACGATCGAAAGCATCCGTGTCAAGCCGCGACATAGCCTGGCCACCCGACACTGGACGGTTGTCAAGAAGGGCGACCGACCCGTGACCGTGATCAAGGGCGAGCTGAATCAGCAATCGCTGAG
>CAWLAJ010000402.1:0-3169 GCA_963854795.1 Deltaproteobacteria bacterium UBA4427 | reverse complement strand
CGCGAGCGCTTCATGAACGTGAGCCGAGGTGGCTGGAACGGTCTGGTCGGGCGTCGTGGTTGCCAGAATCAAGAGATCGATCGAGCAAGGATCGACATTCGCGTTGGCGAGCGCATCGCGACCCGCAGCGATGGCGAGTTCTGCCGTCGACTCACCGATTCGGCGCTCGCGGATGCCACTGCGTTCGACGATCCACTCGTCGCTCGTGTCGAGCGTCTTTTCGAGATCGCGGTTTGTGACGATCTTGTCTGGCAGGGCTGTGCCCCACCCTAGAATGCGCGTACCCATGGGCGGTTTGATGAGACTCCGACTGATTCTTGGGGAATGGATCATTGGCGACGCCGTCATACTCAGCTTGGCGCCCTACCTTTTATCACAAGCAGACTGCGCCGGCCTGAAAACCGTCGCACTCGAACCCCCGTCGACTACAAAAGCCGGCGCTCACCTTGCCGCTCAGCTGGCGTTGGAGCGACGAGATCCGTTCTCGCGCCGTTCTGCAGTCGTGAAATTACCAGAGGCCGATTGGGGAGCGGCCCTTGCTGCGTGTGTGACGCTCCCGGTCGCCCCGGCGTCGGCGGCGCATTCGCCCTTGGAGAGAGGCTCGACGTTTCTCGAGTCCGTCCTCCGCAGTCGCCTTTTTCTTCTTTCTTTCCTTGCGGTACGCGACGAAGGCTTCGAAGGCTTCGATCTCATGTTTGAGATCTTGAACCACGAGTTCGACCATGATCGCATCGTCGAGATAGCCGAGGCCGGGAACGCGGTCGGGAATCAGATCGTCTGGATCGGCGAAGTAGGCGAGCGCGTTCAGCACCCGCTTACGGTCTGCGCCTTCGAGCCGCCAATCTTTGTCTTCGACCATTTCGATCAGCTGCCCGAGTTGAGCGATTCGCTTCTGAACGTATTGAGGTGCGTCGGTTCGGGCCACTTCTTCGAGCAGTGCTTCAGCTTCGCGAAGAATGACATCCTCGTTCTCGGCGTTTCGACCCTTACGGACCTTTTGCAGAACCCGTCGGAAATAGCGTAGATCTTTGTCGCTGAGCTCGAATGAAATCTTCATGCGATCTAGCTTACCCAAAATCCAAAGTCTGCGCGCCGCCTCGAGATTCGCCTAAGCCGGCCGCGTCGGGGTCCTCGGACCCCGATCAGAAACCCGAAATTGTCGGTCACTCTCGGGTCTTCCGATGTGCATTTTTGTTGTCGCGCGTGGGGTGGAGTGAGTGGAGTGGTACGCGAGCGGTTCGATCACGACGGGCTCATGGACCGGTTTGAGTTGCCGCAGTCAGTCGCTCGAGAATCGTCGAACCGACTGGCGGCTCCCCGAGCCTCAGTGCCAGAGTGAGCGCACGGGCTTGCAAGGATGCGGACGCCCGGTGGACCGGCCCGGTGGCGTGGTCGATGGCGGCCCATGCGATCTCCAGGTCTCCGGCGAGAGCGCCCGCGTAGGCCCGCAACAGAAAATGCATGCCCGTCCTTTGCCGAGTCAGTAGCCGGTCGATGATTTCGATCGCCCGACGACCGTCCGGCGGATCGCCGATCGTCACGCGCCACTCGACTCGCGCACGGGCGGCACTTCCGAATAGAAGCGAGCTCGCCGGAATCCTTGCAAGATCTGCATCCATTTGTTTCAGACCGTCCCAGTCTTTCTCCGAGACGAGCTGGTTGGCACGGAACACGATTCGCTCGAGTCCGCTGAAGTCGTTTTCGTCGACTCCAGGCGCGCGGATGATCGAGGCGAGACCTTCCCTTGCACTCGATTCATTCGGGTCGAGTTCGAGCGCGGACTGAAAATGGCCCGCCGCACGCCGGATACGCCCTAGATCGAAAGCGAGCCAGCCTCGCGCCGATTCGGCCTGGGCTTGGGGCAGTGTCCGGACCAGGCGTTGCGAGCGAGGCCCGCCGCCGTTCCAGGCCATCCGCTGAATGACCGCCACCGCGTTGACTTCTTTCAAGCGCGCGGCGTCGATCGCATCGATCGGCGCGAAGGATTGGTCGAGTCGCTCTCTATTTCGCACGGTCGCCGGGGGAAGTCGGGTCGTGGCGAGGAGGTTGTGATTGTCCGTATTGGGCGGACGTCCGGCCGCCAACGCCCGGGCGCCCTTCGTGTCGAGCGCCCAACTCGCGAAGAAATCTTCAACCCGGTGTATGCCGTAACGCGAAAAATCGTCGCTGTTCTCATCGAGCGCCCGCCGGGCGGATCGTGCAAGATCGATCGGTTCATCCGACGCCATGAAAACGAGTGCCATCGGGACGGGCCGATAGACATGGACATAGCGAAAGGTCTCGGTCATCGAAGCCATCAGGCTTCCGAAGAGCTCGACATCGACGAACGAGGCACCGATCCACTGAACGAATATTCCACCGGGTGTGAGTTTCGAATGGGTGAGTTCGAAAAACTCACTCGTATAGAGATGTGATGCACCCGATGTCCAGGGATGGGAAGGTTGAGAAACGATGGCGTCGTAACGCTTATCCGAAAGGTTCATCGCACCGCGCGCATCGCCGAGTCGGAGCGTGAGTCGGGGATCGTCGAGCGGTGATCGCTCTCGCGGAATCAAACGGTTCGCCACGACGACTTCGTATTCGAGTTCGATCACGTCGATCGCGGTGACCGATGAGGCCACTGCGTCGAGCGTATGCCCGCCGCCGAGGCCAATGATCAGCATCTCCTTCGTGTCGGGACGCGCCGCGGTGGGCAAGAGGGAGAGCCAAGCCGTCTCTTTGAAGCGACGATCGGGGACTTCTCGCCGGTCGACGCCGGACTCGGGCAGCCCATTCGTGAGTAGCCTCCAGCCTTGCGCGTTCTCGACCACCGTGACCGTTGCGGATCGGCCGACGCCGAGATAGAAGAGCTCGCCCGGCGTGCGCTTGCCGTTGATGGCCGAATGCAGCAGCAGGTTGACGGGCGTCGGTAGACCTGCGACAGCCGCGAATAACAAGCTCGTCGTGGCTATTCCCGCGACGAGGACACTTCGAGGCAACATGAACCAGGCGGTCAACGCAGACAGGGAGAGGCTCGTGACTACGCCGACCGTGGCCGTATTCTCGAGTCCAAGTGTTGGCAGAAGAAGAAAGCCAGCCAGTACTGCGCCCAGAATCGAGCCGAGCGTGTTCCAGGCGTAGACGCGGCCACTCACGGAGGCGGCCTCGTCCGCATCGCGGGCCAGTAGGC
>CAWLAJ010000401.1:0-3178 GCA_963854795.1 Deltaproteobacteria bacterium UBA4427 | reverse complement strand
CGAAAGCTCGCGCCGTCGGAGTCACCCATCTGGTTGGCGAGTGTGGCTGCGCGGTAGAGAAATTTCGACTCCCTCGATTCAACCGCACTCGCGGCGTCGAGAGCAGCGATGGCCGCTTCGAGATCACCCGCCTCGGCGGCCAGGGCGGCTCGTGTTTCGAGCGCCGGTGCATAATCCGGATCGACGGCCAAGGCTCGATCGATTGAGGCGACGGCTTCTTCACCACGACCGAGCTGGGACGCCACGCGCGCTCGGAGATCGTGGAGCGCTGCAACATTCTTCGCCTCGGCACCGGCTCTTGCGTTGCGGGCGAGGGCAAGGTCGACCAGACGAAGCGCTTCGTCGGCTTGACCCAGTGCGTTCAAGTCGTCTGCGAAGACACGCAAGAGCGATTCGTTCGCCGGATTCGTGAAATCGACGCCGGTCGAGAGAAGGTATTGGCTCGAAGCGTTCGGTCCGCCCACAGAGCGCTCGATGGAGGCGGTCTCCTCCACCACGGCGAGGCCATCGGGATCGAGTACGCGCAGCGAATTCAAGATTTCCCTGGCGTCGTCCGGTCGGTTCAGCTGGAGCGCCGATTGGATGGCAATGTGATACGGACTGGCATCGAGATGGGGTCGGCTTGCGATCTGGTGTTTCGCGAAGGAGCGCGCGGACGCGTAACTGCCATCGGCGAAATGAATCTCCGCGAGTCGCAGCGCGGCATCCGTCGCTCCGTCGCCGACCAGAGTGGCTGCACCGAACGCCGCGATCGCGCGGGCGTGATCGTTCAGTTCGAGAGCCGCCCTGCCAGCCAGATAGCGAGCGTTCGGATTATTTGGCCAGAGTCGCAGGCCCGCGTCGACGTGCCGCAGCGATTGCTGCGGGTTTCCAGCGGCGAGGCTGATCGCACCGGCCAGCAAATGTCGATAGCTCGGCTTCTTGATTCGCTGATTCAGCTTTTTTGCTCGGTCGAGGTTGCCCTCTTCGACCAGCAATTCTGCGAGTGAGTAGAGGAAGGCTTCCGGGGGTTGTTCGGATCGGATCAGGGCTTCTTCGATCGCTTTTCGCGCCGCCGTCGTATGTCGCGTCTTCTGGTAGAAGTCGGCGATCAAGCGCCAGGCTTCAGGGGAATCGAAGCGATCGACGATTTCCAGGTAGAACTCGTGCGTTTCGATCGGATGCGCGTGCAGGTACATGATCGCCGCCAGTCGACTCCATACCTGGAAATTCTCTGGAGAGGAGTCGGCTGCATGTCGATGGATGGCGATCGCGCGTTCAGGTTGGGATCGACGAACGTGGAAATCGCTGGCGGAATCCTGCAGATACGCATGAGTCGGATAAGCCTGCAGACATTCCGCGTACACGGACTCGGCCTGATCGAGCTTTCGTTGTGATTGATAGAAGAGACCGAGCTCGGCACAGGCGCGCCCGGCGGCGTTCGAGTTCGAACCCGCCGCGGTACTTTCACGAAGGTCGAGCCAGATCGCTTCGGCTTCGTCCGCGCGACCGAGATCGACGAGCGCATTGCCGCGCATGATGATGGCGTTCTGGGCGCCGGGTTTGGCTTCGAGAATTCGCGTGGCCTGGGCGAGGGCCTGCTCGGGCTGCCCCGAAGCCAGGTTGCTCAGGGCGCGGGTATAGATCGCCGTCCAATTGTCCGAATCGATCTCGAGGATTCGGTCACAGGATGCGATCGCTTCATCGTAGGACTTGATTCGGTATTGGGTCGAAGCCAGGAGCAGGCCGGCCGGGATCGCATAGAGACTCGTGGCGGCGGCTTTCTCCAGATGCGGGATGGCTCGCTTGTGACGATCCGACTGGACCAGCGCAGTCCCGAGGAGAAAGTTCGCCTCTTCGTGATCCGGGTGGTCTCGAATAATGCGTTGCATGGCGAGGGTCGAAAGCTCGAGCTGTCCGGATTCCTGAAGCTCGTAGGCCTCAGCGAGTCGCGCATCGACGCTGTCGCCGCAGCCGAGGCAGAGCGCGAGCAGCAGCAGGGCGAGGGTGGGGGCAAGAGTCGAGCGTCTCGATTGGGCTGGAAGGGGGGCAGATTGGGTCATGGGGAGGTTTGCTTTCGAGATTTGCGGGCCATTCCGTAGGAGGGCGCCGAAGATAGAGGTCAACGGGTTTCGATCAAGATGGGAGCAGACGGAGTCAGGTCAGCGGGTTTCGTTTCGATCCCGGAATCAGTCCCGGGTCTATGCCTGATAAGTGGCCGTCGGCGGGAACGATGTAACGCATGAATAACGCCCCATCCCGTTCTCGCAAGCGATCCTGGATGCGGTCATTTCCCGCGGGTCAGACGCCTAGTCCTCGCTTCCCCGCGAGTCGACGGGGGTTGTCCCTGCAACCGAGGTCGCGGCTGGAGGGCGGGTTTCGAGCTTTCCACGTCGGTCATGACGTTCGAGGGCCAGCTCGATCAACCGGTCGAGCAGTCGTGGATAGGCCAGACCGGAGGCTTCCCAGAGCTTGGGGTACATCGAGACATTGGTGAAACCCGGCAGACTGTTCAGTTCGTTCACATAGATCTGGTTGGTACCGCGCTCGACCAGGAAATCGACGCGCGCCATGCCCTCGGCCTGGAGGGTCTTGTACGCGTGGATCGCGATCGATCGGATCGATTCGATCTGGCTGGCCTCGAGATCGGCTGGGATGATCAGCTCCGTGGCCTCGTCGCGGTATTTGGCGTCGTAGTCGTAGAAGGCCCGGGCGGCCCGAATCTCACCCGGAACGGAGGCTTCCGGTTCGTCATTGCCGAGCACGGCAACCTCGATCTCACGGGCGTCGACTGCCATTTCCACGAGAACCTTTCGGTCGTAACGGCGGGCCAGGTCGAGCGCCTCGATCATTTCGGGAATCGACTCGGCGCGAGAGATACCGATCGAAGAGCCTGAATTCGCGGGTTTGACGTAGACGGGAAGGCCGATCTCTGATTCGGCCTGGTGCGCGGCCGCCGGCAGGCCTCCGCGCTCGAGTTCGAAATCGCTGAAGCAGACCCAGGGTGTGACCGGAAGGCCGGCGCCCGCGAGCAGGCGTTTGGCGACGTCTTTGTCCATCTGCAAGGCGGAGCTGAGAACGCCCGATCCAACATACGCGACGTCCGCCAATTCGAAGAGTCCTTGAAGCGCTCCGTCTTCGCCGCCTCGACCATGAATGATCGGAATGATCACGTCGAGCCGAGCGGCATCGCCCTGCG
>CAWLAJ010000400.1:0-3205 GCA_963854795.1 Deltaproteobacteria bacterium UBA4427 | reverse complement strand
ATGTAGCCGGGGCTGCCCCGCGATCGACGCGACGACCGACGAGGATTACGCGCGCACCCGATCGTGCCAAAGCGTGGGCAGTGGCTTCTCCGATTCCCGAGGTCCCACCGGTGACGAGCGCGACGCGCGCCTCGAGAGAGCGGTCGGATCCAGTCGGATCCGCCATCAGACCCCCTCACGAGAACGCAAGACGAAGAGCCCATCTTCGTCTTCTTCGACGAGGTAACTCTTTACGCCTTCTGTGGCCGGCGGCGACAGACAGTCGCCAGTTCGGACGTCGAATCGCGCCCCGTGGAGTGGGCAGTAGACCGTGTGGCCTCGAAGCCGTCCTTGGGACAGGGCTTGTTGTGCATGACTGCAAAGATCCCGGAGCGCGTGATAGCGACCTTCGACCCGACAAAGGAGGATTGCTTCGCCATCGACATCGACGGCGGTCATCTGACCGTCCGCGAGCGCGCGACACGGCAAACGGCGCTTTCCCGATTCGGTCACGGTCCGATCCGACGGCCCGGCGTCGCGCGGTCGAAAGAACCTGTGCGAAATTTGCTCCCGTCGAGCGTCATCGGTTGGATCTGCGCGCTATGCGTACCTTCGTGGACGCAGACACGTTCGAGAATCCGCCATTCTGCTTGGCTCTGGTCGACTTCGCGCTTTTCATAGACGTCGAGGTAGCGGCCGTGCCAGGTATCGAGCACGTCCGCGTCCTTCTGAATGAGGTACGTGACATTGTAGATTTCGCCGCGCGCTCGAACGCCGTCGGGGTCGAGATCGATTGTGTGGTTGAAGATGCAATGACTGGTCGAACGCCAGCCCAGGTGACTCTCCATGCAAATCTCGCTGAAGTCCCAGGCGTTGCCGACGAAGACGCCGTGATCATCGGTGGCTTCGGGCCAGTAGGCAGACTTCATCAGGTCGACGTCGAGCCGATCCACGCCGCGGCAATAACGAAGAGCCGCATCGCGGATCGATTGGAGATCGGAGAGCTGCTCGGGCGTATAGGACACGGGGGCCTCCTATCTGAAAACGATCGTGTAGGACACTGAGAACGTAGGACATCGGCGCGCGCGTCATCAATCCGGGCGTTGGATGCTGCGGGTCCTCACCTCGCCGATCGATTCGGCCGTGCAGCAGTCGATGCGTGCGTCCGTAATCGAGCGGCTATGCTGTTCACCGTAGATTGTCTTCCGACGAAACGACGAACCTCACATTGGATGTTCGGAGATCGATCGTCGGCGCTACGAGATCGCGACTGAGCCACCAACTTGAAAATTCGATGAAGGGAGACCTGCGGGATGAGTGAAGAGACTGTTGAACGTATCGAGGCTTACCTCGTGGCGGGCGGTCGCTACCACGACATCGACTTCGCCCGTGTCGAGCTGCTGAAGCTACTTGCCGAGTATCCCCACGTCCGCACACAGGTCGCAGCCGACTACCATGACATCGAGGGAATCGCTGCGAGTCGTTTCCTCGTGACCTACACCTGCGATCTGCGGCCGACGCCCGAGCAACAGGAGGCACTTCATGACTTCGTTGCTTCCGGCGGTCGTTGGTTGGCCCTACACGGAACGAACTCCATTCTGGAATTCACGGGGGACGGCGTCGTGGCGCCAAAAACGATGGACCGCATGGCCTACACGCTCGGTAGTCAGTTCATCGCCCACCCGCCGATTCAACCCTACAAGGTCGCGTGCGTCGCCCCGGATCATCCTCTGGTTTCAGGCATCGATCCCTTCGAAACAGACGACGAGCTCTATCTCCAGGAATATCACGATCGCGATAAACTCGAGCCGCTTCTCGAGACGACATTCTCTGGAACCGCCGACGGCTTCGCTGTTTCCGATTGGCAGGATGCTGATCGCCACCTCGTCTCATATGTCCGGCCGCTCGGCAAGGGCGCCGTGCTCTACAACACCCTCGGCCATTGTCGAGGTCATTGGGACATGAAGCCGGCGATGGACTATTACCCGGAGATCGAGCGATGTTCGTGGAACCTGCCCGCGTACTACGAGTTGCTCCGTCGCGGTCTGCGTTGGTGCCTTGGCGAGCTCGACTAGGAGCCTGACCCAAGACTCTCGTGGGAAGCCCAGGTGTCGAGACGCGCCGCTGGGAAGGCGCGGGGCCGCAGCTGTAGCGAGCTACAGCAAGGTCTCGCAACGCACGCAGCGGTGGTGGATCGGCGCATGGGCGTCGCGACGAGTCTTGGGTCAGGCTCCTAGCCGCCGACGTGGACTCGAAGCGGCGGGCAACGCGCGACCGATCGAGCCGGAGTGTTCGGTCACCCATCACGGGTTTCGCAACTCGGTCTAGATTTGCGATCTCGAAAATGACTTCTTGAACGGAATGTAGATCGGAGCACGAGATGGCAGAGATAAAAGGACAAGTCGTTGTCGTCACCGGCGGAAGTCGGGGCATCGGTGCAGGCATCGTACGCGCCTTCGTCGACGCCGGCGCGATGGTCGCGTTCAACGGCCGCGCCAAGGCGTCTGGGGAAGCACTTGCCGAGGAGCTTGGCGCGCCGGATCGTGTCTGGTTCCGCCAGGGATCCGCGATCGTTCGTGAAGATCTCTCGGCACTGATCGACGGCGCCGTCGAACGTTTCGGGAAGCTTGATGTGCTCGTGAACAACGTGGGGGGCAGTTCCGCGACGAAATTGGTCGTCGACCTGACCGAGCAGGAGTGGGACGACGACCTCCGTCTCAATTTGACGTCGACCTTCCTCGCGACACAGATCGCGCTCGGTCACATGCTGCCGGCGAAATATGGCTCGATCATCAACATCTCATCGGTCGAAGGCAAGCAGGGAAGTGCGGCGATGAGCGTCTACTGCACGGCCAAGCATGGCGTGAACGGTTTTACGAAGTCGGTGGCGGCTGAGGTCGGACGGCAAGGCGTCACGGTCAACGCGATCTGTCCCGGATTGATTCTCACGGATCAGGTGACGGAGGGCGGTCCGATACTCGCCGAGTCACTCGGAATGACCTTCGACGAGATGGTCGAAAATGTCTTCAAGTCTCAGACGATGACCGGCGAGCTGAATACGGTCGAACAGGTCGCCGAACTCGCTCTCATGCTCGCGGGTCCGGCCGGTCGCGGCATCACCGGGACGCAGCTGTCGATCGATGGCGGAATCGCGACCTACTAGACCTACTACGCGACCTACTAGACGGTCAGCTCAGATCTTGACCATCCCGCCGTCCACCATCAA
>CAWLAJ010000399.1:0-3224 GCA_963854795.1 Deltaproteobacteria bacterium UBA4427 | reverse complement strand
TTCCTCGAAATGACCGAGCAATCCCAGGCTCGGTTCAGCGACCGGGAACGGCGACTCGAGATTCGCCAAGCCAAAACGCCCTGCCCCGAACTCAGTCGGTTCTTCTACACGACGGTTGGCGCTGACTGGGGATGGCGGGACCGACTCGATTGGGATCGCTCCCGGTGGCTTACTCACGCCAGTCGCAGCGACTTGACCACCTGGATCGGCCACCATCGCGGAAACCCGGCAGGCGACTTCGAGCTGATCCAACACCCGAAGAATGAAGTCGAAATCCTGTCCTTCGGTCTCCTCCCCACCTTTCTTGGCCAGGGACTTGGGAAAGAACTTCTCTCGGCCGCGATCGAATGTGCCTGGCAGGGCCGTCCGAGTCGCGTCCGGCTCAGCACCTGCAGCATGGACCACCCGCGCGCCCTACCCAACTACGAGGCGGCCGGCTTTGCGATCTTCAAGACCCGGGAAGGCATTGCGAGCCTGCCCGATCACGCGAATACACTCTGGCCCGAATCGCAGACAGCGAAGTGATCGTGCCGCGGCCGACTCGCCTCGCAGATCGAGTCGAATGAGCTCGGTTACTCGGCCACCAGCTCCACAGGCACCGGCATGATGTTCCAGGTCAGAATGCTGCGGTTGTCCGCCCGCTTATAGATCACTTCTTTGGCCAATCGCCGCCCGTCCCAGACATAACGCCGCAGCTCCCCGTCATTGTCGCTCGCGACATAGAGCTCCTGAATCCCGTCGCCATCGAGGTCGGTCGCGAGTGCCGCGTGTTCGAAACTACTCGAGCGACGATCGATCGCCTTCTTTCGCCAGGGCTTCGTCGGATCGTCGCCGGGCCGTAGCCACCAGACGCCCTTCTGGAAGAGCGCCACGACGATCTCCTTCTCGCCATCGCCGTCGAGGTCGCTCGGTGTAAGAAAACGCCCGAGTCGATCGTCGAGTTCCGCGATGACGACGCCCTGATCCGGAGGGGTATCACTCTCGTAGCGCCAGACCTCGGTGCGATGGAGGAGTCCGCGACCCTCCGGGTTCTTCTGGCCTTCGACGATCACGTAGAGCTCATCACTCCCGTTGCCGTCGATATCCGCCACCAGAATTTCCTTCGCGTGACGGTCACCGAGATCCGCGACCACGACTCGACCTTCTCCCTTGGCCGGCGTGTAGCGCACGACTCGACCCGATTGACTCGAGCCATCGAGACGATTCGGCTCGGAGGGCGTCGCATAGATCTCGATCGTTCCGTCGCCATCGACGTCGCCCAGCTCGATCTCATGAACGAAGGTGTCCTTCTCTGCGTCGAGTTCTTCGACGACGTAGCCGCCGTCCTTGGGTCGAATGATTGCGACGACGCCCTGATCGTGGGTCGCCACGGCGATGACGCGGGAACCGTCGCCATCGATGTCGCCGACTTCGATGTCACGGATGCGCGAGAAGCGACCGCCGAAATCCCTCTCCCAGAGTGTCTGGGATACGAACTGCCCGGCTTCCTTCGTCCAGAGTTTGAGAATCGCCTTCGAGCCACCCCCCGTCAGGAGAGCCGCCTGCCCATCGGGCGTCGTATAGGCGAGCGCCTTGTGAAAAACGTTGCTGTCGGAATCCGTCAGGGTCGTCGTGACCCACTCGCCGCCGCGCCGCGCGATGAACTCGAGTTCGGCGGGCAGGGGCACTGGCATCCCTTCGTCGCCCGGCTGTCTCTCGGCGAATGCGGAAAGGCCGAGGACGAGCGCAAGCGGCAGATCGTCGGGCGTCGTCGGCTTTCGCACGGCGGGCTTGGCCGCGGACGAGGCCGTGGCGGCGGGCTTGGCGGTTTCCGCGGACTTCGAAGTCGCGGCCTCGTCGCCACATGCGGCCCAGACGAGGGCAGTCGAGCAAGACAGGGCCGCAAGAGCCGCGGTCCGCAGAACTCGGTCCAGGCGCCCATTGTTTTGCCTTGTGAACAGGCCCATGCGCGAATTCATGGCATCATTCTCCTCGGATCGGCTCCGGCATCGGCGCTCGATCGGCACGGTTTGTAGCAATCTCCATCGGCCCCTGCGCAACCTGGCCCGAGCGTGGTATTCCCTTCTGAGCCGATGTCTTCGGGCGATCGAACGCGTCGGCTCGAAAACCCTTCGCGCGCACGACGAAATCCGAAGTCGGCCGAATCCAGGAAGGACCCGCAGCGTGAGCAAGAGCTCGAAAAAGAAGAAGAGCGGAGATCCGGTCGAGTCGCTGCGCGCCCCGAGGGGCACTCGCGACTTCTACCCAGACGACATGCGGCGGCGGAACTGGCTCTTCGATCATTTCCGGCAGACGGCGGCTCGATTCGGCTTCGAAGAGGTCGACGCGCCGATGGTCGAGCACGCCGAACTCTTCACGCGCAAGGCGGGCGAGGAGATCGTCGACCAGCTCTACCACTTCGTCCTTCACGACCGTCATCTCGCCCTACGTCCGGAAATGACTCCATCGATCGCCCGCATGATCATCGCGCAACAGGGCGGCATGCGATTCCCGATCCGCTGGTTCACGGTGACCCAGAACTGGCGCTACGAACGCATGACCCGCGGACGCCGGCGCGAGCACTACCAATGGAACATGGATATCTGGGGAGAGCCCGGTGTCGAGGCGGAAGCCGAACTCTTGTCGGCGATGGTGACGACCTTCGACGCGCTCGGACTCGCGCGAGGCAAGGTTCATATCCGGCTCAATAGCCGGCGTCTGCTCGAAGAGTCGCTGCGCGATGGCGTGTTGGCCGCGCGCCCGGAAGCCTTCGAGCCGCTCTGCGTCGTGATCGACAAGCTCGACAAGATCGGACCGTCTGCCGTGACGGACTTGTTATGCGAAAAGAAAAGTGAAGAAGGCGGCTCGATTGGCTTGTCGGCCGGGGAAGCCGCAAGCGTCCTCGAAATGTTGAGCGCACGATCGCTCGACGATGCCCAGAAATTCGCAGTCAGCGGCGGAGAGGCGCTGACCGAACTACGACGCCTCTACGACCTACTGGATGCCTATGGCATCGCGGACCAGATCCCGTTCGATACCTCCGTCGTGCGCGGCCTCGCCTACTACACAGGCGTCGTCTTCGAAGCCTTCGATACGGGTGGTACACTTCGGGCGATCGCCGGCGGCGGCCGCTACGACCGGCTCGCTGAGACCTTGGGCGGAAAGAGCGTCTGTGCCGTGGGCTTTGGCTTCGGCGATGCCGTGATTGGCGAACTGCTCGAGGACGAAGGTCTGTGGCCGGCGCT
>CAWLAJ010000398.1:0-3227 GCA_963854795.1 Deltaproteobacteria bacterium UBA4427 | reverse complement strand
CGATTTCGCACGCGTCGAACTTCTGAAATTGCTTGGCGAGGTGACGGAGATTCGAACGCGAGTGGCCGAGGATTACAGCGACCTCGAATTGATCGCATCGTCCGACCTGCTGATTACTTATACCTGTGATGTTCGTCCAAGCGAGGACGAGCAAGTTGCCCTGACACGTTTCCTGGAAGCGGGCGGCCGTTGGTTCGCGCTACACGGAACGAACTCCGTGCTCGATTTTCTTCCCGACGGTCGCGGCTCCGCACCGACCAGCCACGACCGTTTTCAGCGACTCCTCGGAAGTCGCTTCCTTGCTCATCCTCCGATCGGTCGATTCGAGGTCGAGAACGTGGCGCCGGATCATCCACTCGTCGACGGAATCGAGGACTTCGAGGTCGAAGATGAGATCTACTTGAGCAGGCTCGAGCCCGATCTCGATGTGCTCCTCCAGACTCACTTCACGGGCAAGGCTCCGGGTTTTGTCGATGACGAATGGCCAGAAGACTCGCCGCGACCGGTTCTCTATCTGCGCTCGGTCGGTCAGGGTGAGGTTCTCTATCTCACGCTCGGTCACTGTCGCGGCCCCTACGACATGCGCCCTATGATTCCCGTCTATCCAAGAACCGAACGTGGCGCTTGGGAGGAGCCCACCTACTACGAGCTGCTTCGTCGAGGGATCCAATGGGCCATGAGTGCCAAGCGCTAGAAGACGGTCCTCAGACGAAATGGTCGCCGAACGAAAGGAGTGCGCATGCTGGAGATGTTTGACCTGACGGGGAAGGTGGCCGTCGTCACCGGCTGAAATCGGGGTATTGGGCTGGGATTCGCACGAGGACTCGCCAAGGCCGGTGCCACCGTCTCGATCTGGTCGCGGGACCAGGATCGCAACGAATCGGCGGCTGAGGAGCTCCGGGGTCTCGGGGCCACCGTCGCCACGCAAACGTGTGACGTCTCGCGCGAAGAAGATATCAGTCGCTGTACCGACGCGACGGTTGAAGAGTTCGGACGAATCGACATCAGTTTCGCAAACGCGGGCTATGGCGCAGGCAAGAACCCGCTCAAGATGACGCTCGAAGATCGGCGGACTCTGCTCGCCGTCAATTTCGATGGGGCCTTCCTCACGATGCGCGACGCGGCACGTCACATGAAAGAGCGCGGAGGCGGTGGGAAACTGATTGCCGTCTCGTCGATCTCCGAAATCTTCGGCGCGCCGGCGCAGGCCCACTACTCGGCCGGAAAGGCCGGCGTCAGTGCGTTGGTTCGTTCGCTCGCGGTCGAGCTGGCCCGATTCGACATCCAGGTCAACTCGATCCTTCCCGGCTGGATCATCACCGAGGCGACCGAACCTGCGCAGAATTATGCACCCCTGAATGACGTCGTGCTCAAGAGAACGCCTGCCAGACGCTGGGGGACGACCGAGGACCTCGAGGGGATCGCCGTCTACCTGGCCTCGGACGCCTCGAAATTGCATACCGGCGACAGTATCCGCATCGACGGCGGCTATTCGGTCTTCTGAACCGGCCGCAGTTCGCGAAATCGAAGATTGATTTTAACGTGTTTTAATGATCTAATGGATGCCTCAGGGTGGGACTCCCCTCGCATCCAACTCGAGTCCGTGAGAATTCTCGCTGTCGGTTCTCAATGAGCAGATGGCCATCCGCCGCCAGCAGATCCTGGAAGCCGCCCGACGACTGATCGAAAGCCGGGGCTACCAAGGTCTCACGATGCGCAGCCTCGCGGATGAAAGCGGCGTCACTGTTCCCACGATCTACAACTTGATCGGCAACAAGGAGCAGGTGCTCTTCGAGACCGTCGAAGACCAGACGGCGGCCTTCGTTGCGAATATGGATCGCAGCGACGGCAGTCTGACCTCGGTCGTCGAGGTCACCGTCCGACAACTGATTCGACGTCCCGCCTACTACCGAACTCTTCTCAAGGTCCTTGCCCATGCGGATCGTGGAGACTCGGTTCGACGTTATGTCGGACGCGCGATCTCGGTCCAGATTTCGCGATCGCTCGACGAACTCGCCGATCGCGGCGTGCTGGCGAAGTGGGTCGAGCGCGAGATGTTGGCGCAGCGGCTTCAAGCGCAATTGGACATGGCCTCTCTCGAGTGGGCGAGAGGGTCGCTGACGGCGACTTCGTTTCGAGCGGCGGCGCTGGTCGATCTCGCGACGACGATGCTCGGGCTTACGTCGGGCACAGAGCGGAGCGCCTATGAACGTCTCATTCGCGATCTGCAGCTCGAAGCCATGCGCCCTCCAGCTCCGCGACGAAAGGGCCGGCGAGCGGCATGAGACTTCGTCATCCTCTCAGCGGCGCGATCTACTCGCTTCGAAGCGACGCCGATCGCGACGGCGAAGTAGCGATTCTCGTCGAAGCCGAGGATGGCCAGAGTGGCGTTTTCGAGCGGAACGGGAAGTGGATCCGCGGATCGCTTCGAAGCGCGGATCCCCAATTTCTCGGGTTCATCGCGGGAACTCCGCAGAAGGCCCTGACAACAAGTGCGGACGCTCATTCGGCCGGAAGCTCCGTCTCAACAGTGAAGTCACCGAGCGCGCCTCGGTTGAACCGACATCGAAACAAAGAAGGTCAAGGGAGAAAAGAAATGGATCTCGGACTCGACGGCTACAAAGCATTGGTCACGGCCGCCACGCGCGGTATCGGGCTGGCCATCGCACAGACTCTGGCGGACCAGGGATGCGATCTCGCAATCTGCGCACGCGGAGAAGAGGGGCTCGAAACGAGTCGCAAGGATCTCGAAGGACGAGGAGCGAAGGTCTTCACGAAGGCGTTCGATGTGTCGGACGGGGATGCGCTCGAGGCCTTCATTCGAGAGGCGGGCGAGGAACTTGGCGGCCTGGATGTCTTCGTCAGTAATGCGAGCGCGGGCGGCGGACCCGGGTTGAAGGGCTGGCAGCCGGCATTCGACATCGATGTGATGGGTGCCGTTCGGGGAATTCACGCCGCGACGCCTTTGTTGGCGGAGTCAGAGGCCGGCTCGGTCGTGCTGATCGGCTCGACGGCGGCCGTCGAGTATCTCGGGATTCCGCAAGGCTACAGCGCCATGAAGGCCGCGCTCGTCACGCACGCCAACGACATGTCTCAGGCACTCGCGCCACAAGGCATCCGCGTAAACGTTGTCTCCCCGGGCCCCATCTATTTCGAAGGCGGTAATTGGGAGATGATCAAGCAGGCCATGCCCCAGATGTATGAGAGCGCGTTGGCGCAATGTGCGA
>CAWLAJ010000397.1:0-3231 GCA_963854795.1 Deltaproteobacteria bacterium UBA4427 | reverse complement strand
GAGTAGCGCGCTGGACGCGGGGTCTCGCGCTCCCCGCTCCCGGTTCGCCAGGACCCTCCAGACCGGCGCCCCTTCGGACTCTGCCTGGCTGGATCCGTCGATGAGATTTCGCAGCGCCGTCGGGATCAGCGAACCCGAGTCATCGAGCGTCGGTGGGCCCGTCAGCCGAGCGACCAGAAAGCGAAGTTTCGCGTCGGGTTCGTCCCGGCGAAACGCCGCGAAGGATCTTGGATCCGCGAAGTAGGGGTTCGCGTTTCCCGCGAACGGTCCGGCGGCCACGGGCTCGTCGGGAGAAACGTCGCCGCTCATCCAGGGCGACAAGCGTCCGAGCCCGGCCAGGGC
The DNA here is from genome assembly GCA_963854795.1 of Deltaproteobacteria bacterium UBA4427. Lineage (GTDB taxonomy): Bacteria > Myxococcota_A > UBA9160 > UBA9160 > UBA4427 > UBA4427. Next base: position 2,889 of record CAWLAJ010000397.1, on the reverse strand, counting down.
TGCATCGACCGAAGACGATCGACAGTCGCGCGGATAGTGGGGTTGATCGGATTCGCAGCGACCGATCCGAATCGGTAGGCCGCGCGTCGTGATCAGCGTTGAAATCCGGTTCTTCGGGTCATGCATGGCGAGATAGGCTTCGATCGGAGCGGCGATTTCAGCATCGAACGTGCTGCGGTCGATCTCGTCTCGACCGGTGGATTCTGACAATGGCAATGCAAATATTCGATCGCTGGGAATACCTCGGACAGAGGCATAATAGGCACCGATCGCTTCGGAAATCCGGTCATCCGCCCGCACCAGGATCAGGATGTCGTCCCGCTCTCCCCCGCTGCAACCCTGCACGAAGAGAGCCGCGAATAGCGCGAGCATGATCAGCGGGACATTTACTTTGAGTCGAGGTCGAGGGGTGCGGAGAGGTGCCGGGCTCATCAAACGGAGATTCCATTTCAGCGGACTACGATCCGTGGCTGCGACATCGAGTCTACCATGCTGACTCGCGGCTGTAGAGCTAGACTCCATGCCTGGATCTCGCGCTCGCTGGATTCGGCGCGGACAACGCGGACAATGTGGAAAAAGGGGGAGATCAACGGGTGGCTCACGAATTCGTCTACACGATGAATGACCTGCGAAAGGTCATCGGAGATCGGGTGATCCTCGATGGGATTTCGCTCTCGTTTCTGCCCGGTGCGAAAATCGGTGTGCTCGGCGCGAATGGCGCGGGCAAGAGCACGCTCTTGCGAATCATGGCCGGGGTCGACGAAGACATCATGGGCGAGGCGCGGCCCGCCAAGGGACTCCGAATCGGCTATTTGCCGCAGGAGCCGGAGCTCGATCCAAGCAAGACCGTCCTGGGCAATGTCGAAGAGGGTGTCGGCGAGATCCGAGCTCTGCTCGACGAGTTCAACGCGTTGTCCGAGAAATTTGCGGAGCCGATGGACGACGACGAGATGAACTCGCTGCTCGAGAAGCAGGGCAAGCTACAGGATCGGATCGATGCGGCGGACGCCTGGGAAATCGACCGTACTCTCGACGTCGCGATGGAGGCTCTTCGCTGTCCGCCGCCGGACGCGGAAGTGTCGACCCTGTCGGGGGGCGAAAAGCGTCGCGTCGCGCTCTGCCGGCTTCTTCTCTCGAAGCCGGACATGTTGCTGATCGACGAGCCGACCAATCATCTCGACGCCGAGAGCGTGGCCTGGCTCGAGAGATTCCTTCAAGAATACCCGGGGACCGTCGTCGCGATCACGCATGATCGCTATTTCCTCGACAATGTGGCGGGCTGGATCCTCGAACTCGATCGCGGTCGGGGGATTCCCTGGAAGGGGAACTACTCGTCCTGGCTGGAACAGAAGAACAAACGGTTGACGGTCGAGGAGAAGCAGGCCGGCGCGCACGCGAGAACGCTGGCTCGCGAACTCGAGTGGATCAAGATGAGCCCGCGCGCCCGTCAAGCGAAGGGCAAGGCGCGGATCAATGCCTATGAAGATCTGGTTCGCGACGGAGCCGATCGTGCGCCCGAGAAGGTCGAGATAGCGATCCCGATTCCCGAGCGCCTGGGTGACGTCGTCGTCGATGCCGAGAAGCTCGGCAAAGCGTATCCGGACAAATTGCTCTTCGAAGATCTCTCCTTCAAGCTTCCGCCCGGCGGAATCGTCGGGATCATCGGCGCCAATGGTGCCGGCAAGACAACGCTCTTCAAGATCATCAGCGGAGAAGAAAAGGCAGACTCGGGAGAGCTGCGTCTGGGCGAGACGGTTTCCCTTTCCTATGTCGACCAGGATCGACGCGACCTCGACGGATCGAAGACGGTCTGGGAGGTCATCAGTGGCGGTGATGAGAGGATCGTGATCGGGAATCGCGAAGTTCCGTCCCGGGCCTGGGTATCCTCGTTCAACTTCAAGGGTTCCGACCAGCAAAAGCTCGTGGGTGATCTCTCGGGCGGCGAGCGCAATCGTGTGAACCTGGCACTTCTGCTTCGGACAGGGGGCAACGTTCTTCTACTCGATGAACCGACCAACGATCTCGATGTCGATACGCTTCGCGCACTCGAGGATGCGCTCGTCGACTTTCCCGGCTGTGCCGTCGTGATCTCTCATGATCGTTGGTTCCTCGATCGGATCGCCACGCATATCCTGGCGTTCGAAGGCGATAGCCATGTCGAATGGTTCGAGGGCAACTACCAGGACTACGAAGCAGATCGCAAGAAGCGGCTCGGCGCGGATGCGGATACCCCGCACCGAATCAAGTACCGGCGCATCGACGCGTGATCGGAGTTTTAATTGAAAGCGCTAGCGCGGCGACGGTTGAGGTCTAGTCGGGAATCGTGAAATTCCTACCCTCGCAGCTCGCCTTCGTGTTCGAGAATCGAGAGGCCAAGCAGAATCTCTACGCGCTCGGGCGATTCGTCGCTCTCCTGCTGGGCTCGATCGGGCTGTTCTCCGTTCTCTTTCACGTCATCATGCTCTACGAAGGGCAACAGCATTCCTGGGCGACCGGGTTCTACTGGACGCTCACGGTCATGAGCACGCTTGGCTTTGGCGACATTACGTTTTCGAGCGACCTGGGACGTCTGTTCACCGTATTCGTGCTCGTCTACGGAGTCGTGATGCTTCTAATCGTCGCGCCTTTCACATTCATTCAATACTTCTACACACCCTGGCTCGAGGCGCAGGTCCACAATCGCGCACCTCGCTCCCTCGACGAAGAACTCGAAGGCCACGTCATCATCTGTGGCCACGATGCGATCGCCGAGGGCTTGATCGAGCATTTCATCAAGCTCGAGATTCCCTATGTCGTGATCGAAACGGATCCCGCGCTCGCGGCCTCGCTCCATGTCGATGGAATCAGTGTCGTCACGGGTCGTCGGGACCTGCTCGCAACCTACGAGGC
>CAWLAJ010000396.1:0-3236 GCA_963854795.1 Deltaproteobacteria bacterium UBA4427 | reverse complement strand
GTGCTCTTCAATGGCAGCGACTTGCCCGAGCACGCCATCTCATCCCTGGACGTGGGCAATGCCATCGACCTTTGGCGCGGCTTGGAGGCCACTTGCACCGGTGACTGCGACTTCCTCACGATCCCCCACAACATGAACAAGGGATGGGGCCTCTTCTACAGTCGCTACACCTGGGATGGTGGAAGTTACGACGACGAGGGATGGCGACTGCGCAAGCGTCGCGAACCCCTGGCCGAGATGTATCAGATCAAAGGCGCATCCGAGTGTGCGCTGGGCGTTGGCGCCACCGATGAGGAGTGTGCGTTCAGTCAGGTGTTCGCGCCGTGCGAGCCCGGTGAGGAGACTGGCTGCGCATTCGAAACCGGCTTTGCCAGGCAGGGGCTCAAGATCGGCCTCGAGCTCGATCGGGAACTCGGTTACAACCCCTTCGCCTTCGGCATGATCGGTTCTACCGACACGCACAATGGGAATCCCGGCGACGTCGAAGAATGGGATTTCGTAGACAAGGTCGGCCTCGTCAGGTCGCCCGCCGTCCGGCGTCTGCGAGATCTGCGCGATGCGAGCCCGGACGACAAGCCCTATCAATCAATGCTCAAGTTCCACACCTCCGGCGGCTTGGCCGCAGTCTGGGCCGAGGAGAATACGCGCGACGCGCTCTTCGCCGCCATGAAACGCCGCGAGGTGTACGCCACCTCGGGGCCCCGCATGACCCTGCGCTTCTTCGCAGGCTGGGGCTTCGACGAGACCATCACGAGCGAACGTGATGCGGTTGCCATCGCGACCGCGGGCGGTGTTCCGATGGGTGGCGTACTGCGCCCGACCAAGCGCGACACCGCGAGCCCCACCTTCTACGCTGTGGCGCAAGGCGATTGGATGAGCGCTCCGCTTCAGCGTGTCCAGATCATCAAGGGTTGGATCGACGCAGAGGGCACGACCCACGAGAAGGTCCGCGATATCGCCTGCGCAGATGGGCTCGCGGTCGATCCGACCACCCTGCGCTGCCCCGACAATGGCGCATCCGTCGACCTGACAAGTTGCAAGCCCACGGGAGACACCGGCGCAATGCAGCTGACGACGGCCTGGAAGGACCCCGACTTCGATCCCGCGCAGGGCGCCTTCTATTACGTTCGTGTTCTCCAGAACCCGACGTGTCGCTGGTCGACCTACGACGCCTTGCGTCTTGGGCGGGAACCCGATCCGCGCGTCCCCGCGACCCTGCGCGAGCGGGTCTGGTCATCGCCGATCTGGATCGACGCCTCGTAGTGGAGTGGGGCAAGTGCCTTGTCGGCTTCGAATGCCGTGCGTGTGTCCTCACCAAATGAAGATATACGGCCCAATACGGGGACTCGGCAATCGACTGATCAAGGAGCTGCAAGGCATCGTCGATATGAACTCAGCCGTCGCGCGCCATGAAAGGCTGGGCGGGGTTCTCAACTATTGCGAATGGAGGGCTGCGTAGACGTTCGGCCGAGTATTGGCGCACTACGGCAATTTTTATTCGCGCCGCGGGATTTCCCTGCTCGTCGAAATCAATTCCCTGTTCTCGATCACAGGGAATCCGTCGCTATCGACTTGGGAACGCTCGGGAAAATCAGCTCTGGTTCCGCCGGAAACGTCACGTTTTGAAGAATTTCTCTGTATTTTCCCAGTTGAACAGGGATCTGCCCCCAGAGACGAGTTCGCCCCAGACTTCGTCCACCGCCACCAAGGCAACAAGAGTAGAGACTTCCCGCTCGGATTTGAGGATGGATCCGGAAAAGCTCGCGAGTTCGCGGGATGTTGGCGGTTGAGGTCTTTCGATACCGAAGTCGAGACGGGTCTGATCAGGGGCGGTTCCGGCCCGGTTCGGGGCTGATGGTTCGACGATGCGGGTTCTTCTTGGCAGGGATACCGGTACCTTGTCAAAAACCGAGCCTAAACGTCATGTTCTCCATCAGCAGCAGACTCCCGATGGTTATTCAAGGGAATCCGACGTTCGACTTTGGCCTTCATGTCCGAGCGAACAGCTGATGAATCGATGAACCAACCCCGGGAAACAACATGCAGGTAAAAGTCAGATTTCTGGACAATCTCAGGCTGGAGGCCAGTTTTGATGATTTCACGGTCATCAGCGATCAACCCATTCGATATAAGGGGGATGGAACGGCTCCAGGTCCCTTTGATTATTTCTTGGCCTCGTCGGCACTCTGCGCCGCCTATTTTGCCAAGGCTTATTGCAACGCCAGAGACATTCCAACCGAAGACATCAGCATCGTTCAGGACAACATCGTTGACCCTGAAAACAGGTATCAACAAATTTTTAAAATTCGTGCTGAGCTTCCTGAAGGGATGTCCGAGAAGGATCGGGATGGAATCATCAGTGCGATGGACCGCTGCACTGTAAAAAGAGTGATTCAAAACGATCTGGGTTTCAAAGTCGATTCCATCAGCGTTTTGGGAAAAGACTCTGGCCTTCTTTATGAGAGTGACTCTAAAGACGGCGCCAAAACCATGATTCCCGGAAAAGATTGCTCGCTCGAAGAGACGATCATCAACATGAGCGGCCTCATCGAGTCGCTTGGGATCAAGATTGAAATCGCGGCATGGAGAAATATCGTTCCCCACGTGTGGTCCGTCCATATCCGCGATGCCGAGTCGCCCATGTGTTACACGAACGGAAAAGGCGCGACTAAAGACGCAGCCCTGTGCTCGGCGCTCGGGGAGTACCTCGAGCGAATGAGCAATAACTACTTCTACAACGACTACTACCTCGGCGAAGAAAGGGCAAAGGCCGAATTTGTTCACTATCCCGACGAGAGGTGGTTCAAACCCGGGCCCAACGATTCACTTCCCGAAGGGTTGATGGACGAACGATTCATGGAAACTTTTGACTGTGACCATGAACTCAGAGCTTCACATCTTGTGGATACAAATTCTGGAGCGATCGAACGCGGAATTTGCGCTCTTCCGTTCATTCGGCAATCTGACCAGGAGACGGTCCATATTCCTGCCAATCTCATTGGGAATATCTTCGTCAGCAACGGCATGAGCGCGGGCAACACACTCTACGAAGCACGCGTTCAATGCCTGTCCGAAATTTTCGAACGCGCCGTAAAGAAGCAGATCATTCTCGAGGAACTCACGCTCCCTGATGTTCCCAAGGCTGTCATCGAACGATTCCCAACAATCGCTACCGGCATCGCAAAACTAGAAGAACAGGGTTTCCCCGTTTTCGTGAAAGACGCTTCGCTCGGAGG
>CAWLAJ010000395.1:0-3247 GCA_963854795.1 Deltaproteobacteria bacterium UBA4427 | reverse complement strand
ATCTCTTCGATACTCGCTTTCGTGGCGGCGATCCTCTTCTTTCTGGCGAGTCGAAGCCTACGGAGTCTCGATACGCGCATACAGCAGGCCATGAGGCAAGACTAGAAACTCTCGACGGCCGCGTGAGGGCCGCTTGCGAGGAGGACATGAAAATGCTGATCACGATCTCTCGCCAATTTCAAGCCGGGGCTTCGGAGGTCGCGGCAGAGGTCGCCGCGGCCCTCGAGTGGACCGTCATCGACGATGCCTTCATCGAAGTCGTGGCCGAGCGCTCTGGATTCACGCCCGATGATGTCCGGGGTCTCGAGGAGAGTGTTCCGACCTTCATGGAACGCTTTGCGCAGTCTTCCGCACTCTCGTCACCGGAGGCGCTGATCTCGACGCCGAGTGCGATCAAGGGTCCGCTCTCGGTCGAGCTGGCGCATACGACTCGTGAAGTGATCGAGGAGCTGAGCCAGCGCGATCGAATCGTCTTCGTGGGTCGAGCGGCGGCCGCCATTCTCGCGAAGGAGCGCGATGCGATTCACGTCCGATTGGTGGCCCCGTTGGCCGTTCGAATTCGCGCGGCCGCCGAGCAATGGGGGCTGTCCGAGGAGGATGCAGCCGCGGAAGTCGAGACACGCGACCAGAATCGGGCGCGCTATCACAAGGAGATCTTTGGGCGCGATTGGAACGATCCGGCGAACTATCACCTCGTTCTCAATACAGGCGTTCTTGGAAATTCGGGCGCCGCAGACTTGATCGTCGCTCGTGCCCGAGTTCTGGGTTGGGGGTCTAGCCGATGATCTGCGGAAGGATCTCGCTGATCGACCCTTGAAGAACGAAGTCGGCGAGATCGTCCATCGCCGTGATTTCCCCGTTGATGATGACGATTCGGGCGCCAGCCTCCTTGGCCGTCGGGACCATGGCCGCGATCGGGAACACGGACAGGACCGTGCCGATCGCGAGCAGCAGATCGCATTCGCGCGAAGCCCGATCTGCGCGTTCCAGATCCTCCGACACCAGACCCTGACCGAACGAGATCGTCGCGGACTTGAGAATTCCTCCGCAGGTTCGGCATTCGGGATCTTCTTCGCCCGCCACCACGCGGTCCAGCGCTTGGACCATGGGTGCGCGTTCGCCGCAGGAAAGACACTCCACCTCCCGCAGCGTTCCGTGGATCTCGACGATTCGTTCGGGGTCGCTGCCCGCAGCCTGATGAAGCCCATCCACGTTCTGGGTGACGAGGGTATGGAGTCGGCCCTGCTCTTCGAGACGAACCAGTGTCGAGTGACCGAGATTGGGTTTTCGCTCCGTCGTCTGCATCTCGAGGCGCCACTTCCATGAACGCTTTCGGACCTCGAGATCGGCCACGTAGACCTGAATCGTCGACATTTTTTCTGCTTCGGGGTTCTTGGTCCAGAGACCTTGCGGTCCCCGGAAATCGGGAATGCCCGAGTCGGTCGAGATGCCGGCCCCAGTCAACACGGCGATTCGTTCGGCCGCTGCGACCCACTGACGAACGGTTTCGATCGGATCGCTCTGATCATGGCTTGGCGTCATGGCGTCCTCCCCGACCTGGTCTCTATCGCCTTCGATTCGTTGCCCGGGAGTTGCCCGGGAGAAGGGAACCGCGTTCACTCGAAAGCCTAACAGCAAGATCCGCCAGAATGTCTGCGTGAGTCCTGCCAAGGGCCGAGATCGAGAAAGAGCCCCTGTAGTGCCGCCGCGCGCAGGGCACGTTTGGGTTCGATCACCCAGGGCCCTGTTCTCGTGACTCGAAGCGTCACTTCCTGACCGGCTTCGAGCACGATTTCGCGATCGCCATCGAAAGCCAGGAGGCCGGGTCCCGACCAACGGAGTTCCGTGTTCAACTCGACGCGGTCGAAACCATCGATTCCGACCGTTTCGTAGAGTCCCGGGGACAGTGGCGCACGAAGCGTCTTGCCGGTGTCGCCGGGTCGAGGACCCGGGCGAGTACGGACTTCGACGGCGAAGTCATCGTCGCTGTCACACGGCATCAGGAGCCCGCCGACTGGCGAGAGGCCCACGCTTGCGGGCTCTGCTCGCGTGAGAAAAATCCGCGCGAGCCTCGAAGGATCCGCCTGTAGCAGGCTTCCCGGGTGATCATCGAGCAGCAGTGCCGCATCGATCAGGGCCAGACTCTCGCGTCCATCTTCACAGACGACTTCCAACAACTTGGCCCGGGTGGCCGCGGCCTCCAGCGGAAGCCGTCCCGATGCCACGAGTCCAGCGGCAGCGCCCGCCGTCGTCGCCTCGACCTCGAAGGGAAAGACGTTGTTGGTTCCCGTCGACAGCGGGAGTAGGGCGACATCGCGCCAGGCCTGCGTAATGGCGCGGCTGGTTCCGTCCCCGCCGAGTGCGACGATGGCTGTACAGCCGGCCTCACGCATCGCTCGTGCCGCATTCTGGCTATCGATGCCGCGACCGGTCGTCTCGAGATCGAGAAGTTCGCATTCGACATCGAGGGCGAGTGCATCGGTTGCCGCAGATGCGATTCGAAAGGCATCTCGCGAGAGCAAGATCTTTCGGATGCCGGCGGCCGCCGCGCCAACCACGATTCGCGTGACTTGATTGCGCTTGTCTTCGACCGTTGAGGTCCCCGCGCGAGCGAAGAGCCGACGCGCGTCCCGACCTGAATGCGGATTGACGATGATGCCGAGGGTTCCCTGGGACTCCATTGCGCAGACGCTATCTCGCTCGGAGGCGAGATGCGAGAAAACGTCGAGTCGCCGATTGGCGTGATTGATCCAGTCGGACTGGGTGGATGAACCGAGATCCGCGGATGGCGCGATCGACAGCTTCGCTTCTTTCCCAGGCATGGAATGATCCACTCAAGGGCAACCCGGGTACACGCCGATGCAAGTGAGGAGCAAGCACATCGTGCTCTCAGCGAAAACCGATTTTGCGATTCGCGTTCGACCCGCGCTGCCATGGGCGAAGACCGCGAGTCCATGCCGTGGCGCCAGGCGATCGGTCGGCGATCGGCTTTCATCCATCGCCATGATCGACTCGAGCAGCTGCATCGCATCGTCGCTCTCGATCGACAGGGCGTCACCTGCGAGCCTGAGCGGCTTGACGCGTGTGTCGCGCGGATTCCACAAACCGTGTCTATGACCGAGTCGGCGACTGGGGCGTATGCCTTAGTCGAACGGTGTGTTAGGTGGAGTGCGGACTGTGCTCAAGGACGGTGGCGGGGCGGGCCGTTGGCGATGCGATCCGCCATGCTGCGAACCATTCGGACCGC
>CAWLAJ010000394.1:0-3251 GCA_963854795.1 Deltaproteobacteria bacterium UBA4427 | reverse complement strand
GAACGATGAGCCAGATCACCCCCTTCGAAATCAAGATTTCCGACGAAGAGCTCGAAGACCTGAAACGCCGCCTCGCCAACACGCGCTGGGCGGACGCCGAGACCGTCGACGACTGGGAACAAGGCACACCGCAGGCTTATCTGAAGGAAGTCTGCGAGTACTGGGGCAAGCAATACGACTGGCGTGATCGCGAGCAGCGACTCAATCGGTTCCCGCAATTCAAGACGAATCTGAACGGACTCGACATCCACTTCGTCCATGTCCGATCACCCGAGGCCGATGCCACGCCGCTCATCATGACCCATGGCTGGCCGGGTTCGATCGTCGAATTCCAAAAGGTGATCGGCCCCCTGTCCGACCCGATCGCACACGGCGGAAAGGCCGAAGACGCTTTCGATGTCGTCTGCCCCTCGCTTCCCGGTTACGGATTTTCCGACAAGCCGACCGAACCCGGTTGGGGCGTCGAGAAGATCGGCGAAACCTGGGCACTCTTGATGGCGCGTCTTGGCTATGACAAATACGTTGCACAGGGAGGCGATTGGGGTTCGATGGTGACCTCGTGTATCGCCGCGCAAGACCCGACGCATTGTCTCGGCATCCACCTCAACATGGCCATCGCTCCGCCGACGCCCGAATCGATGAGCGATCTTTCGGATCTCGAGAAGAGTGCGCTGGCGGGGATGGAGCACTACTCAAACAAGGACAGCGGATATTCGAAGCAACAATCGACGCGCCCGCAGAGCGTCGGCTACGGGTTGGTCGATTCGCCCGCCGGACAGGCCGCCTGGATTCTCGAGAAATTCTGGAGTTGGACCGATTGCAGCGGCCATCCAGAGAACGCGCTCACGCGGGACGAAATGCTCGACAACATCATGCTCTATTGGCTGCCCGCGACGGCGGCCTCTTCCGCGCGACTCTATTGGGAGAGTTTCGGCTCGTCGCCCACGATCGAAATCAAGGTCCCGGTCGGCGTCAGCGTCTTCCCGCACGAGATCTTCAAAGCGTCCAAGCGCTGGTGCGAGGCGCGCTACGAAAAGCTCGTCTACCACAACGTTCTCGAGAAGGGCGGACACTTCGCAGCCTTCGAACAACCGGAGCTATTCGTAGAGGAAGTACGCGCTGCGATGCGGAAGGTCCTCGCCTAGCGACCGGCGAGACGGACTAAACGGACTAGAGCGCGATCAGCAGGTCCGCGAGCATCGCCACGAATACGGCGAAGAGAAATCCCAGGGACACGCGAAAAACCTCGCGCGCGGCCTCGTCCGTCCGCTCCTGGAAGAGCCGAATGGATCGATAGAGAAACCAGAGCCCGGCCGCCGAGGCAACCGTGAAATAGATCGTTCCGACCAACCCGAGGAAATACGGCGCCAGTGTCACGGGCAATAGGCCCGCGGTATAGGCGACCACTCGCCGCCGCGTCGCCTCGTCTCCGATCACTTCCGGCGGCATCGGGATCCCAGCCGCCTTGTAGTCGTCCTTGCGATAGAGAGCGATCGCCCAGACATGGGGTGGCTGCCAGAAGAAGACGATCGCGAAGAGCGTCCATCCCGCGACGCCGATCGAGCCATTCACTGCGGCGTCTGCGATCAGGGGAGCCGCCGCTCCGGCGGCGCCGCCGATGACGGCATTCCAGATCGATCGCGGCTTCAACCAGATGGTATAGACGAATACATAGAAGAGGATGCTGGCCACCCCGACCAGGGCCGCTGGCAGGCCGCTCACATAGGCGAGCAGCAGCGTCGATGCCACCGCGAGGACGAGACCGAAGAGGAGGGCGGATCGCGGTTCGATCAGTCCCGACGGAAGTGGACGTGCCTTCGTCCGCTCCATCAACGCGTCCAGGTCTCGCTCGATATAGGCGTTCAGCGTATTCGCGGAAGCCGCTGCCAAGGCGATGCCGGTCATCACGAGCAAGGAGAAGGACAGGTTCGGCCAACCGCCGGCGGCCATCCCCAATACTGGCAGACCCGTGAACAAAACCATCGGCAACAACCGCGGCTTGGTCAGGTCAAGGTAATGCCTGGCAGTGGTAACGACAGTTTCGGCCATGATTTCCGAATGGTTGGGCACGCTGCGCGAAAGCCCCCTCGGGTTCGGCGCGTATGCCCGGATAACCGGTAACACAGCAGTTCTCGCCATGTATCGGGCGAAAGAGCGTCATCTCGATCTCGAAGTGATGCTCGACAGCGTGATAAGTAGCCTAGCCTACGCATTCGATGGGCGAGATGAATATCCAGACTGAAGAGTCGCAGCAACAAAGCGATGCACGCTCGCCGGGTGCCATGGCGAGAGCACGGCTGCGCATTTTCGGGTTCTGCAGCGCCTTCGCACTGAGAATCCTGGGCGCCACCTGGCGAGTCGAGGTCGTCGGCGATGATCCACGAAAGGGAAGGGATTCGGCGGCGTCGCCAACGGCCGGGAGCGGTCAGCTCGCCGCGCTCTTTCACGAATCGATGCTTCCCTGCGCCTGGTTCTTCCGCGACCTTCGCTACAGCGTCGCCGTGAGCCGCAGCCGAGACGGCGACCTGATCCGCGCCACCCTGCAATCTCTCGGCTACAGCGAACCCGTGCGAGGTTCGAGCTCGCGAGGTGGGGCGGCCGCGCTGCGCGGGCTAGTCCGCCAGCTCACCGGGGGCACGACGGTCTCGGTGTTGGTCGACGGCCCTCGCGGCCCCGCGCGGGTCGCGAAAACCGGAATCGTCGCCCTCGCAGACCGCACCGGCACGCCCCTTCAGCCCGTCGCCTTCTCGGCGCGACCCTCGATTCGACTGAAGAGCTGGGATCGCAGTCTCGTCCCCCTGCCCTTTGCTCGCGTCGTCTGCGCGTTCGGAAAGGAGATCGCGGTCGCCACCGCGGGCGACGACGAACGCGAGCAAGAGCTGGCGCGACGCCTCGACGAAGAACTGGCCGAGCTCCATCGGGCGGCCGACCGCGCAGTCGAAGCGCGGTAGCGCGGTCAATCAGATCGATTCTCTCGCCGCCGGAGTTGGATCGACAAAGACAGACGGGGTCCCGGTCCTCCAGCCCCACCGTGCCTAGGAGCCTGACCCAAGACTCTCGTGGGAAGCCCAGGTGTCGAGACGCGCCGCTGGGAAGGCGCGGGGCCGCAGCTATCGCGAGCTACAGCAAGGTCTCGCAACGCACGCAGCGGTGATGGATCGGCGCATGGGCGTCGCGACGAGTCTTGGGTCAGGCTCCTAGTTTGGGCTGAGCGCCTCATCGAGCAATTGCTCGAGCCATCCGCCGATATC
>CAWLAJ010000393.1:0-3279 GCA_963854795.1 Deltaproteobacteria bacterium UBA4427 | reverse complement strand
CGTGCTCTTTCGACGGTCGAAGCTGACGTTCATGTTGATTTTCTTGCAGTTCAAGCTGGCCGCGCCCTTCTACGTTGGCATCTGGATCTTGTTCCATGCCGTGGGCTGGGCGACGGGCGCCGCTGGGGGGGGCATGGGAAGCTCACATCGGTGGCTTCCTCTTCGGTTTGGTCGTCGGCCTTTTCGGTTATCGCCGTTTGCTGAGTCGCCGGCCGCTTCTGAGACTGCTCAATCGTGGATCCTCGACCGACGCCTAACGAGACCGGGCCTGCTTGAATTGCACCACCCCATCACGATGCGTCGAATCTGGTCCTGCATTCGGTTCGGTACTAGAGTAGAGGGTATACGGCGAGGCGCGACTGCCGTCGTCTAGCGAGCGATCGCAGGAGACCGTGGTGGAGCAGACAGTCATTCTCGGAGCGGGACCCGCCGGGCTGGCTGCCGCGTGGCGGCTCGCGCGAACCGGCCACCCCGTGACCGTCGTCGAGCGCGAACAGGCGGTCGGCGGTCTTTGTCGTTCCTTCGAGCTCGATGGCTGTCTATTCGACATCGGTCCGCATCTCTTCAAGCCGCGCAGCGAGGAAGTCGCAGCGCTCTGGGATCTGGGTTGCGAGGGCGATTCCGTTCGCCAGGGGACCGAATCCGCACCCATCTACTTCGAAGGGGCCCTTCACCACTCGAATTCCGAGGCGATTCTCGCTCAGCCATGGTGGAAGATTGCGCGCATGGGCGCTCGATTCCTCGCACGGACACTGCGTCCCGCCGACGTTCATTCCGCCGAAGACCTGCTGCGCAACATGCGCGGCGAGGAGATCTATCAGGCGCTGTACCGATCTCATGAAGAGAAATTCTGGGGCAGGCCACTTTCGCAGATCGACCCGAGTTTCTACGTGACCCAGACCGTCGACCTCTCGACGAGTCTTCCGAGCCTGGTGGCGGCGGCCCTTCGAAGCCGCTTTGGGTCATCGTCCGGAGCGGGGGCCGTGGAGCCGAAACCCGAAGAGCCGACCGCGCCCCTAGCTCTGGCTTCCCGCTTTCCCTCGCGCGGCGCGGGCGCTCTCTATGATCGGATTCGCGAACTCGCCGAGGCAGACGGACAGGCTCGGTTCATGTTAGGCACCGAGCTCGTCGCCGTCGAACACGCCGAGGGCCGAGTTCGCGCCGTCATCGTTCGAGAGTCGGGCGGGGGCGAAGAGCAAAGGATCGAAGCGACGAATCTCGTCTCCACGATTCCGATACAGGTTTTGATCGCCTCTCTCGAGCCTCAACCGGAAACCTCCGTCGCGACCGATGCCGCGAAGCTCTTTCATCGAGACCTGGTCTCGGTGAACCTGATACTGGCTCCGGAGCCCCGCTTCCCCCACGAGCGCATCGAAGCCTTCTCGGCGGCCGTCGAACTCTTCCGCATCACGCATTTCAGCGGATTCACCCCACGGATGGCCAGTCGTCTCGGGCATCAGTCGGTGGGCGTCGAGTACTACTGCTTTCGCGATGACGAACGATGGCAGAGCAGCGACGAAGAGCTGGTCGCGCTGGCGACCCGTGAGCTGGCCGCCATCGGCCTGATCAAGGAACGGGACGTGATTCGCGGAAAGGCCATACGCGTGAAAGAGGCATGCCCGGTCCAGATCCGTGGTCACCGGGAGATCAGGACGCGGCTACTCGACCATCTCGTAGGGCTCGGCAATATTCAGTCGATCGGGCGCAACGGTCTCTTTACCTATAACCAGATGAGTCACTCGGTCGACTGCGGACTTCGCGCCGCCGAGAACGTGCTGGGTGCAAGTCATCGGATCGACCCGCCGGGTCTACGCGAATCCGTGGTGTTCTGAGCGCCCCCGCGCCCGGCTCCGCGTCTTGCGGACCCAACCGCTGACCGTTGAAGTACTCCTAGTCATTAAGGAATTCGGAGCGAGAAGTTTATTTCGATAAGACTGTCGAAATAAGAGATACGTTTTCTCGAGCGCCGGCGGATGGCCAGTGGACCCGGCGCGAAGGATGCGTCCAATGCCGAAGATCGCAGACGCCAGCATCGCCCGAAAGGACATCCGCGGTGAAGCTTCTATCCCTATTTCAGCAACACCGTGGTCGGGGATCCGGTCGAAGGCCAGGGTCTGCTCGGATTCACCAATGCCGTGGCGGGATTCATCCTCGCGGTTCTGGCCCCCTTCCTCGGCGCGATCGCGGACAAGAGTGGCCGACGCAAACCGTGGGTGGCTGGCACCGTGTTCTTCATGGTCGCTGGAGCCTTCTTGCTCTGGACGGTTCGCGCCGATGGCAGTGGGCTGGGTATTCCAGCGACGCTCGCATTGATCGTCGGGATCAATATCGCCTTCACGATCTCCGAAGTCTTCCACAACGCGATGTTGCCCAGCGTGGCGCCGATGTCGAAAGTGGGCTTCATCTCCGGGATCGCCTTCGCCATTGGGAACCTGGCCGGTCTCGCGCTCATGTTATTCGTACTCTTCGCCTTCTCGATGCCGGGAACCCAGGACTGGTCCTTCCTGCCCGACGTGCCCTTGTTCGGGAACGACCACGCCGCGCACGAACACGATCGAATCGTGGGACCCTTGGCCGCGGTTTGGATGCTCATCCTGACCGCTCCCCTGTTGCTCTTCACGCCTGACGGCGAGGGCGGCAGTCTGCGGATCCGGGAAGCTGCCAGGCAGGGGCTGCAGGACGTCGTCGCAACTCTCCGTCGCCTCGAACACTACTCGAACATTGCCCTCTATCTGGGTTCTCGCATGTTCATGATCGATGGCATGGTTGGAGTCATGACTTTTGGCGGGGTCTACGCCTCGGGCACTTTCGACTGGGACACGACCGCTCTGCTCATCTTTGGCCTATGTACCAGCGCCTCCGCGATGATCGGCGTCCTGCTAGGCGGACGCATCGATGACTCCCTGGGCTCGAAACGCACACTCGAAATCTCGATTGCCGCGAGCTCCTTTATCCTCGTGGTGCTGGTTTCGTACCAACCCGACACGATTTTCTTCGTGTTCGAGGTGGGTCGCGAACCAATCTGGGATTTCCCGTATTTTCGTTCGCTGCCTGAACTCCTCTGCCTGGTGACGAACCAGATCTTCGCTCTCTTCTTCGTTGCCGGTCTTGCCTCGTCGCGAACCTTGATGGCGCGACTCTCCCCGCCCGAGATGACGACGCAATTGTTCGGTCTCTTCGCACTCTCCGGCACAGTGACGGCGTTTCTCGCACCACTCCTCGTCGGCGCCGTCACGTCGGCCCTGAACAGTCAGCGCGCCGGGTTTGCATCGCTCACCG
>CAWLAJ010000392.1:0-3283 GCA_963854795.1 Deltaproteobacteria bacterium UBA4427 | reverse complement strand
ATCATCGGCTCTTAAGAACACAGGCTTTCGGTGTCTGGCGTGAGGTGACGTGTGCCTGAAACGGCAGAGTGGATCATCGCCGCATCAGAGGCGCAGCCTGCCTGTTCAACGTCAAGTTGACAATGCCCGTGTGAGACTGGAATCCTATTGTCCGTCTGCCAGCAACAAGAGGTCGCAGTAGGGGCGGCCGCTCATCGCGCCCGCGAGCGCTTCGAGCGTGATGTCGGTAGGCGCTGTCCGAGGGTGCAGCATGTACAGCTTCGAAAAGCCGCGCTGGCGGAGTTCGTGGAGGAGCCCCGTGCCGGACCTGCCAGCTTCGTGCAGCAACTGCGGATCGTACTCGAGAGTCAGGGCGAGGCCGCGAGCCGCCAAGAGCGTGTGATGCATACCCTCGACCACGTGCGCTTCGTACCCCTGGACGTCGATCTTGATGAAGCGGATCTCACGGTGGGGAATCGCGCGCTCCTCGAGGAAGGCGTCAACGGTCGTCATCGGAACCCGGAGTGCTGTCCGTCGCGCGATCTCCGATGACGGCTCCTCGCTAACCGCGATTCGGTGGTCGGCCGGGTGGATGTCGTTGAGCGCGAGCCGCGCCTCGCCGACATGTTCACCAACCGCGGAGCGGATGGCCGTGATGCGGCCGCCGGACCGCTCGGCGACCCGGCTGAGGTCGGAGAAACTCTGGGGTTCTGGCTCAAATGCGAAGACACACGCGTCGTCCGTCAGCGCCTCGGCAAACACGGACGCGGTGTAGCCGATGTTGGCACCGATATCGAGGATGTGCCCCCCGGCGAAGAGGCGTGGCTGGGTCTGCACGAGTCGCCGGTACGGGTCGCTTCCGTATCGCTTGTAAAGCAGATATCCGGCGTGGAACGCCCGACGACCAAGTGGATTCTCGAGCAGATGCGCTCGCTGCACCATGCGATAGCATCGCAGCGCCACGCGTTCACCGAGGCTCCCGTGTATCCGCTTGTCGAACTTGGTCATCTGTGTGCGCTCCTCGTGTCAGGAGCCCTCTTACGGTCACGCCCTACCGTGAAGTCAGGCCTCGCCGACCCGGCCGACGGGCTCGCCGAAGCGTAGCCAGGAGACCCATGTGGGCGGGTTCTTGCTGACCGGGCCCCCTGCCACGCCTGAGGCGCAGGCCGCGAAGTCACGGGAGGATACGCACTCTCGCGTGCGTGACTCCTTCCGCGCGTATGCGGCTGACATCGCCCGTCGGCGCAAGGCCCGGCGCTGGTATATCCAAGACCTGGTCCGGCGCTATCGCTTCTACAGCGAGCCGGACGCGGCTGTTCTGGAGATCGGTGTCGGCACCGGCGACCTCCTCGCCTCGCTAAGGGCGAGACGCGCCGTTGGCATCGACATCAGCCCGGACATGTTGCAGGTGGCCGCGGCGGCGCACCCCGAACTGGAACTGCACGAGCTAGACGCGGAGTGCCCAGCCCATCTGGGAGAGCCATTCGATTACGTCATCCTGTCCGATCTTACAGTGCACGTGCACGACGTGGCGGCGGTGTTTCGGAACCTGCATCGGTACTGCCATCGGCGCACGCGGCTGTTGATCAACTATCACAGCCGCGTGTGGCAACCCGTTCTCGGGGCGCTGCGCCTGCTCGGATTGCATCACCCGCACGCGCGCACCAACTGGCTCACCACCGAAGACCTGACCAGTCTTCTCTGGCTCTCCGATTTCGAAGTCGTGAAGACCGACGTGTCGACGTTGCTGCCGGCGCCCGTGCCGGCGGCCGGGCTGGTCAATCGCTTCGGGCCCAGACTGCCACTGCTGCGCAAAGCCGCGCTGGTGAACTGGATTGTCGCCCGCCCTGCCCCACGGCCGGTTGCGGCGGAAGAGCTGTCCGTGTCAGTGGTCGTCGCGGCTCGGAACGAGGCGGGCAACATTGCCAATATCGTCGATAGCGTCCCCGCCATGGGGCGCCACACCGAACTCATCTTCGTGGAGGGAGCATCCTCAGACGATACCTACGCGCGCATCGAGCGGGAGGTCGCGATGCAGCGACGGTCGGACCTGACCGTGAGCGGCCTTCGTCAGACCGGCACTGGCAAGGGTGACGCGGTCCGGGCAGGATTCGCACGGGCGAAGGGTGACGTCCTGATGATCCTCGACGGCGACGCCACGGTGTCTCCGGCGGATCTTCCGCAGTTCCTCGAGGTGATCGCCAGCGAGAAAGCAGAATTCGTGAATGGAAGCCGCCTCGTCTACCCGATGGATGACAAGGCCATGCGCTTTCTGAACGTGATCGGCAACAAGCTCTTCGCTCGCATCTTCTCCTACCTTTTGGGTCAACCCCTGAAGGACACCCTGTGTGGCACCAAGGTCCTCCATGCGCACGACTACGCGCGGATCGCGCGGGGCCGTTCATACTTCGGAGATTTTGATCCGTTCGGTGATTTCGATCTGTTGTTCGGTGCGAGCAAGCTCAACCTGAAGATCACCGAAGTTCCGGTGCGGTACGGAAACCGCACCTATGGCGAAACGAACATCAATCGGTTCCGCGATGGTGCCATGCTCTTTCGCATGAGCTGGTTTGCCTTGCGCCGCTTGAAGCTCATCTGAACCGGACCCAGATGTCGACTCAGACTCGCTTGGAACACGAAGCCGCGCACGGACGCGTTCTCGCCGATGGTGAGCCGGAGCGCATCTGGGGCTGGGCCTCCCCGGCGGGACGTCGGCGGGCCCGACGTCGGGCCGATCTGATCGCGACAGCCGGGGACCTTGGACCTGGGCGACGGGTGCTGGAGGTGGGGTGTGGGACCGGGATGTTCACCGAGATGTGGGCCTCGAGCGGCGCGGAAATCCTGGCCGTGGACCTCGCACCAGAACTGATCGAACGGGCCCGCGCTCGGCAGATCGGGGGACAGGTGAGGTTCGCGGCCAAGCCGTTTGAAAAGTGTGACTCGGAAGGGCCCTTCGACGCCATCGTCGGCTCCTCCATCTTGCATCATCTGGAGATCCGCCCAGCCCTGCGGCGACTTCACCAGCTGCTGAAGCCCGGCGGTCGCATGGCGTTCGCCGAGCCGAACATGTTGAACCCGCAGGTCTGCCTCACCAAGAACGTGCCGTGGATCAAGAAGGCGATGGGAGAATCACCCGATGAGACGGCGTTCGTCGGGCTGCAGCTGAAGTCCTTGCTGCGCAAAGCGGGATTCCGGCAGATCGAAGTCTCTGCCTTCGACTTCCTGCACCCATCAACGCCGCCGGTCCTCATCGAGGCGGTCTCTCGCGTCGGGCGCGTGCTCGAGCGCGTGCCGGGGATCCGGA
>CAWLAJ010000391.1:0-3304 GCA_963854795.1 Deltaproteobacteria bacterium UBA4427 | reverse complement strand
ATCGAGCAGTCCGAACTCCTCGCGATTCTTGCACGCTACCGGAAGGCGCGATCGGGTCCCGTCACCCTCCTGGACTTCGCCTGTGGTACAGGCCGAATCCTGCAGCTCTTCGAAACGCGAGTCGACACGGCGGTCGGCGTGGATGTTTCGAAATCGATGCTGGAAGTGGCCGAGAGCCACCTCTCAAAGAGCGAATTGCAAAATGTCGACATTACTCGAGAGCCGGCGCTCCCAGAGAGTGGTTGCCCATGCGCTCTTCAGCCAGCGGCTAGAGGCCCGGGTACCGGATCGATTGGTGATTCATCACGACGGGTTCACGCAATGTCTCTGGTCGACGGTCATCGACTCGCCCGAGTTGCGAGGTCGTGAGCTGATCCGCGAGATTCTTGCCGACTTCTATGCGCGCGTTCGACCGCGCGTGATCGTTCTCGAGATCGACAACGAACTCGCTGCGGAGCGGGTTTTCGAAAGGACTTCGAAGGGTCGATTCAATCGCGATTCGTCGCCCCAACAGAAGGCGGAGTTCGAGCGTTGGCTCGGCTACCACCGAGAGATCATGGAGCTCATGCCTCCCGATCTCGACGTGATCCGCATCAAGGCCAGTGCATCGGTGGAAGTCGTGGCTCGTGAGACCGCCATTGCGCTCCTAGATCACACCGTCCGCTCTTAACTCCGCCATCGCGTCTCCGGTTAGCCCCAGTTCAGAGAGAATCTTCTCGTTGTCCCGACCCAATGTCGGTGCGGCCGCTCGGATTCGAGCGGGCGTACGAGAAAACTTGGCCGCCGGAGCGACGATCGGCGCCGTCGTTCCGTCCTCGAGTTCGAGCTCTTGGAGCATTCCCCGCTCGCGGATGTGAGGATCGGCTGCGGCTTCCGCATAACTGCGGACAGCCGAGACCGGCAACTTGGCGCGCAGAAAATCCTCGATCACGGAACGAACCGAACGCTCGGCCAGGTAATCTTCGAGCAAGGAGTTGGCCTCATCGCGATTGGCGACGCGCACAGCCGCAGTCACCCATTTCGGATCCTTGCCGAGTTCCCCCCGACCGATCAGCTCCGCCAGAATCTGCCAATGTCGATCGGTCAGGACACCCGCCATGATGAAACCGTCTTGGCAGGGAAAGACTCCGGCCGGTGCGGCCACCATGAACTGACCGCCGAGACGCGGGAGTTCGACACCCATCGCGGCCAGCGTCGGAAAACCGTTGGATTGAAAAAACAAAACGTCCTGGAGAGCTACGTCGATATATTGACCGTCGCCGGTGCGGTCGCGATGTCGAAGCGCAGCGAGCGTCGAAAAGGCCGCATGCAGGCCGGCCAGGTCATCCCCGATGAAGGTCGGTGCCTTGATCGGTCGCCCGTCGGTCTCGCCGTTCAAAGAGAGCCAGCCGCTCGAGGCCTGGGCGATCGGGTCGTAGCCGGCCTGGTCACTGTCCGGTCCGTACTGCCCGAAGCCACTGATGGAAACGTAGACCAGATCCAACTTGTGTCTGCGAAGTTCGAGGTAGCCGATTCCCCAGTCGGCCATCGTTGCGGGACGAAAATTTTCGACGACGACGTCGGCCGTCGCAGCGAGTTTCAAGAAGATCTCTTGACCCTTCGGAAGTCGCAGGTCGAGCGTCAAACTTCGTTTTCCCCGATTGACCGTCTGCTGCATCAATGAGAGCGCTGGATCGGTCCCGGGTAGATGCGGAGGGAGGACGCGAGCGACTTCGCCGCCTGGCGTTTCGACTTTGATGACCTCGGCGCCGAGATCGGCGAAGAGACAGCCGCACATGGGTCCGGCCCAGGTGGTCGTGGCTTCGACGACGCGCAAGCCGGCGAGCGGCCCGTCCGCGTTTTCGCTTCCGTCCTCGTAGAACTCGGATGACTTCAAGGCGACCTCGGGTGGCTTCGGAATTCTGGGTTGCCGCGGCCTCCTCGGGCCGGGCCCTCACTTTGTGCGAAGGAATTCGATCCAACAAGCGGTTCGGGCCGCCCACCGGCGGGCAGACCCGGAAATCTCGGGCCCGAATAGGCACAGTTGAAGTTTGGTTCTATTTGATAAACAATATATAATAAATGTTCAACAGAGAATTCGGGTTCCCGAAATTGAGAGGTTCAATGTCCAGCGACCCCAACCCCGACCCATCCGATGCCCAATACGTCCCCCGAAGTGCAGAGTCCTGGCGCGATCCGTTCACGATGTATGCGGCGCTTCGCGATTTCGACCCGCTGCATGAAGTCAACCCGGCCGCCCCGGACGAGGGCGACTACTGGGTTCTCTCGCGCTTCGAGGACATCATGGAGGCGGCCGTCGACTTCGAAACCTTCTCTTCGGCCCAGGGACTGACCTTCAGCTACGGCGATATGGAGATGATGGGGGTCGAGGCGCCCATCGTGATGATGGATCCGCCCGACCACACGGCTCTGCGCAAACTCGCCACCCCGCGGTTTACGCCGAGGCAGGTGAAGGCGATCGAACCACTGATTCGCGCGTTCGTCGTCCCGCGCGTCGAGCGTCTTCGCGAGATGGGCGAGGGCGACATCATCGCCGAGTTGTTCAAGCCGCTTCCGGGTTTCGTCGTTGCTCATTCACTCGGCGTCGCGCAATCAGATCGAGATCGATTCGACGACTGGACCGATGCGATCGTTTCCGCGAATGCGAGTGGCAACATCTTGACGGCGGTCGAAGCCGTGGGCGAACTCTTTGCATTCTTTACCGCCTTGATCGAAGAGAAGCGAAAAGATCCCGGCGACGACATGCTGTCCACGCTGGTTCGAGCCGAACTCGGAGGCCAGCCCGTACCGCCTGCCAAGCTGCTCGGCATGGCCTTCACGATGGTGACGGGTGGCAACGACACGACGACGGGGTTGCTCGGTGTTGGTGCCGAGCTGCTCACCCGCAACCCTGAACAGCGAGCGCTCCTGGTGGCCGATGCGAAGCTCATGAAAGGTGCGATCGAAGAGATCCTGCGGCTGGCCTCTCCTGTACAAGGTCTGGCGCGGACGGTGACGCGTGATGTGAAGCTTCATGGCAAGACCATTCCGAAGGATCGAAAGGTCATGCTCGTCTACGCCTCGGGAAACCGCGATCCGAGGGAGTTCGGCCCGACCGCATCGGAATTCGATATTCAACGCAAGATCCGTCGCCATCTGAGCTTCAGCTACGGGGCGCACCATTGCATCGGAGCTGCGATCGCCCGGCTCCAGACGAGCATTGCGCTCGAAGAACTGCTGGCGCGCTGTCCCGATTTCGTCGTCGACTCGGAAGCGGCGCGATTTTCGCCGGGCCATTTTGTGCGCCGCTATGAGTCATTGCCCT
>CAWLAJ010000390.1:0-3305 GCA_963854795.1 Deltaproteobacteria bacterium UBA4427 | reverse complement strand
GCCCCAGATATGTACGGCAGCCTGGGAGCGATCGAAGCCGCCCTCGTTCGTGTCGGCGCCGATCGGTGGATTGAGATCGCGTTCGATCGCCGGACTGGCCGCGACCTTGCGAAAGGCCTCGAAGGGTACCTGGGAGAGAATTGTCTGCACATCGGGTGCGTCGATTTCTTGCCATGCGGAGGTTTCACGCGCCTCGAACCGGCAGACCTCTCCGCCGTTCACGGCGCATTCGACCTCTCGAACGATGATCGATCGATCGAGCGATCCGCAGAGCCATCCCGTCGTATAACCCGCGCTCATCGAGCATTGCGGCGAGTCCGCTGTGCCGAGTCGAGAGAGCCGGGCGACCGCTTCATGGCGCTCCGGCCAACAGCCACGGAACGAAAGCCTTTGCTGATCGTCGGTTCGAGCGCCTTCCGTCCAGTGCATCACGAGCGGCGTCGTCTGGGGTGTCTCGGGTGATTTCAGACAACTCTCGTCGTCCTGGGTTCGACGTAGGCGAGCGGCGTCTCGAAGTCCATGAAGAAGGCCGATCTGGAAGAGCGCGAGACGGGCGTCGCTCTCGTTGAGTTCGTCTTCGAGTTCGACGAGGAGCGAGGCCAGAAAGCGTCCATCCACGAAGAGCTTCGGATCGTTCATCAAGACGGTTTCGGGGCCGAAGCCGAGTCGATTCAGCATCTCGAGCGAATGGGTCGATTCGGTGGCAGTCGGATTTTTTGGGGGATGTCGCACGAACGGAGCCTTGGATGCCTAACTTTCGATGAACGCGTAGATATCGAATTTCTGGTCCTTCGAGATGAAGGCATCGCCCTCGTCCTCGAGAAGTTTGAGGAAAGCGTCGACCACCACCGGGTCGAATTGTGATCCCGAGTATTTGTGCAGTTCCGCCACGACAATGTCGATCGAGAGGGCCTTGCGATAGGGCCTGTCCGAGGTCATGGCCTCGACCGTGTCCGCCACCACGATGACGCGCGAAGGAAGCGGGATCTGGTCGCCCCTCAGTCGATCCGGATAGCCGCTCTTGCAGCCGTCGAACCACTCATGATGGTGTCGGACGCAGGGCACGATGCTATGAAGGAACTCGACTGGTTCGAGGATCTTGGCGCCGATCTCGGGATGTTTCTTGATCTCTTCGTATTCTTCCGGCGTGAGTCGATCGGGCTTGGTGATGATGGCATCCGGGATGCCAATCTTTCCGACATCGTGGAGTAGGCCGGCGAAATAGATTCGTTCGATGAGTTCCTTGCGAAGCCCCATCTGGTCGCCGAGCCGCGAAGCGTAGACGGCGACCCGTTCCGAATGACCTCGGGTGTACGCGTCCTTCGCATCGATGGCTTCCGCCAGTGCTCGAATCGTCTGTATATAGGCGGTGCGTAGCTCGGTATTCTTGCCGTCGAGCTGTTTGGTTCGGTCGCGGACCTTCTCTTCCAGATTCTTGTTCATGTCCTGGAGCTTGAAATTCTGTTCGCGCGTGACGCGGTTGAGCCGCTTGATCTCGGCTTTCAGATCATATTGTTCGAAGGCCTGGCGAAGCGTCGCCTTGAGTTCCTCGTCATTCCAAGGTTTCGTGATCAGTCGAAAGATCTCGCCCTTGTTGATCGCTTCGACCGCGATTGTCATGTCCGTATATCCGGTGAGCATCATCCGAACGACGTCGCTGTGTCGGTCCCGAATGGAGGCGAGAAAATCGACGCCGCTCATGTCGGGCATCCGCTGATCAGAGACGATCACCTGGGGTGCGCATCGATCGATGAGTTCGAAAGCTTCGGCCGGACCGTTCGCCGTCAGAACCTGGATAGGTTCGTTTCGCAGCAAGCGCTGGAGCGCCTTCAAGATATTGACTTCGTCGTCGACGAATAGGACGATGTGGTCTTCCACTGAAGCCCCCGGGCGAATCGTCATGCCTTCCTTGGCGTGAGAGAATTCACCGTGAACGAGCGCCGGACCGGCCGGCTCACAGGCATGCGTATCGGCGAAATGCGACCCAACCGTTAGAAAAGCCGGATCTCCGTCGCCGTTCCGTCCTCGGTTTCCCGGTCGCGTGCAGTGTGGCTGCAGCTGGAAAGCAGTGAACAGGCATCCGGGGGGGTGGGGCTCGATCTACCCAATCTACAGATAGTTTCCGCCATCGAGATGAACGCGGGTATGGGCCTGTCGAAGCCGATTTACTTCGCGCGAGAAATCATCATTGGTCACCGGTTCGGCTGGATCCCCGGCGGCATCGAGTCGAGCCTTCCGCCGCAAGACCGCGTGCAGCATGCGGATCCAATCGCCGATGCTCGGCTCCCGAGCGCTGCCCACGACCTTGACCCAGTCCAATTCTCCGAAGAGTGTTCGTTCGGCACGGCCTTCGGCCTGCTGCGCATGGATCTCTAGCGCTTCGATGATGTCGTCTGGGAACGTCGGATTGACTTCGATGACGCGTTCGAAGCGGCCCGGTGAGAGAAATGCGTGGGGCAGGGTATCCGGATGCGCGGTGCTCCCGATCACCAGACAGCGTGGCGCAGCGAGCGCGCGGTCGATCAACTCGAAGAGAAAATCCATGATCGGTCCGAGCGGAAGTTCGGCTGCACGCCGACCCATATCGTGTGCCTGTGAAAACTCGAGTTCGTCGAAGAAGACCGTCGCCGGCGGCATCTCGTCCAGCGCCGTGGACCAGCCCTGGATCAGTTCTCCGACCTTTCCCGAACCATGAATCACGTCCAGCACCATACGCGGGACATCCACCCGGATGAAAGCCATCTCCGTGTGGGCGGCGAGCGCTTCGGCCAGTAGCGACTTCCCGCTCGCCCGGCGACCGATCATCAACATGGCACTCGGCGGGAACGTGCCCCAGCGTCCATAGACCTCGGGACTCGTCTGGGCATAGGCGTAGGTGAGGATCTCCTCCTTGGCGAGCTGGAGTCCGCCGATTTCCTTGAAACCCACCTCCGGTGCCGGAACGATCTGTGCGCCACGCGCAAGCGGTTCGACCGCTCTTTGAAAGCTCGACCAGATATTCTGTGCGCGTTCGGCATGGATTCGTCGGTCCGTCATGCTGGCAGTCTAGCGACCCAGGTCGCCTGCGCTGAGGGACTTCAGTTGTCGAGAAGGTGTGCTCAGAGGGTGGCGCGCGAGGAGACCTGCGCGATACTGCGCGCCCAGCGCGTCCCCATCGTCTAGCGGTTAGGACATCGGCCTTTCAAGCCGACGACACGGGTTCGATCCCCGTTGGGGACGCCACTCCTTGCCGCTTCGCTGTGAGGAGCCGCTTCGCTGTGAGGAGCCGCTTCGCTGTGAGGAGTCTCCTCATAGGAAGTCGATGC
>CAWLAJ010000389.1:0-3305 GCA_963854795.1 Deltaproteobacteria bacterium UBA4427 | reverse complement strand
CGCAAGGGCCACGGCGATCTCGCGGTGGGCAATGCGATCGGCTCGAGTGTGTTCAACTTGTTAGGCGTACTCGGCCTGACCGCGTGCATCAAGCCACTCGTAGCGACCGACGTCACCGTGATGGATGGCCTCGTCCTGATCTTCGTCAGCTTCGCGGGCCTGGCCCTCTTCGTCCGTCCGGCTGGCATCGGCCGGGTCCAGGGCGGCGTATTGGTCACCGCCTACTCGCTCTACATCGGCGCGGCCCTGCTCTTCCAGACCTGAATCGATCCATCCAAGTCAGAGCCTAGGCAGCACCTCGGCCGCCAGGGTTTCGAGCGACTCCCATGCGGCCTCGATCGGTAGACCACCGCAGAGAGGCTGCATCATCAACACGCCCTGCTCCTTGATCTCCGCCAAGGCCTCATCGGGCGTGAAGATTCGGTAATTCCCGTTGGCGCTCCGTAGTTCGTCGATCGTCGTGGCCGTACTCCGGGTCGCCGACTCGATTTCATCGCCCATCCATTCAGCGTACGCGCGAGCGTCATGGAGAAGGTGGGGACCCCATTTCGCCCAGGCCTCGTCGGGGTCTCGAGCGACGAACGCCGACATGGCAGCGCCTGGAACCGGGTTGACGAAGAGACCCGGCGCCACGCCCTCGGCCTCGCAGGCCTCTCGGTAGACCGTTTCGAGATCCGGGTCGGATCCCATCGCGATCATGCCGAGGCCGAGCCGAGCCGCACGACGTGCGGTGACGGCAACACCGCCACCCATCAACATCGTTGGCCCACCGGACGTATAGGGAAGCGGCGTCACGCGAACGGGTCGACCTTCGAAGTCGAAGGTCTCGCCTGCCCAGGCTCGCTTCATCACCTGCACATATTGTTCGAGTCGTCGGCCGCGACCCTTCAACTCTCGACCCATCATCGCGTACTCGGATTGGACGTATCCAATCGCCACGATGTAGGAAACTCGACCGCGCGAAACGATGTCGAGCACCGCCATCTGTTCGCTCAACTCGATCG
This sequence comes from Deltaproteobacteria bacterium UBA4427, assembly GCA_963854795.1. Lineage (GTDB taxonomy): Bacteria > Myxococcota_A > UBA9160 > UBA9160 > UBA4427 > UBA4427. The sequence continues at coordinate 2,301 of CAWLAJ010000389.1, read as the reverse complement.
GGTCGTGTAGCGGCAAGATGAGGGCTGCGACCTGGATCGGCAGCGTCTTGGTCCTGGCTGCAATCGCGCTTGCCAGTACGAGAGGCGCGGGAAGATATCCATCGGACGATCCATGATGTTCACAGACCTGGACGGCAACGCAGCCCTTCGCTTCGCCCCAGGCGGCCATCTCGAGTGCGGCGCCATAGAGATCGGCGGCCGCTGCGCCAAACTTCGGAGCGCGCATATCGAAACGCATCGTGAACATGGCTCTTGCTTCCTCTTCTTCGAGTCGTTCGAATCGATCATGCGATCGACCACCGATTCGGCTGCTGACAGCCGACGACGAATCGCGCTTGATGCAACGATACTCGAGAGTTCGGCTTGCGGGGAAATCCCAGCTTTCAGGGGTCTCGTCTGCGATGCATTCTCGAACACGACTACCCCCTTCATCAACACTGCCAACACGGTCCATTCGATCGATTCCGGAACGAAGTGTGTGCGGCGGCTCGCTAGGTCGAGTCCGGCCTATGGTAGGATGATCGATCAACCCCTTGGCCGAATGGACTTCCCGGGAAACTCGCTATGACTGGTATCGAAGGTCCGATCAAGGCTTCCGACCTGATCGTGAAAGCCCTCGAAAACGAAGGCGTCGAATATATCTTCGGAATTCCCGGCGAAGAAAACCTCGACATGCTGGAGAGCCTTCGCGGTTCGAAGATCGAGCTCGTGGTGACCCGCCACGAACAGGCCGCCGGCTTCATCGCCGCGACCCTCGGCCGATTGACCGGGAAGATCGGTGTCTGCCTCTCGACACTCGGACCGGGCGCGACGAATTTCGTGACCGCGGCGGCCTACGCCCAACTCGGTGCCATGCCGATGTTGATGATCACCGGACAAAAGCCGATCAAAACGAGCAAACAAGCTCGATTCCAGATTATCGACGTCGTCGAAATGATGGGGCCGGTCACGAAATACGCCCGTCAGATCGTTCACGGTGCGAGTATTCCATCTGCCGTTCGCGAAGCGATTCGTCTCGCCGAAGAAGAACGACCCGGTGCCGTCCATCTCGAATTGCCGGAAGACATCGCGGAAGAACAGATCGCGGAACCCTTCCTGTTTTCACCCGAAGCGGCCCGCCGGCCGGCCGCGGAAGCCAAGGCCGTCGCCGCGGCGGTCGAGATGATCCAGAAAGCACGGCATCCGTTGCTCCTCGTGGGCGCCGGCGCGAACCGAAAACGCACGAGCAAGATGCTCAAGAAATTCGTCGAATTGACTGGCATCCCCTTCATCTGCACACAAATGGGGAAAGGGGTCATCGACGAGCGACACCCACAATACATGGGCACGGCGGCGCTCTCGGACAATGATTCGGTTCACGACGCGACTGCGGCCGCCGATCTCATCATCAACGTCGGCCATGACATCATCGAGAAGCCGCCGTTTTTCATGAGCGATGGTGGAACCAAGGTCCTACACGTGAGTTTCGACTCGGCTTCGGTCGATGCGATCTATTTCCCCCAGCAGGAAGTCGTCGGAGACATCGCCAACGCGATCTGGCAGATCAACGGCTCGATCGAGGTTCAGGACCACTGGGATTTTTCGACTTTCCGAAGCGTCCAGAAACAGGTCCAGGAACACACGACAGAGAAGATGGACGATCCGTCCTTTCCCCTGATTCCCCAGCGACTCGTCGCCGACGTCCGAAGAGCGATGCCGGAAGACGGCATTCTCTGTCTGGATAATGGCATGTACAAGATCTGGTTTGCTCGCAACTACAAGGCCTACCAGCCCAATACGATCCTGCTCGACAACGCGCTCGCCACCATGGGTGCCGGGCTGCCCTCCGCGCTCGGCGCCGCCTTCGTCTACCCGGACCGGAAGATTCTGGCCATCTGTGGCGACGGCGGCTTCATGATGAATTCACAAGAACTCGAAACCGCGGTGAGAATGAAGCGAAACGTCACGACCTTGATCCTGCGCGACGACTCGTACGGCATGATTCGCTGGAAACAGGGACAGGGCGGTTTCGAAGATTGGGGCCTCCAGTTCGGGAATCCGGATTTCGTCGCATACGCCGAGAGCTACGGGGCCAGTGGCTATCGCGTCGAAAAAACCGATCAACTGCTCCCGCTTCTGGAAGATTGCCTGAACGCGGGGGGCGTCAACGTCATCGAAGTGCCCATCGACTACGCAGAAAACGCAAACCTGACCCTGAAATAGTCTGGCGTGGAGAGGGACACGTTGAAATCGCGGAGCGATCAGGGCAGCGGGTCGACGGCGATTCCGCAAAGCTCGAGACTTTCCCGCCAGAGCCGCTGG
>CAWLAJ010000388.1:0-3318 GCA_963854795.1 Deltaproteobacteria bacterium UBA4427 | reverse complement strand
TAGACTCGTTTGTAATGAATCCGAAGGCCCACGGGGAAAATTCTCCCGCAGAAATCCTCTATCGCTCGGTCGAGAACGACCGGGTCCACTCCGCCTATCTACTGACGGGCTCGGGCGAGATTCCAACGACGACAGCCCGGGATTTCGCACGAGCGCTCGTCTGTGACCGGGCGAACGGAACGGTCTGCGAGCATTGCGATGGATGCCAGCGCTCGAACACCGCGAATGCCGAAGGGGAAGACATCCCGCCGATCGTGCTCGATGGGAAAGGCAAACGGGGCCCCACCTACCGACATATCGGTGACCACCCGGACCTCTTCTGGTTGGAACGCGGTGCCGACGACACGCGAATCACGATCGGGCAGACTCGCGATCTGCAGAAGGCGCTTCGCCTCGGCGCCAACGAAGGCGGCCGGCGGGTCGCCGTCATCGCCGAAGCGCAGTGGCTGACGACCAATGCTCAGAACGCGCTCCTCCGGCTGCTCGAAGAGCCTCCACCCGCAACCACCTTGATCCTGGTCGCCACCCATGCCTCGGCCATCATCGCCACGATTCGCTCACGCAGCGTGCGTGTTCGCTTCCCGGTCGATTCGCTGTCGGAGATCCGCGACCCCGAAGCGCCCGAAAGCGTTTCTCAGATCGTCGAGACTCTCGACCAGCTGGGCCAGCAATCGGTCGGCGATCTGCTCGACTTTGCCGAGCAGTACCGCGGCGGGCGTGCTGTTGCAGCCGAGGCGGTCACGGAGTTGATCGACGTGTCCGCCCAATGGCTCTGTGAAGAGGTGAAGACGGCCGCCCTGCGTGGCGATCGGCCTTCCACGCGCGAACTGGATGCCCACCGCAGCCTCCAACAGTTGCGCCGCGATCTGATCACACGAAATGCCAATCCACAGATGGTCGCCGAGCGACTCTTGCTGGGCCTGCGAGACGTGGTGGCCTGAGACGATGTGGATCGACAGCCATTGTCACATCACGGCGGATCGCTTCGACCACGATCGCGACGAAGCCCTCACTCGGGCGTTCGAGAGCGGCGTCGAAACGCTGATCTCGATCGGTTCGGGCTACGGAATCCGCGGCAATGCCGACGCGGTCGATCTCGCGCAGAGCGATCCGCGAATCTTCGCAACCGTCGGCGTCCATCCACATGAAGCCTCCGAACTCGACGATGAAAACCGACGTGCCATTCGTGCCTGGCTCGCGGAAGAACGTGTCGTCGCGCTCGGCGAATGCGGCCTCGACTATCACTACATGCAGTCGCCGCGTGAGACGCAGCTCGCGGTCTTTGCCGAACAGGTCGCCCTGGCGCGAGAACTCGCCATGCCGGTTTCGATTCACGTGCGCGGCGACGAGCCGAACGCCTATCGAGACCTGCTGGAGATCTGGATCGCCGAAGGACGGGGCGAACTCGAAGGTGTACTGCATTGCTATACCGGCAATCTCGAATTCGCACAGCAAGCGATGGAGTCGGGCTTGCTCGTTTCCTTCTCGGGAATCGTCACCTTCAAGGGCAGCGGCGAATTGCGCGAGGTCGCAAGAGCCGTCCCCCTCGACCGTTTGATGGTCGAGACCGACGCACCCTTTCTCGCTCCGCAGGGCCATCGCGGCAAGCGAAACGAGCCTGCCTGGGTCGCCGTCGTCGGCGAAACGCTGGCCGCGCTGCACGATTGCCCGGTCGAGGAGATCGCCCGACAGACGACGGCGAATGCGCGACGATTCTATCGGCTTCCGAAGAACGCTCCATGACACTCGAACCCCGTGACCCACTGCATGCCCAATTACTCGAGCTCGCTCGTGATCTCGCCAAACAGGCGGGCGCGCTTCAGCGCGAGCGATACGAGACCGGCCTCGACATCGACACAAAAATCTCGACGATCGATCTCGTGACGGAAGTCGATCGAGCCTGCGAAGCCTTGATCGTCGAGGGAATCGAGAGGCGGCGCCCCGGCGACGCGATCCTCGCCGAGGAGGGCCATGGGCAGGACGAAGAGGCGGCCGCCATCCGCTGGATCATCGACCCTCTCGATGGAACGACCAATTTCGCCCACGGATTTCCGCGTTTCTGCGTGTCGATCGGCATCGAGAGCGAAGGGCAGCGGGTCGTCGGCGTGGTCTACGACCCGCTTCTCGACGAATGCTTCGAAGCCGCGTGCGGCGAAGGCGCCTGGCTCGGCGAACGCCGCCTTCGCGTGAGCCAGGAAAATGAAGTCGGCCGTTCACTCGTGGCCACAGGGTTCGCCTACGACGTCCATCGCAGCGAGAACGACAACCTCGCCAGCTTTCGCAATGTCGTCAAGAAAGCACGAGGCATCCGCCGCGACGGCAGCGCGGCGCTGGATCTCTGTTATGTGGCTGCGGGACGCCTCGACGCCTATTGGGAACTCAAGCTCCATCCCTGGGACGTTGCGGCCGGCTACCTGATCGTCGAGGAAGCTGGCGGTCGGATCAGCGACTTCTCCGGTGGCGGTGCGGATCGAGCCGGCCGTGAAGTCGTCGCGAGCAACCGGGCGGTCCACGACGAACTTCTGGGACAGCTCGAACCCGGGTCGGACTGACGTCGCCTCTGCGCTCGCACTCACTCGAACGCTCGTCTGTCGACTAGGGAATCTCGACACCTTCCAACGAGTCGATCTCGTGATATTCCGAATCGAGTTCCTCGCCATCGACTGCCAGCGCATCGGATTCCGCCTCGAACCCGGTCACGAAGGCTTCACCCGAGATCGGGATTTCCTCGACGACGCTCGCCGCCAGGACGAAGATCGTCGACGCGCCCGAGCGTTGGGCAAAGATTCCACGGTCGGGATCCAATCGCCCCAGCGAGACATCGGAGAGCGTCTCCCCCAGTCCTCCCCCTTTAGCGCCGCCCCCGACGAGAATACGAGCACGCGGCGGCGAAAGTCCGAGGCTGGCCAATTCATTGGGGCCCATCTCATCCGCGAGAATGTCGATCGCCCGAAGACTCGACAACTCCCGAACGAGAGCCGAAGCGCGCTGCGCATCGATTTCGGGCGCAGTCCCGGACCAACCGGCCTCTGTCCGCGTCGCCTCGACGTGAATCGCGTCGTTGCCCTCCTGCGTGGTACCGGCCGCCGGAAAGTCGAGCGTCAGATACCGCGCATCGACCAGGTCGAATTCCGAAAGGCTCTTGAATCGGTATGCGACGACGTCTCGCGCGAAATCGTCGATCCGTGCGGCGTCGATCGTCGCCCTCCGGCCGTCGGGTCCCTCGACGAGAGTTTCCCCGCCCGCCACAGAACCGATCAAGAGCCGGCGCTCCGCATGGTCTCCGGGAATCGTCCAATGGATCGAAATCTCGGGATG
>CAWLAJ010000387.1:0-3337 GCA_963854795.1 Deltaproteobacteria bacterium UBA4427 | reverse complement strand
CGCTCGGCTACCAGACTCCGGTCGGCGAGTTCGGACTTCGACTATCCGGGGGCCAGCGACAGCGCATCACGATCGCACGAGCGATTCTCTGCAACCCCGCCATTCTGGTTTTCGACGAAGCGACCAGTGCTCTGGACGCCAAGACCGAGCGAGCGGTCCAGCTCGCCATCGACTCGCTTCGAGGCCAGCGGACGATCTTCATCGTCGCGCATCGACTCACGACGATTCGACACGCCGACCGCATCGTGGTTCTCGACCAGGGACGGGTCGCCGAAGTCGGCGATCACGACACCCTGATGAGCAGCGACGGGCTCTACTGCGAACTGATCGGGCTGAATGAACTCGCAGCCGTCTGACTCTCGAAGACCGGCTTGAAGTCCGAGATCTCGCCCGAGCAACACGGCGCAGATTTCAGGCGCGACCCCGCACGTCCGCATAGAAGCGTTCCATCCAGGCGGCGAAGCGATCAGGGCGAAATCGATCGGACGCCTCGCGCCGCGCGGCCTTCCCCATTGCGAGACATCTCGACGGATCATCGAACAGACTCGACCAGGCGGCGGCCAACGCCGCGCCGTCTTCCGCCACGAGCAGACCCGTTTGTCCGTTCGAAATGATCTCGGGAATCGCGCCGCGGCGCGTTCCTACGAGCGGCAGTCCAAGCGCCGCAGCCTGCAACAAGGCTCGACAGGTTCCATCAGAACCCGGCACGAGGAAGGTAAACAGATCGAGGGCGTTGAGTACATCGGCGTAGTCCTCCGTCCGATACCCCGCGATAATCACATTCTTCTCGAGGCCCATTTCACGCAAGGGCCCGCGAACGACTTCCTCCTCTCGCGTCCCGCGTCCGATCAGGACCAGGCAGACTTCGGGCCTTTCGCGCACGACCCGAGCGAGCGCATCGAACAAGAGATCGAAACGACGATGGGCCTGCATTCGAGCCACGACACCGACCAGCTTCGCTCCAGGCGGCACGCCCCACTCGCTTCGAATTTCCGAAGGCGTCTTGCGCGTCGACAGTACATCGAAATCGACCGCCCCCGACGTGGCCGAGATCGCCCGACCGCCTCGCAACTGACGATTGACCACGACCGCCTGCTCGCTCACGCAGATCAGGCCGTCACAGGCGCGTCCGAAGAGCCAGCGATTCCAGGGCCAGGCCGAAATGGATTCGGCAGAAGACAGGAACCGGACCAGACCGGCCCGGCCTAACATCGAGTCAGCACGCCCCCACAATTGGAGGGCGCGTGCTGCCAGAACGTGGTCTCGACCATGCCAACAATGGACGATGTCGTAGGGACCACCGAGTTCACTCGTTTCGAGCCAATCGCGCAGCAGGCGCACTCGGTCCCAATCGCCGGACGCAATCGCACTACGGATCGGCGCGATCGCGTGGATCGGATCGAGCCTTCGAGCGGAGGCCTCTTGCCAGAGACTCCGATTCGATCCGCTGGGTGGCTCTGGACAGACCAGATCGACCTGGTGGCCGCGATCGCGAAGCGCTTTCATCAAAACCAGCATCGGCTCGGCCGGTCCGGTCCATTTCCAATCGCTCACGAGCTGAAGGATCTTCAAGTACGAGGGTCCGCATTCTTGTGAGCAGCCTCGAATTCCCAGTGCTTCGCGTATTTAAGGAAGACGTAGAAGGCGCTCGAAACGGCGATGATGAATCCGGGAAGGCCGTCCCGGAAACCGCTGCGCAAGACATAACATCGTAGAAAGCGTGCCGGCGGATGAAGAATCAGAGTCCGAATGCGAAAACTCGTTCCCTCGTGCACGAGGCTCTCCGCCGCCTGGTCGCTGAAGAACTGGATGCGAGCGACCTGGTCGGCCAGATTTCGGTAGCTGTAGTGCAGCAACTCGCCGCCGAGACGACGTGTCGTGCCTTCGACCTCGACGCGGCCATGTGGATCGCGGCCCAGCCAGTGGGCCTTGGACTTTCGAAAGAGCCGAAGCTTCCAGTCGGGGTAGAAGTCGCCATGTCGAATCCATCGACCCAGGTGATAAGTCAACCGATTCACTTCGTAGGCAGCGGCGTAGGAACCGTCCACGGCCTCGACCGGCTTCTCGAGACAAGCGCGAATCGACTCAGCCAACTCGTCGGACACGACTTCGTCGGGGTCGACGACGAGAAGCCATTCGTTCTTGGCCAGCGTCGTGCAGTAGCGTTTTTGATCGATGTCGCCGGCATAGGGGCGGCGTTCCACGCGAGATGCCAGACGTCTCGCGACCGCCTCGCTCCCGTCTCGACTCTTTTCGTCGACCACGACGACGATTTCATCGGCCCAGGAAACGGATCGGATACAGCGCTCGAGTTCGTCTTCTTCGTCACATGCGAGAATGCAGACTGAAAGAGGCGCGCTCATCCTCGAATTCGCTCGACCGATCGGACGCCTTTGACCTTGCGTATCTGTCGCATCACTCCGGCGAGCGCACTCACGTCGGCCACCCAGAGTTCGAAAATCTGCTCGGCAGCCTTGCCCGGCATCTCGTTGGCCGAGGCTTTCGCGGATCCAATGTTGATGCCGGCCGCCGAAATCGTATTGGTGATCTTGGCGAGGATACCGGGCTCGTCACGACTCATGATCCGAATCGAGACCGCGCGCCGAACGGACGTCTCGACATCCCACTCGACAGGAATGCGCCGCTCGGGATCGAGAGTGAAAACCTTCACGCATCCACGGGTATGAACGGTTACGCCCCTGCCCCGCGTGACGAAGCCGATGATGTCATCGCCCGGTAGGGGCTCACAGCATCCCGCGAATCGCACCAGAACATCCGGCGTACCGGAGACACGAACGCCGGAGGAAGAGCGGCGACTTTCGCGTTGAAAGAGTCGCCGCAGGCGCTTCGGAACGACGATCGCGGCGGCTCCGGCCTCGGACTCTGACTCTTCGACGCCCCCCATGAGCTTTCGAACGAGCACACCAGCCGGGATTTTCCCGTAGCTGATCGCTGCGAAGACGTCGTCGATACTCTTTCCGCCGAATTCGCTGTCTGCGTAGCGCGCGAGGCGCCCGTCCTCTCGCACTTTCGCCAAGCTGAGATCATTGCGCTTCAGTTCGCGACTGAGGATGTCGCGTCCGAGATCGATCGCCCGGGACTTTCCAGCCTGGCGAATCGAATGGCGGATGTGATTCCTGGCCTTGCTCGAAGCCGCGAATTCGAGCCAATCTTTTTTGGGAGATTGGCTGGGGCTCGTGAGGATTTCGACCGTATCGCCGTCTTTCAGTCGATGTCGAAGGGGCACCAGCCGACCATTCACCTTCGAACCGGCGCAGTGAGAGCCGATCTCGCTATGGATCGCGTAGGCGAAATCGATCGGAGTGGCTCCACTCGA
>CAWLAJ010000386.1:0-3381 GCA_963854795.1 Deltaproteobacteria bacterium UBA4427 | reverse complement strand
CGGGGCCAGGGGATCACGAAAAAGGGCTTGAAGAAGGTATCGAAAGCCCTCGTCGAGGCAGGCAAGGTCGGCAAGCTGTCCCTGCAGGGTCTGACGCCCGAACGGGCTCCTGTTTTCGCGGGCGGCGTCGCCATCCTTCGGAGCGTTTTCGAGGGGCTGGACGTAGACTTCATGGAGCGGTCGAACGGCGCGCTTCGAGAAGGCGTTCTCTATGACCTCATCGGCCGCAACCGCCACGAAGACACGCGCGAACGTACGATCCAACGCCTCGTGTAGCAATATCGCATCGACACCGCGCAAGCCGACCGAGTAGAGCGCACCGCTCTTCTCGCGCTGAAGCAGCTAAAAAAAGCCTGGAGCCTGGACGACCCCGAGCTCCGACACCTCGTCACATGGGCGGCGCAGCTCCACGAGATCGGCATCACGATCTCCTATAGCGGCTACCACCGCCACGGAGCTTACATCGTGGCCAACGGGGAGCTTCCGGGCTTCTCCCGCGACGACCAGACGCTGCTCGCAGCCTTCATCGGCGCTCACCGCCGAAAGCTCAACCGTATCGCTTTTCAAGATCTCATGGTCGATGAAGAGACCGCGCTTCGCTTGGCCATTCTGATCCGCATCGCCGTTCTATTGAACCGCCACCGCAGCCCGCGTGCCTTGCCGCCCGTCGCCGCCGCCGGGGCCAAGAAGAGCCTATCGATCGCTTTCCCCGAAGACTGGCTCGACGAGCACCCGCTGACCCACGCCGACCTGGAGGCGGAGGCGAAAGTACTAAGCGCGTGCGCTCCATCGCCTAAAGGCGATGGGTTCGGTCGCCGACTAAAGTCGGCTTGGTCTTGCCGCAATTCGCTATTCGCTTACCTTGAAACTATCGTCGTCCTGGGGCACGTCACCTTGAAGCTCTATTTACTTCGCTATCACCTCATCCGTCACATTGCCCGTCGTCGCCACAAAGTAACCACGGGCCCAAAGGTGCCGACCCCAGAACTCCTTGCGGATCGACCGAAAGTCGCGCATCAAACGATGTGACGACTTGCCCTTGATTAACTGCATCACACGACTCGGCGACAGACTCGGTGGTACGCTCAACAACAGGTGCACGTGCTCTGGCCGTACAGGACCCTTCACTATTTCTATCTGGTTTCGAGCACAGATCTCTCGGATAAGACCCCTCAGCCGAACCGCTACATCTCCTCTCAAGGCCAGCTTGCGGTACTTCGGGATGAATACAAAGTGATAGTTTAACTGGTACGTCGTGTGCGATGATTTCCGGTATCCTTTCATCCGAAGACCGTACCGCATGCCTCCTTAAGGCTTCTCCTAAAGGCGAGGGGTTTCAACCATCCCCGAGTGAGACACTAAAATGACTGAAACTCGGCGCTCAGCTCGGGAGACCGCTTGCGTCTTCGGGCTTCGATCCGCGCCGAGGATTTCTACTCCAATGCTCGACATCGCCGCTATACAGCGGAGCATGCTACGCGAATCCCGATAAGTCATTGGTACCGGGGGCGGGGATCGAACCCCACACCTTACGGTAGGGAATTTTATTGTTGTTGAGCCTAGAGGTTAGGCAGATCCTTGATCGCGCACAGTGCTCCGTAGTCCCAATAGTGGTTCGATAGTTCGGCACAAGGTGAGCACAAACCTGTATTCCGCGATTGGATCACTCACCTACGGATTACGAATCTCAGCCCAAAGTTGTACGGCGTCGGACTTGGGTTCAACGGCAGAGGCCCTGACCGATAATCAGGATCGCGGTTCGAACCCTTGTCCCATTACCCGGTTGGTGGCGGTTGGTTCGACTCGCTCTCCGGCACGATGAAAACCGCTACGCGTAGTGCTTCTTGTACATTCCACGGCGAAAGAGCCAGCCTCCGAGCCAGCCCAGGTACTTGAGGGCCGGGTAGCGGTACTTCAAGTCGATCAGTTCGATCAGATTCCCGTCGCAGTCCTTGACGAAAAAGAACGTGTGCCCGTGCTTCGACTTCTCGACCTCGCTGACGATCGTAACTCCCTGCTTCGCTAGATAATCGTGCCACTTGTAGGAGTTGTTCACGTCGAAGCTTATGTGCGTCATTCCCACGCGGCTCCACACTACGCCCTGGGCCGGCTGCTGCGGGGTGAACTCGAAGATCTCGAGCATGCCACCACCCGGAGCTCGCAGCCAGCCGATCTTGCACTTCGGCTCTTCGGCGTCGACGCCGAAGAACGTGCGCACCTTGGCCGAGTCACTCTCTGAGACGCCGACGAGGCGGCAGCCGAAGTGCTCGGCGTAGAACTGAACGAACCTGTCGAAGTTAACTACCGTGATGGCTGTGTGACTCAACGATCGTGCCTTCATACACTCCTACCTAGCTTAAATGGAATTCCTGGATATGGTCGGCTGTCCTGAGGGCTTGGGCAGCGATGGTGAGGGCCGGGTTCACCGATGCCGAGGACGGGAAGAATGATGCATCGACGACGAAAAGATTCTCGACGTCGTGGGAACGGCACCAGGAATCCAGCACCGATGTCCTCGGATCGGTGCCGAAGACCGCGGTGCCGCACTGGTGCGTGGTATTGAAGTCACCGGTAGGGATCGCCATGACGAACCAGGCTCCAACCTTGCGAAGCAATCTCTTGGTGACGGCGACGAGCTCACGATGGGCCTCGACGTTGGACGGCTCCCGTTGAAGGCGGATGCGCCCGTCGGTCGTGACGCTCACGCGGTTGTCGGTACGGGGCAGATCCTCGCTCATGGCCAGCCACTCGACGCCGCGGGCAAACCACGCGTCGTAGGCCCAGTTGGGCACTTGGCGGGCCCCTGGAGGCCCAGCGGCCCTGGCGATGGCGGCGTGAGAGCGGCCCTGCGACTGAATCTGTCCGAGGGGGTAGTCGGCATCGGGACCGCGCAAGTAGAAGTCGTTGATGGCGACGGTCTTCTGAAACATCGTGTCGTGGCGGGGCGGCATGAAGGCGCCGAGCATGGTGACGACGTGGGACATGTAGTTGCGCCCCACCAGGCCCGACGAGTTCGCCAGTCCGTCGCGATGCACCTGGCTGGCCGAGCGCAGGAGTAGCGCGGCAGAATTCACCGCGCCACATGCGACGACGAAAAGCGGCGCTTCGACGCGGACCGACTGTCCCTCGCGTGTGACCTCCGCCGCGACAACCTTGTCGCCACTTCCGTTGGTCACCAGGCGCTCGGTATAGGCGTTGGTCCACAGCGTCACGTTGTCGTGCTCGAGTGCGGGTGTCACCGAGCAGACGTCGGCGTCGCTCTTCACCCGTAGCTTGCAGGGATACGAATTGCACGTGCCGCAGAGAATGCAGCCGCCGGGTTCGCCCGGGTGCAACACCCCAAGGGGCAGATAGGACGGGTGCAGCCCGAGAGCCCGCAGC
>CAWLAJ010000385.1:0-3412 GCA_963854795.1 Deltaproteobacteria bacterium UBA4427 | reverse complement strand
AATCGGATGCGGTCTCCGCCTCGCCCGCCGGAGGCCGACTTTCGGCGACTGAATCATCCTGGTCGTCGGCGCCATCGAGTTCGTCGAGGGTCGGCAATTTCCAATGCTCGATCTCGATCTCCCATCGATCGCGAACCGTAGAAGCCTGATGATCGAGCCGCATTCGGGCTTCACTCTGCTTGAGCTCGGCGTGACTGATCTTCTCGCGAGCGGCGCCGAGTCCGGTCCGAAGCTCACGCGCGCTGTCGTCGATTTCGGCCACGCGACTCGCCGTCTCATCGAAGCGCTCGCGCAGACGATCACTCTCGAGCCTGGCGACCTCTTCGCCCTCGAGCTGCGTGGCGAGTTCGGACTCCGCCGTCTCGATCTCGGTCAGCAATTCTTCTCGTCTCAGGCGCGCACTCTCAATTTCCTGCTCGCGCCGTTCGATCCAGGTTCTCGTCTCGCGTTCGGATTGCGCGGCGCGGGTCGCCGTCTCGCGCAAACGAATCCGCTGGTCGTCGCGGGCGCGATAGCCGACGCGAAGTTCGGCGACCTTGCTCTCCCGCCTCGAAAGAACACGACCCCCCGAGCTGATTTCGAGGCCCACTGCGTCGACGGCGCGCTGACTGCTCTCGCGCCCGAGCCGCTGGGATTTCAGCTGTTCTTCCAAACGGACCAGATCACCGCCGACGGTTTCCTGCTCGCCGAGCAGGTCGGATCGCTCAGCCACGTGCGTTTGCTGGGATTCACCAATGCGTTTGACTTTTTCGGCCGAGCGTTCGAGATCCTTCTCGTGATTCGCCACGGCGAGCGCTGCGGTGTGGTGCCGATTGCGGAGGTTCTCGAGTTCTTCGCTCGCCCGGACCAGCGAATCGTCCGCGCTCACCTGTGCCGCATGCGCCCGATCGGCTCGCAGGTCGAGCTGAGCCACCTCGACATCGAGTTCTCTCACTTCCCTCGCGCGCGTGAAGACGCCGATCGCAGCCGAATCGCCGCCACCGCTCACGATCCCGTCCGGTGTCGCCAGATCGCCGGCGGGCGTCACGAAGGTCGCCGGCAAGCGACCCGTTCCGAAATGATCGAAGGCGCGTTCGAGTCGATCGATCAAGTAGACGTCGCCTAACAGACTGCGAGCGATGCCTTCGCTTCCTGCGCGCGGGCGGACTCGCTTCAAGAGAGGATCGCCCAGGGGAACCGTTCCACTCTGGATCTCGGGCACCGATCGCTGGACGACAAACACTCCGCGCCCGGCGTTGTCTTCTCGCAGCGCTTCGAGCGCCGCGAGCGCGCCTTTCGACTCGTTGATCACGATCGCGTCGGCACGATCGGCCAACACGGCCTCGACCGCACGTTCGACTTCCGGATCCGCTTCGAGCAGTTCACGAACCAGGCCCCTAAGCCCGAGGCGTGTCGAAACGGATTCGCCACCTTCGAGAAGATGGCGGGCTCCTGTGCCGATATCCTGGCGTCCCCCGACGACTTCGCGCAGCGAGTCGAAACGCGCGCGCGTCGTCTGCGCGAGCTTCAGGGCTTCTTGCTCGGCGGAGGTGGTTTCCTTCAAAGTCTGCTTCGCGAGATCATGTTTGCGCAGCGCTTCGCGTAGCTGTTCTTGGAGTCGGTCGCGTTCACTGAGCAGATTCCGTAAACCCTCCTCGAGGCTCGACTGCTCTTCGCCCGCCAGAGTGGCCTCGCTTTGTTTCGCGTCGACATCGGCATCGACCCCGCGCATTCGCTGATCGATCGCCGACTGCCGATCTCCAAGATGGGCCATGCGATCTTCGAGCCGCGCCACCGAGGTCAGCAGCTCGACATGGGCCGTATTCTTGAGGTCGCGATCCGCTTCGTGGCCGCGCAGGGCTTCCTGCGCCGTCTGGACCTCACGTTCCGCAGCCTCGATCGAGGTCTGCTCCTGTTCGAGACCGCGTTCGAGCTGCTCGAGTTCCTGTGTGGCGCCCAGGACTTCGCGCTCGGCGACGACCAACTGCTCGCCGAGCTGACCGAGTTCCTCTCGGCGGGAGGTACTGGATTCTTCGAGACCGTCACGCTCGCGACGAGCGAGTTCGATCCGTCCCTCGAGATTCTTGATTTCGCTGCGCAGCGAAAAGAGCTTTTCGGCTCCCGCCGTCACCGCCTTCTCAGCTTCTGCGAGCGTGATGCGATGTTCCTGGGCCGCCAATTCACGCTCGGCGAGTTGGGTTTCGAGCACCGTCATCTCATCGCTCAAGACCGTCAGCGAAGCCGTCTCACGATCCACCTCTTCGAGAAGTCGCGCGCGTTCGTCGGCGGCCAGCGACAATTCGAGCACCCGCTGTGTTTCCTGCAGGCGCTTGTAGCGAGCGGCTTTCTTCGCCTGGCGTTCGAGGGTGCTGATCTGGCGTCGGATTTCGCCGAGTACGTCGGTCACGCGAACGAGATTCTGTTCCGTCGAACGCATCTTGCCTTCGGCTTCTCGACGGCGCGCCTTGTATTTGCTGATGCCGGCGGCTTCCTCGATCAGTCCGCGGCGGTCTTCGGGCTTCGCCGAGACGATCTCGGCGACCTTCCCCTGTTCGACGATCGTATAGCCGCGAATCCCGATCCCGGTGTCGCGGAAGAAGTCGTGCACGTCTTTCAGCCGCGTGGGCTGTTTGTTCATCAGGTACTCCGACTCACCGGAGCGGTAGAGTCGGCGTGCGATCTCGACTTCGCTGTAGGCCGCGAAGGCCGCGGGTGCCTTGCCGTCCGAGTTGTCGAAGGTCAGCGTGACCTCGGCCATGCCGATCGGAGGTCGATTTTCAGAGCCCGCGAAGATGACATCGTCCATGCCCTTGCCGCGTAGGCGACGAGCCGATTGCTCGCCCATCACCCACTTGATCGCGTCGACGACATTCGATTTTCCGCACCCGTTGGGACCGACGACGGCCGTCATTCCCTCGTCGAAACTAAAGACGGTCCGGTCGACGAAGGATTTGAACCCGTGCAGCTGCAGACTCTTGATGCGCAAGACACCCCCTCTTCAATCGCTCTTCGACGGACGAACCTTCCGACCCCCGACGAAGAACCGGCCGACGCGAAGATGGGGCGCTCGCCTCGATCTGTACCCGCTTCGCGCGCTCGGTGGACGACCCGAACACAGCGACTCAAATCGAGGGCCCCAACCCGCGCGGCACCTTACCCCCGATTCTAGGTGAATTCGACGGCCGAATTCAGTCCAGGATCGGAGAGGAACTCCTGCCTCTCCAGGCCTCGAAACCGGCGTCCCGTTTTCAGATCTCGCGCCCTTTTTGCGCCCGTATTGATTGACCGGACGGACATTCTGGCGCGCGCCCTGAAGCCGAAAACACCAATCCCGACTTGGGGATCCAAGAAGCCAACGGCCGAAAACCGAAGACTCCACGCTGATTTTTGGGGGGTTCTGAGTTGGTACCCCATTCGGCCCTCGGGTGCCAAA
>CAWLAJ010000384.1:0-3427 GCA_963854795.1 Deltaproteobacteria bacterium UBA4427 | reverse complement strand
GTCCTTTGCTTGTGGGCGAAACGTAGGCGAGTGATAGGATCGGGGCATGTGGCGAGAACTCGTTCCACCTAGGCCTTGGTTGCTCGCAGCCGGACACCCCACCTACGATGCGTCGGTGAGCTATTGGCTCAACCATGATCTGCGCTCAGGAGACCGCATGAATCCGCGTGCCCTTCCGGTTGTTTTGCTCCCGATGGTTCTCGCGGCCTGTGGCGACAGGACGTCCCCCATCCTGGAGGAGCTCGCGATCACCGCACACGCCAACCCCTCCGCACCTTTGGCGGCATCGGTCCTCGTCCGCACCAACGAACCGGCGACCGTGACCTTCCGTATCGAGGGCGACGGCGCGCAATGGGACGTCGATCCGGGGGTCGACTTGGCTACCGAGCACCGCATTCCTATGCTCGGACTCCGGGCCGGTACGAATCACCAAATCGTGGTCGTCACCACCGACGAAGCGGGCAACGAGACCGCATCCGATGCAATCGAGCTCGGTACCGATCCCCTGCCTGAGGACTTCCCGCGCTTCGTGCTCAAGCAATCCAACCCCGAGCGTATGGAACCGGGCGCGACTCTGTTCAACCTGATAAGGTGGCCCGAGGAGGGAGCCGACAATGATTTCGGGGCGATCGTCATTGTCGATGCACAGGGTGAGGTCGTCTGGTACTACGTGGCGGACCACGACATCCTGGATGCGCGACTACTGGCCAGCGGAAACGTGCTCTACCAGTCCGGCCGTGAGCGCGGTGTGGAGATCGACATGCTCGGCAATGTCGTCGCGCAATGGCACGCCACCGGCACACCGGAGGAGATGCCCGAAGGCAGCGTCGGAGTCGAGACGGAGACGTTCCACCACGAACTTCTTGAGATGCCCTCCGGACATCTGCTCACCGTGAGCACCGAGGTGCGCGACTACGAGGAGTATCCATCGAGCACCTTCGATCCTGAGGCACCAACACAAGTCGCGAGCGTCGTTGGGGACGTGATCGTCGAATTCTCACGTGATGGTCGAGTGCAGCGAGAACTCAAGCTGCTCGACATTCTGGACCCCTTCCGCACGGGCACGGGAACAGGGCTCGGCGGCGGGTTTTGGCAGGAGCTCTACGGAGAGCGTGTCGAGGGGACGTTGATCGACTGGGCCCACGTCAACGCCGTCTTTTTCGACCCGGCGACCAGCGCGTTCATCGTCTCTTCGCGTGTGCAGGACGCCGTAGTGAAGATCGACGCGGAGTCGGGAGAGCTCGTCTGGATTCTCGGGCAACACGACCGGTGGTCGGGTGCCTGGAGCGAGTACCTGCTCTCGCCGCAGGGTGAACTCGAATGGCAGAACCATCAGCACGCGCCCATGGTCACGCCGCAAGGGACCGTGCTGATGTTCGACAACGGCACCAACCGAGATGGGCCGGCCGAAGAAGGAGCGCCGGCGTCGGAGAAATACAGTCGAGCTGTCGAATACGAGATCGATGAGGAAGTGATGGAGGTGCGCCAGGTCTGGGAGTATCGCGGTGGCGCCGACGAACCGTTCTACTCTTTCTTCGTCAGCGATGCGGATTGGTTGCCGGTGACGGAGAATGTGTTGATCACCGCCGGAGGGCTTATCGCCGATACCTCAGGAGTCGCGACCGCTGCAGCGGCCGGACGCAGGTCGGCTCGAATCATGGAGGTCACCCATGAGTCGCCGGCAGAAAAGGTCTTCGAGTTACTCGTGGAAGCCGACTGGGACGCAGGCGGTTGGCATGTGTTCCGGGCTCAGAGGATCCCGAGCCTGTATGGAGGCGGAGGCTGGCTGCGGACTCTCAGACGATGAGAACACTGCTCGTGGGCGGAAGGCCGTCGGCGAGACGATCCCAAGTACGGCCGCCGCCTGTCGACACATAGACGTTCCCAGCCTTGTCGGCGATGGCGAGCGCTGAGGCGCGAGTGGCGATGCAGCCTGTGTCGGCGATGCCGTCGAGCCATCTCGGCAGAGCGCCACCCAAGTGCACAAGCGGATCACCAGCATCCAGCGGGCGTCGATACACCGCGCCTTTCGTAGCAAAGTGGTCGGTGGCGGCGGAAACAAGAATGTCGTCGCCTGAAAACGCTACCGCGGAGCAATACGACGCATGCAGGCCGGCATGCTCGACCGTCCAAGTGGCGCCAGCATCCACGCTCACGCAGAGGCCGATCGCCGCTGCCGCAGTCACGACGCCCGGACGTGTGGGGTGCGCGCGCGCACCTCGTGCACGTCACTCTCGACGTCGATGGTGGGTTGCCACGTCTCACTGCCGTCCGTGGACCTCGAAATACCCCCGACGTGAACGTTGGCAAGCAACACGCCCCCGTCCGAAGTCGCGGTCATCGAGCGCATCGCCAGCGGCGGACCGAGCAGTTGACCGTCCACGAGTACCGAACCCGCGTAGCACGATTCTCGGCCCGGCGCGGCGTCGAAGCCGGCGAGCCGCTCAACCTCACCGCTCCCGTGGATGCGCAGGAGGTGTGCATCCTCGGTGCCGACGTAGATGACGTCCCCCACGGCCACCGAGCATTCCAGTTGAAGCTCGCTCGTGGCGACGCAACTCCACTCGCCTTCGGAGTTGCGACGATAAAGAGAGTGGCCACCAACGATGGCGAGCGCGCCTCCCCGTCCGTCGGCCGCGAGCTCTCCGACTGCTTCACCAGCTAACTCGTGGCGGCGGCCCCCTTCCGTGAGCACGAACACGCCATGGTCCTAGGTCGCTGCAAGTATTGTCGGGGGCGTCATCATGGACCATGTGATACGAAGGACGGCCACGCTTGGCTATGCCCTCAATGGATTGCAGACGTGCACAGCGTCGACGATCCGTGGCACGTCATCCCCAGGCAATCTCCACAGGACTACATAATGGACAAATACCCGCTTACCCCCCCATGTACCTTTGGCGTTCGTGATAGGTCGTTCAGCAAGAGAGCACCAACGTTTCGATAGCAGGGAAGGGTATCGCCTAGGCCGCCACGATATCCGCCGTCCACGTAATCTCCACCGAATCCTTGATGCTCTGCGCCGTCGGGCACTTGCTCACGTGCGTCTCCAGAGCACGATCCACCTTGTCCCGCGGTGCATCTGCGGGCAGACGCAGCGTGTAATACACATGGATCTTCGTCAGCAAGATGATGCGGTCTACGACCTCATTCGTGCCCTCCGCTGTACAGCTGATGGCGTCGTTCGCTACCTGAATCCCGCGCACTTCCAGTGCGCCGTTGAGAGTCCCGAGTAGTCAGCCGGCTGCGGCTGCGACCAGGTAGTCAACCGGAAGCGGTAGGTCGGGCTGCGAGTCGAGTCCGTAGTGGGCCTTGATCGGCCCATGCACGCCCATCTCAAGGGCGGTTCCGTCCTCGAGCGTCGCCCGCCGATGGAGGCCGTCGATCTTCGCGACCGTCGACCGAGTGGTGTACAGCGCCTCACTCA
>CAWLAJ010000383.1:0-3464 GCA_963854795.1 Deltaproteobacteria bacterium UBA4427 | reverse complement strand
GACTCGCACTGTTGGCTCGTTCGGCTCAAGTGACCGTTGGCTCTAATTGGAACCCGATTCGCAAGATATGGCTAAGCTCCGAGAACGAGCCTGCCCTATTGCGGGCAGCGACTGCCAAGGGTTTGTGCATCACTTCACGCGGACTCGTCTCGGGAGATTGTGTTACCGTGGCGACCCAGCGGGTCTCCCGCGGGTCAATCAATGGAGTGAACCCTCGGTACGGCCACCCGGAATGATTCGCCGGGGACAGCGGACCAGGAACTAGGGAGAAGTCGGGACATGAAGAAGATCGAGGCGATCATCAAACCCTTCAAGCTCGACGAGGTGAAAGAAGCGCTCAGCCGAATCGGAGTCGAGGGCCTGACTGTGACGGAGGTCAAGGGCTTCGGCCGGCAGAAGGGCCATACCGAACTCTATCGGGGCGCCGAGTACGTGGTCGACTTCTTGCCGAAGATCAAACTCGAGATCGTGACCACTGCCGATCTCGTCGACAAAGTCATCGAAGCGATCGTGGACGCTGCCAATACCGGTAAGATCGGAGACGGAAAAATCTTCGTTCTCCCACTCGAGGAAGCGGTGCGCATCCGGACCGGAGAGCGCGGCGCCGAGGCGGTCTAGATCGTCGGCCATAGCGGAGATCACCTCTCTTTGGGCCTGATCCGGTGCGGCTTCTCGTCACGTGTTCGGTGCGAAATCGTCCTCGACCGCACAATCCCGGCAAACCAAACGGAAGGGGCTCTTTCAATGTCTACCATTGTGTCCAGTCGATCCCTCATGGCAGTTACGCGTGTTGTGAGAGCGATGGCAGTTGCCCTCCTCATTTCTCTCTTCACATCGCCGGCCGTCGCGGATTCTTCGCGTGAGCTCCTGTGGGGCGATACTCATCTTCATACCGCGTACTCCTTCGACGCCTTCTTGAACGGCAACCGTTCGGCCGATCCCGATACCGCCTATCGATGGGCCAAGGGTCTCCCGGTGATCCATCCCTACCACCGTGCCCGGGTCCGCGTGAAGGATCCGCTCGACTTTCTCGTCGTCGCGGATCACGCGGAATTTCTGGGTGTGATTCGAAAACTCTACTACGACATACACGACGGACCCGGTGCCGAATTCGCACAGCAAGTTCGCGACGCCTTCGACAGCGGTCAGGGCGGCAAGATATTCGCTGGCGTTCTGCCCATGGGTGCCGTTGCGCCTGGCGATACGGAGGATCCGATTTCAGAAGCCGGTGCGCCAAATCTTCTCGCGGTTGGTGAAATCGCCGACGGTCTTCGTCGCGATTCCTGGGCGGAGACGACGGCGGCCGCGGATCGACACAATGAACCGGGACACTTTACGGCGATGATTGGCTGGGAATGGAGCTCGCTTCCCTCTGGCGCAAACCTTCATCGCGTCGTGATGACGCCCGCCGATGGTGAGACGGCGCGAAAATTCATGCCCTTCGGCTCGGACGAGAGTGCCTATCCGGATGATCTCTGGGCCTGGCTCGACAAGACGACTGCAGAGACCGGGGCCGAGTTCGTGGCCATCCCCCACAACTCGAATATTTCGAAGGGTTATATGTTCGGCGAGACATCACTCAATGAAGCGCCGTATACGACGGAGAGCGCGCGAATGCGCGCGCGCTGGGAACCCGTCGTCGAGGTCACACAATACAAAGGCGACTCCGAGGCACATCCGGATCTTTCGCCTAACGATCCCTTCTCCGACTTCGAAACCTACCATTCCTACATCCAGACGAACTATCAGGAATACAAAGCGCAAAAGGGAGACTATGCGCGTTCCGCTCTGCGTCGCGGGTTGGAGATCGAAGAAAGGATCGGTGCCAATCCGTATAAGTTCGGAATGATCGGCGCGACTGATTCGCATTCGGGATTGTCGGCTTATGAAGAAGACAACTTCTGGGGAAAGATGGCGCTCGACTCGACTCCGGAGACCAAACACAAATTTGGTGTGGGTCGCAGAGTGACCGGATGGAATATCGGGGCAGGTGGGATCGCCGGAGTTTGGGCGGACGAGAACACACGCGAAGCGATCTTCGCAGCGTTTCGCCGCCGCGAAGTCTATGCCACGACGGGATCGCGCATGAAGGTTCGGTTCTTTGGCGGATGGGACTTCGATGCGAAGGATGCTGCTTCTTCGGATCTCGCGGGCAAGGGTTATGCGAAGGGGGTCTCGATGGGTGGAGATCTCGCGGGTCGCCGGGAATCGCCGCGCGGTCTCCGCGGGCTCTTCTCGGGGAACGCGCCGGAGGCGCCGAACTTTCTCATACAGGCGGTCAAGGCGCCTAACGGTGCGAACCTCGATCGCGTTCAGGTCGTGAAGGGTTGGCTCGGCGCGGATGGATTGTCGCGGGAACGAGTCTATGACGTCGTCTGGTCCGGGGATCGAAAGCGCGATGCTTCGGGCTCCATGGAGGCGGTTGGCAATACCGTTGATCTCGAGACCGGCCACTATACGAACACGATCGGCGCCGCAGAACTGGTGACGGTCTGGACCGATTCGGATTTTGATGAATCCCAGCGCTCCTTCTATTATGTCCGTGTCCTGGAGATTCCGACCGCTCGCCATTCGCTCCTCGATGGGATCGCATTGGGGACGGAGCCTCCAGACGAACAGCCACCGACCCTACAGGAACGCGCCTACACTTCTCCGATCTGGTACACGCCCTGAGCGGGCTGACCGCCGCGCGCGACGCCCAATCTTGATGGCTTTTCTTCGCAATCCCGCCGTCCACTTTCTCATCGCCGGGATGGTCCTCTTCCTAGGGTTCTCCTGGTTTCGCGTTGAAAACGATTCTGAAACGAGTGCCGATTCTCTCGAAATCGTTGTCGAACGCGACGCCCTCCTGGCATTCGTGCAGAGCAAGACCAAGACAGTGAACGAAGTCGAATTGCGCCGCTTCTTTGCGGAAATGAATGCCGATTCGCGTCGGACGTGGATCGACCGCTACGTACGCGAGGAAGTGCTCGTGCGCGAAGCGCGAGCCCTCGGCCTCGATCGCGAAGACGAGATCATTCGCCGCCGCCTCGCTCAGAAGATCGAATTCTTGACGTTGGGCTTGCTCGAAGAAGAAATGCGGATCGACGAAGCGGAGCTCGAGGCATTCCATCTCGAGCATCGCGAGGACTATCGAGTTCCCGCGATCGTGACGTTTACGCATGTCTTCATCCGCCCGGCATCAGACGAGGGTCCTGATCGGGCGAAGCGGCTGCTCTCTACACTGAACGAGGAGCGAGTCTCATTTCGCGATGCGTTAGGCCTGGGCGATCGTTTCCTGTACAACCGAAATTATGTCGATCGAACGATCGACGAGATTCGAAGCCATTTCGGTGACGAGATGGCGAGTTGGCTCGAAGTGGCGAATCCCGATGACTCGATCTGGACGGGACCCCACCGGTCGCTTCATGGCTGGCATCTTGTTCTATTCACGCGCAGAACCGAAACGCGTCTTCCGGAATTCG
>CAWLAJ010000382.1:0-3506 GCA_963854795.1 Deltaproteobacteria bacterium UBA4427 | reverse complement strand
AGCGCCACGAGAATCAGCAGCCGATGTCGATAAGAGCGGCGGTCGGAGAGGCGGACGGCCCATGCACTGGGCACGTGCAGGCTCCTGTCGAGTCTGACCGAAAATCTCGGCTCGGCATGGAAATTGCATAATCTGTTCTCGGCCCGAGACGAAATGGTTGAACACAATGAGGATCTTGCTGCTGGAACAAACGACGGACCGTCCCGATTCGCTCGCCGAGCGACTCGAGGCGGTCGAGTGCCACGTCGTGGCGCGCGCGCTCGATGCGCGTGAATTCGAGAAGAGTCTGGATCGACACGATTGCGACATCCTGGTTCTGGACCTCGTGGAACGGGACGCTGCGCTGATTCAGCAAGTCGGCCAGATGGGCCAGCGAAACAACCTGCCGGTTGCGGTTTTCGTCGAGGAGACGGATATCGGGACGATCCATGCCGCAGTCGAGGCTGGAATTTCGAGCTACATCGTGCGGGGTAGCCAGAAAGAACGGTTGCGCGATGCGCTCGAAGTTGCCCGGGCGCGATTCGCGAGCGAGCGCGCCTTGCGTGACGATCTTGCCTCGGCTCGCAGCACGTTGGCTGATCGCAAGGTGATCGAGCGTGCGAAGGGTCGGCTGATGAAAGAGCAGTGTCTCGACGAGGAGGCTGCGTACAGTGCGTTGCGAGCGTTTGCGATGCGGCGGAATACCAAGATCATCGATGTCGCTCGCTCGATACTCGCAGGTTCAAGAGTGTTGTGACGACCGAAGTCGTGGCGAACGGTGTGGCTCGCAACTCGAGCCAGGTCCATCTCCATGACGAACGCAGCGTCGTCTCCGACAGCTCTTCCTTTCGACCTCGACTCCCACCCGGTCGCGGAGCTATCGTTTCGCGATTCTGCGCAGCCGCGCAGGGGGCAAGACGATTCGCAATTACGACACCTTGATTGTGGGGGGTGGTCCCGGCGGACTCACCGCGGCCCAGACCCTCGCGATGCAGGGCCAGCGTGTCGCCGTCCTGAACGATGGGCCTCTGATGGGCTACGGGATCGACGGAGCCTTCAAGTCGAAGTCGGGATTCGAGATCAGCCGACAGTTGGCGTACTCGTCGCTTAGATCCGACGTGTTCGGCCGCGTCGAGCGCCTACCGTACAAGGCAATCGCCCGCGGAATCGAGGCGTGCGCGGAAGGATTGACCGCCACGCTCGCCCATCGGCTCGATGTATTAGGCGTCGAGATGGTTGCCGCGCGAGCGAAATTCGTCGATGACCACACTCTCGAGGCCGAAGAGGAGCGCTATCGGGCAGACCACATCGTGATCGCGACCGGTTCGAAGCCCCGTCTGCTCCCCGGGTTGGTCCCCGACGGTCGAACCGTGCTCACCAGTGACGACATTAGTGGCCTCGAGGAGTTGCCCTCCTTGCTGATTCTGGGTGCCGGCGTGATCGGTTGCGAGTTCGCGAGCATTTTTCGCGAACTGGATACCGAGGTCACCTTGATCGACTCGCAGAGCCGAATCCTTCAAAGCGAGGACGAGGATCTGAGTGAATTTCTTACGCGTGCCTTCAAGCGAGTGGGCATCGAGGTGATCCACGAAGCGCGCTTCGACAAGATGGTTCGCGAGCCGGACGGCATCCGAACCCACCTTTCGAATGGTCAGGAAGTGAAGACGGACGCCATCCTGCTGTCGGTCGGCCGCACCCCCTGCTCCGAGAACCTGGGTTTGGAGGCGGCGGGAGTCGAGGTCGATGAGCGCGGCTACATCCCGACCGATCTCGACATGGTTACGAACGTTTCACACATCTTCGCTGTGGGAGATGTGGGTCATCGCAATACACCGGTCGATCTCGCCCTCGTGCACGTCGCGGAAGCCGAGGGTCGTCGCGCCGCGTACAAGCTTCTCGGCCGCCCGTCCTCACAGAACATGGACCACGTTCCCTATATCATCTTCACGATCCCGATGATTGCCGGTGCAGGACTCAACGAAGACACGGCGCGCGAACGTCATGGTGCGATCCGTGTCGGCAAATATCCCTACGGGCGCAACCATCGGGCCCATGCCATGCAACCGCCGCTCGGTTTCGTGAAGCTGATCGTCGCGCCCGAAGGCGACGACCGAATCCTGGGCATCCGCGTGGTGGGACGAGAGGCGGATGCTCTCGTGTCTACCGCCTCGATCATGATCGATCGCAAACTGCCCTACACCTATTTGATCGATTCGATCCTGCCCCATCCCTCTTTGATGGAATGCCTGAAAGGGGCGGCGAATATCGTGGCGGGCAACGCGCTGGCTTATGAGCAAGGCGAGGAATTCAGTTATAGCGATCTGCTTTGAGGTTCTTGTCGGCTGGGGCTAGGGATGGTCCGGAACCTGTCCACCGATGGGCCAAGCGGAGTCGCTCGACGTGAACCGGTCAACCCAAGTCAGCTAGAGCGCGCCGTCGACTCTGGCGAAACGAATTTCCTTCAGCTTCGATCCTGACTGCCGGCGAGTTCCGCCACCAACTCGAGGCCTTCCACGTCTCGACACGAGAGCGTTAGCCCGGTCGCGCCGGAGTTCTCCCACTCCTTGTAGCGCTGGCGAATACGCTCGGGCGGACCGATCAGTGCGCCTTCGTCGCAGAAGTCATCGGGAACGGCCTCGATCGCCTCTCGCTTTCGGCCGGCGAGATAGAGTTCCTGGATCTTGGCCGCCGCTTCGGGATAGCCCCTTCGCACCATCATGTCGTTGTGAAAGTTCTTGTTCTGATGCCCCATACCGCCGACGTAGAGGGCGACGCCCGGCTTGATCCGATCGATCGCTTTCTCGACCGCGTCCGTCACGATGACGCTCACGCCGGGTTGGATTTCGAAGTCGTCCAGGGACTTGCCGCCTCCGGCTCTGCGAAAACCCTCTTCGAGCCATGGCTTGTACATGTCCATCATGCCGGGCACGAAGGCGAGCGGAAACCAGCCATCCGCGATCTCGGCCGTGAGTTTGACGTTCGATTCGCTCCCTGTGCCGAGCCAGATCGGAATCTTCGGATTCATGTGCAGGATCGACTTGAGTGGCTTGCCGATTCCCATCGCGCCTTCACCGGTATAGGGAAGCGAGATCTCTTTGCCGTCGTGGGTCACGCCTTCTTCGCGTTTGAAAACCTTGCGCATGATCGAAACGTAATCGCGTATCCGCCAATAGGGTTTGCCCCAGGGTTGGCCATACCAACCTTCTACGATCTGGGGCCCGCTCACGCCCAGTCCGGCGATGAACCGATCTCCACCAGCGAGCGCATCGATGGTCGCCGCTTGCATGGCGGCCATCGCGGGGGTCCGTCCCGCCAGCTGCATGATCGACGTACCCAGTCGAATTCGTTTCGTCACTGCCGCCAGATAGGCCAATGGCGAGGTCGCATCCGAGCCGTAGGCCTCGGCGGTCCAGACGGAATCGAATCCAAGCTCCTCCGCACGTTGTACCAATTCGACGGGCAGGCGCATTTCTGCCCCCGAGTATCCCAGCATCAGTCCGAGCTTCATGCGACCTCCGAATCCCATC
>CAWLAJ010000381.1:0-3507 GCA_963854795.1 Deltaproteobacteria bacterium UBA4427 | reverse complement strand
GCAGTGGCGTGCGCAGCACAGAGACGGTCTGCACGATCTTCTTCGCCGGCTCGGGGATCTCACCGACAGCGAGCTGCTCGAGCGGTTCGAGGGCGACGAAACGGCGCTCGAAGAAATCGTTCGCGAATTGCAGGCGGCTAAGCGCGTCACGCGCGTGACAGTCGCCAATCGAGCTTGCTGGATCGCCGCCGAGGATGCTGGAATCTACCGCGATGGACTCGGGGTCGAACTGTCCGCGGGGCTACCCAGCGCCTTCCTGGAGAAGCCGACGGTCCCGCTCGAACAGCTTCTGATGCGTTACGCGAAAACCCATGGGCCCTTTACGACGGAGGAGATCGCCGGGCGCTTCGGTCTCCTCCCTGCACAGGGTGAACCCGTTCTGACCATTCTGGCCGGGCAGGGGAGACTCATCGCCGGTGAATTCGATCCGCGTGGGAGCGGGCCGGAGTGGTGTGACAAGGACATGCTTCGTCGCATCAAGCGAGGAACGTTGAATCGGCTTCGAGACGAGATTTCGCCCGTGGCCGGCGACGTGTTGGGTCGCTTCTTGTTGGATTGGCACGGCATTGACGCGAGGAAGGCTTCTTCAGGCTTCGAATCGACTGGGCCGGATTCCTCCGAGTTGAAGCTCGACCGGGCGATTGACCTTCTCGAGGGTCTGC
Organism: Deltaproteobacteria bacterium UBA4427; assembly: GCA_963854795.1. Classification (GTDB taxonomy): domain Bacteria; phylum Myxococcota_A; class UBA9160; order UBA9160; family UBA4427; genus UBA4427. The sequence goes on along the minus strand of CAWLAJ010000381.1, from coordinate 2,845 downwards.
CGCTGTCTTTCGCGGAACTCGAGCGATCGATCCTGCCCGCCCGATTGCCGAATTTTGATTCGCGGATGCTCGATGAGCGCGGCGCACTCGGACAATTGGTCTGGGTCGGCTGTCGGGCGATCGGGGACAGGGATGGTCGGGTCGCCGTCTACCGACGAGATCGCATCGCGACGCTCTTCGAGATTCCAACGCAAGAAGATCCCCTGACGGCAACCGAAAGCGGAATTCTCGCAGCGCTCGAAACACACGGCGCCTCGTTCTTTTCCGAATTGGTTGCGAACGTCGGCGCTTCTTCGACGGACGATCTCTTCAGCGCGCTTTGGAATCTCGTCTGGCGTGGGCTCGTTACGAACGACACCTTCGCGCCACTGCGGGCTCTGGGCTCTCGCCCTCCGGCACATCGTCGTCGTGGCCGGCGCGCACCGGCTTCGGCGACCTCCGGACGTTGGTCGCTCGTTGCCAGTCTGCTCGCGAATCCGAAGACACCGACCGAGCAGCTTCATGCCCGGACGCTGCTCTATCTAGAACGCCACGGGATCGTTTCGAGGGAAGCGATGGCCATCGAGGCGCAGGCAGGAGGTTTCTCCTCTATCTACCCCGTTCTCCGAGAGATGGAAGAGATGGGGCGTGTTAGGCGAGGTCATTTCGCGCTCGGGACGACGAGTGCACAGTTGGCCATTCCCGGCGCGGTCGATCGCTTGCGCGCTCTAAGAACCGTCGCCGGTGACGAACCCGCGGTCCTGCTGGCGGCGACCGATCCGGCCCAGCCCTATGGGGGGCTGCTCGATTGGCCCGAGTCCCGGTCCGGCGCGGGGCGACCGCGGCGGGCCGTGGGAGCCGCGGTCGTGATCGTGGATGGTCGGCTCGCGCTCTTCATCGACCGTGGCGGTGCGCGCGTACTCTCCTTCATCGATGAGACTTCGGACTCCGGCGCGTCTCAGATCGAACGGGCGTTGCGAAGACTCTCGACCGGTGTCTCGCGACTGGGTCTCAGGCGACTCCGGATCGAGGAGATCGACGGCGCGAAGGCGCGTTCCTCGCGTCTCGCCGCCGCCTTCGTGGCTGCCGGATTTCGCGCGGGTTATCGGGGGCTCGAGATCGATCGTCTCGCGGACAGTTCGCAGCCGCGGACCCATGAACGGATAGAGTCCGAAGCGGAAGACCAGGATGAAGGGGTTGGATGGCGGTGAGTCGACGAGAAGAGATCGAAGGGGTCGACCTCGAGATCTTGAACGCATGGATGAACGATCAGGGATTGCCGCCCGGCGAGATCGGAGTCGTCGACCGGCTTCCTGGGGGAACGCAGAATATCTTGCTTCGCTTCGAGCGAGGGGGACACCACTTTGTGTTGCGACGTCCACCGATTCACAAGCGCGCCAACAGCGACGAGACGATGCGGCGGGAAGCGCGGGTGCTCGGAGCGCTCAAGGGCTCGAGTGTTCCGCACCCGGAATTGATCGCCGCCTGCGCGGATGAAACTCTTCTGGGCGCCGCTTTCTATTTGATGGAACCGATCGATGGCTTCAACGCCACGACGGGACTGCCGGAATTGCATGAGGGCGATCGCGACGTGCGACGCGGGATGGGCTTCGCGATGGCGGATGGAATCTCGGCGCTCGGAGCCGTTGACTATCTGGCGGCGGGACTCGAGGGCTTTGGGCGACCGGAGGGTTTTCTCGAGCGTCAGGTCTCGCGTTGGCAGCATCAGCTCGAGAGCTATGGCGAAATGGAAGGCTACCCGGGGCCTGAGATTCCGGGTGTTGATCGGATCGCAGCCTGGCTCGAAGCGAATCGTCCGAACAGCTTTCGCCCGGGCATTTTGCATGGCGACTATCACATGGCGAACGTGATGTTCTCTTTCGATGGGCCGGAGCTGGCGGCGATCGTCGATTGGGAATTGTCGACAGTCGGCGATCCGCTGCTCGATCTCGGAGCGCTGATTGCGAGTTGGCCCAATGACGAGGGGAAAACTCCGCTTGGAAATAGTCTTGGGCAGCACGGGGGACTCCCGACGTCCGAGGAATTGGTGAAGCGATACGGCGAGAGGTCGATGAGAAGTGTCGACGCAATCGACTGGTACGTCGTCATGGCTTGTTACCGATTGGGGATCATTCTCGAGGGCACTCACGCTCGTGCCTGCGCGGGTCGTGCGGATCGAAAGATCGGCGATCTGCTTCATTCGGCGACCGTTGCACTCTTCGAACGCGCGCTCAGCGTTCTCTGACCCCGACAGCGTCGAGCGCGCCGCGAACCGGCTGGGTCGGCGATGCTGCTAAGGTGCGCAGGACCATGGATTTTTCACAACTCCCGCCGATCAATGCCGCGCTCAATGCGACGGCGACCGTGTTGCTGCTGATCGGTCGGGGATTGATTCGCCGCGGCGACTTGGTCCGACATCGGATCGTCATGATCGCTGCCTTCGCCGTGTCGAGTGTCTTCCTTCTTTTATACGTGAGCCACAAGGTCTCACGGAATTTCGAGAATACGACGTTCAACGTCGAAGGCTGGGCACACACGGCCTATCTGGTGTTGCTTGCATCCCACGTTCTGCTGGCGATGACCGTTCCGATTTTTGCCATCGCGCTCATTCGTTACGGCCTGAAAGACGATCGGGTGCGTCATCGGCGTCTCGCTAGAATCGGCTGGCCGATCTGGATGTATGTCTCCGTCACGGGCGTCGCGATCTACTTGCTTCTCTATCCCTTCAATCCCCCCGCGGCTTAGAGTCAAGCGATTCGTGCAGCGAATCGTTGCGCCACCGGTGTCCATTTGCCGGGAATCTTCGCCGCCAGATCCGTTGTGACGCTATCCTTGGAACTGACAGCGTGCGGCCTTGTAGTGTATA
>CAWLAJ010000380.1:0-3544 GCA_963854795.1 Deltaproteobacteria bacterium UBA4427 | reverse complement strand
TGTAGAGCGTAGTCACGCTCAGTCCGGCATCGCGGGCAAGCCTTCGCATGGTGACGGCCGACAACCCCTCGTTTCCGATCAGACGTCGGGCACTGTCGAGAATCCGCTGTCGGCGAGATTCGCAATTTACTTCCCGAAGTGTGATCGACGTGATTTCGGCTTGCGACATCGTTACAAGTTGGTACAGCGTTCCAGTTTTGGCTGCAAGTCGCCCGCCTGGTGGGTGCGGCGAGTCCGGGCTGGCTAGGTTCACCTTCTCATTCGGCTCCCAGGCTCGCGAAACCCCTCAGTTCGCGGGCTCGGTTTTCTTGCGAACGGAGGCATCCCCACATGATCGATCACGTGAGTAGCTATACGACGAATTTTCCGGCCGCCAAGGCGTTCTACGAGGCCGGACTCGGCTCGCTCGGTTACGAAATCCAGACCGAGATGGTCGCCAGCTGGGATCCGGATTTCCCCGAGCGTCGAATGTGTGCCTGGGGTCCCAGTAACCGTCCCGTCTTCTGGGTCATCGAGGTGAAGGAAGCGTATAGCCCGAGACACGTCGCCTTCACGGCCGCCGATCGCGCGGGTGTCGATGCGTTCTACAAGGCGGTGATGGCGGCCGGTGGTCGGGATCACGGCGAACCCGGCGTCCGAGAGATCTACCACGCCGACTACTACGGTGCCTTCGCGCTGGATCCGGATGACAACAATGTCGAGGCGGTCTGTCACGCGCCCGCGTAGACGCGGCCGCGCAGACTCCTAAGCTCTCGGAATGGATGGCCTCCCCGACTCCTTCGCCGAAGCGACTCGAACGTGGCTCTCGGCTCGATTCGACGCGCCAACGCCGGTGCAGGCCCAGGGCTGGCCTCTCCTCGCCGACCGCCGACACGCGCTGCTCGTCGCGCCGACCGGCAGCGGAAAGACGCTGGCCGCCTTTCTGGCACTGATCGATCGCCTCGGTCGGCTTCCAGAAGACTCGCCTTCGGGAGTCCGCGTTCTCTACGTTTCGCCCCTGAAGGCCCTGGTCTACGACATCGAAAGAAACCTTCGGGCTCCCCTCGCGGGCATCGCCTCCGAGGCGGCGGCGGGCACCGAGCCGGGCGTCCACTTTCGAGCGCCGCGGATTGCGATTCGAACCGGCGATAGTTCTGCCAAGGAGCGGCGTCAGCAGGGGCGCGACCCCGCCGACATTCTCGTGACGACGCCCGAATCTCTCTATCTGATCCTCGGTTCCCAGCAGCGCGAGACGCTTCGCTCCGTCGAGACGATCATCGTCGATGAGATCCATGCCCTGGCGCCCACCAAGCGGGGTGTTCATCTAGCGCTTTCACTCGAGCGCGTTGCGCGGCAGTGTTTGGGCGGCGACCCGCAGCGAATCGGCTTGTCCGCCACGGCGCGGCCTGCCGAAGCGATCGCTCGATTCCTGGGCGGCGACCGACACATCGAGATCGTCGACACCAGTCGCGCGCCGCAAATCCATCTCACCGTCTCCGTTCCCGTGCCCGATATGACGCGCCCCGAGTTGGGCCGTCGCCGTGACGCGTCGGCGGGCCTAGATGGCGAGCCCGACACCAGTCTCTGGTCGGCGATCCATCCCGAGTTGCTCGATCTGATCCACGCGCACAAGAGTTCGATTCTCTTCGTGAACAGCCGTGGCCTCTGCGAACGCCTGGCCCAGCGACTGAACGACCTGGCCGGCGAACCGCTGGTGCGAGCACACCACGGAAGTCTTGCACACGAGAAGCGGCGCGAGATCGAAGGCGCTCTGGCCGAGGGAAGTCTGCGTGCGATCGTGGCGACGAGTTCTCTCGAGCTCGGAATCGACATGGCTTCGGTGGAGCTCGTACTCCTGGTCGAAAGCCCCGGCGCGGTTTCGCGTGGGCTTCAGCGGATCGGTCGCGCGGGTCATGCGGTTGGCGAGACCAGCCGTGGCGTCATCTTTCCGAAAAATCGCGGCGACCTGCTCGAAGCGACCGTGGTTGCAAAAGGCATGAGCCGCGGCGACGTCGAAGCCATCCACGTCCCTGAGAACGCGCTCGATGTTCTCGCTCAGCAAATCGTGGCGCTGGCCGCCGAAGCGCCGATCACGGTGAAGGAGATCGAGTCGATTCTGGCTCGCACGGCGAGTTATGTGAAGCTCGGACGGCCGCTCCTCGAGTCGGTTCTCGATATGTTGGCAGGACGCTACCCCTCGACGGATTTCGCAGAACTCCGGCCCCGCCTTCATTGGGATCGCGACGCCGACCTGCTCGAAATTCGGGAGGGGGCGGGACGGATCGCGCTTCTGTCGGGGGGAACGATTCCCGATCGCGGACAATATGCGGTCCACCTCGGAGTCGATGGGCCGCGTATCGGCGAACTCGATGAAGAGATGGTTCACGAGACGAAGCCAGGGGACGTCGTCACGTTAGGCGCATCGAGCTGGAGGGCGATCGAGATCACGCGAGATCGAGTCGTCGTCGCTCCGGCGCCCGGAGAATTGGGAAGGCTTCCATTCTGGCGCGGAGACGGCCCCGGACGGCCGATCGAATTGGGCCGCGCGCTCGGACGGTTCACTCGCGAGTTCTTCGAACAGCCTGAGAGGCAAGCGTGGTTGACCGAGGAATTCGCCCTCGATGCGCATGCGGCCACCAATCTGATCGATCATCTCGAGGGCGAGGTGGAATGCACGGGGAGCTGTCCGACTGATCGGCGCATCGTGATCCAACGATTCCGCGACGAACTCGGGGATTGGCGCATCTGCATCCTCTCGCCTTTTGGATCGCGCATCCATGCGCCGTGGACCCTTGCGATCACGGCTCGTCTCGCCGAGCGCGGCGGCTTCGAAGCGCAGCCACTGTGGACCGATGACGGGATCATGTTTCGCTTCGTCGATGCGGATCGTCCACCGCCGACCGATCTCTTTCTGCCGAGCCCCGACGACGTGGAAGAGCTGGTTGTCGAAGAATTAGCGGGTTCGGCGCTCTTCGCCGCGCAATTCCGGGAGAATGCCGCACGCGCGCTCTTGTTACCGCGCTGGCGACCCGGCGCTCGAACGCCACTGTGGGTCCAGCGCCTTCGCGCGCAGAACCTGCACTCCGTGGCGAAACAGTTTCCGGAGTTTCCGATCATGCTCGAGACCTACCGATCGTGTATGCAGGATGTCTTCGATCTTCCCGGGCTCAAGGAGCTGCTCACGGGAATCCGCTCGCGTGAAATCGAAGTCGAGGACGTCGAGACCCCTTCGCCCTCGCCCTTTGCCCGGTCGCTCGTCTTTTCGTATACGGCCAACTACCTCTATCAGACCGACATGCCGGCCGCGGAGCGACGCAGTCAGGCGCTCACACTCGATCGGGCGATGTTGCGTGAGCTGCTCGGTGCGGAAGCGCTGCGCGAGCTGCTCGACCGGGAAGTCATTGACGAGATCGAAGCGCAGTTGCAGGCCACCGTGGTGCAGTGGCGTGCGCAGCACAGAGACGGTCTGCACGATCTTCTTCGCCGGCTCGGGGATCTCACCGACAGCGAGCTGCTCGAGCGGTTCGAGGGCGACGAAACGGCGCTCGAAGAAATCGTTCGCGAA
>CAWLAJ010000379.1:0-3555 GCA_963854795.1 Deltaproteobacteria bacterium UBA4427 | reverse complement strand
ACACGCGGGGCGGCGCGATGGCGCTCGGCGAATCCATGGCGCCGGAAGGCGGAGAACCTGCGGCTGAACAGGCCAGTCCCATCGCCAACATCGCCAACATTGAGGACGGCGACGCGACCATCGTCGCCCTGCCCGAACCGGTGAGCGCACTACCGCCGAGTCGCGGTGACCGGCTCGATGAATTCGGCGACGATCTCGATCTGGCCGAGGAGATGACGGCTCTTCCGCCCGCGACAGTGGATCTCGGGTCTGCCCTCGATGCGGTCCCGGCGGATCCCGGCGCGACCCTCGTCGCCGGAATCGATGACACCAACGCTGCGACCTCTCCGAATTACAGCTTCGACACGGACTCGAGCAGCGCATCACCCGGGAACGACGACCTATTCGAATCCATCGCCGTCGAAGAACCCCCCCACGTCAACACGGCTGACGAGCAATTCGAAGATCTCACGATTCACGCTCCGTCGGCCGCCATCGATCAAACCGTCGTCACCGCGCCGAGTCCGACCGAATCCTCTAGTCCACCGTTTTCGGGACTCGGCTCCGCCGGCCCCAGCGCAACAGTGGTCGCCAACCTCGACGTGAGCCTCGCCGAGGCCGATCCGATCGCCGCACCGACGCCCGCGAACACCCTCGACTTCGGCCCTTCGAACGTATCCGCGGACGAACTCGATTTCGCTTTCGACGTCTCGGAGCAAGCACCCGTGGACTCCACGACCGACCGCAATGCGGAGTCCTTCTCCTCGTTGATGGACATCTCGGAATCCCAGATTCTCGTCGGCCCGGCGACCGACGATTCGGATTCCCACCCGTCTCTGGTCGGACCGTCCTCGGAAACGGAGACCGCCGGCTCCCAACAACCCGCGGCCCCAGTTCCCGTGGTCGACGACTCCTTCGCGGCCGGTTTCGACGTCTCCGCCAGCGATCTCGCAACCGCCTCGGCGCCAAGTCTTCCGGACGCCGCAGAACCTACGGCCAGTCCGCCCTCGAGCGAGGGCATCGCCATCGGATCGCGCCACGACGAACTGGAAATCGGCGCCCCGTCGGCCACCTCGAATCACGACCTGCGGGTCCCGGATCTATCGCCTCTCGTCGAACAGAGAATTCAGGAGACCCTTGAAAAGGTTGCGTGGGAGGCCTTCTCGGACCTTTCCGAATCGATCGTCAAACAGGTGATCGATCGTGTCGAGAAGATCGCCTGGGAAGTCATTCCGCAAATGGCCGAGACCCTCGTTCGCGAAGAGATTCGCAAGATGAAGGGCGAGAGCGACTGAACGAGCGCGCCTGCGATAGACTCGGCGACCCCGATCCACTGTTCCACGGATCCAGGGCACCCCACGGAGTTGACCGAAGGAGTCTCGAGCATGGTCACCCTCCCGCCGCGAGAAGAATGGCGCGTTCTGCTCGACATCGCGCTGGCGGAAGACATCGGACCGGGTGATCTCACCAGCAGACTCGTCGTAGACGTCGATCGCGAGGGCCGAGCCCGCATCGAAGCCCGCGCGCCCATGGTGGTGTGTGGACTCCCCGTTCTGCATGAAGTGTTCACGCGGGTCGATCCCGATCTCCGCATCGAGTTGGAAGAGGATCTGTCGGACGGCTGCCGGGTCGAGGCGGGTCGCGTCCTCATGCGCGTCAGCGGACGATACGCGTCGATCTTGACGGCGGAACGGACCGCTCTTAATTTCCTCGGACGACTCTGTGGTATCTCGACCCAGACCCGCGAACTCGTCGATCTCGTGGCCGATCTTTCCGTCGATCTCGTCGATACCCGCAAGACCACACCGGGTTGGCGCGTGCTCGAGAAATACGCGGTCGCCGTAGGGGGCGGTCTCAATCATCGCGTGGGTCTCTACGACGCAGTCCTGGTCAAAGACAATCACATTGCCGCCGCGGGAAGCCTCGACGTCGCCGTCGAACGCGCCGTGTGCAAGGCACCGGAGGGCATCAGCGTTCAGATCGAAGTCGAGTCCGAAATCATGGCGGACCGAGCGGTCGAACTCGGCGCGCGCTTTCTGCTGCTCGACAATCTCGATCCGAAGACGACCCAGAGAATCGTCGCACGCCATGGAGAGTCGGTGCTACTCGAGTCCTCCGGCGGGATCGACCGCAAGAACTTGCGGGCCTACGCCGAGACGGGCATTGCACGGATTTCGATGGGTGCGCTGACCCATTCCGTCCAATCCTGCGACGTCGCCCTGGAAATCGACTTGCTGCCGCAGTCGGGCAATCAGCACAGCGCGCGCGAGCCGTCATGAGACCCGCGAGTCGCGGTTCCGCCGAAGTGCTCTCCGCGCTGCGCGAGAAGTCGGATTCGATCTTGTCGGGCGAAGCGCTCTCGACGCGCCTCGGTGTCTCGCGCGCACAGATCTGGAAACATGTCGGCGCGCTTCGCAAGCGTGGCTACGAAATCGAAGGGGAACCGGGCGGAGGCTATCGCCTGGCGAGCGTCCCCGATCGCCTCTACGCCGAAGAGATTCAGCCCGATCTCGAGACGCGCTGGCTCGGCCAGCGAATCGAGTATCTCGACGAAACCGAGTCGACCAATCAGGTGGCCCTCGATCTCGGTCGACGGGACGCGCCGGCGGGTACGACGGTGATCGCCGAGAGTCAGACGGCGGGCCGCGGCCGGCTCGGGCGTAGCTTCTTTTCTCCGCCCTACCAGAATCTCTACACGTCCATCCTGCTTCGACCCGAAGGCTCGATCGGCGATGCGGCGACGCTGATTCTCGCCGCGGCCGTGGCCGTCGCCGAAACCGTGGCCGAATTCATCGACGACGAATCCGCGGTGGAAATCAAATGGCCCAACGATGTCCTGATCCATCGGCGCAAGACGTCGGGAATCCTCATGGAGAGCAGTGCCGAAGGCACACGGCTGACCTTCGCGGTACTCGGCATCGGCGTCAATCTGAATGTGGATCGTGAGATCTTTCCGGACGAGTTTCGACACCTGGCCACCAGCCTGTCGAGCGAACTCGGCGGTCCCGTCGATCGCATCGCCTTCGCGCGGCGACTCTTCGAGAACCTGGAAGGCCAGATCGATCGACACGCCAAAAGCGGGTTCGAGGCCGTCCGACCGCGCTTCGAATCCTTCTTCCGCATGTCCGGCGAGCCCGTTGGAATCGAAGAACTCGCGGGGCGACGGATCAAGGGTCGCGCACTGGGAATTGCCGCCAACGGCGCACTCGAGGTCGAGATCTCCGAAGGTCCCCGATCGGGGCAGATCATCTCCGTCATGGCCGGTGACGTCACGCTTGCGAAGCCGGAGCCGGGCAAGCGAGGCTAGAGGCTCTTCGTATACAGTCTCTTGAAGGAATCGCGGGAACCGAGGAAATCGACCATTGAGCGAGCCAATTCTACTGGTCATCGATATTGGAAACACCAACGTCTCGTTAGGCGTCTACGACTATGTGGATGGCGAAGCCAATCTGGCTCAGCATTGGCGATTGTCCACGAAGCGGGAACAGACCTCGGATGAACTCGTGATCTCACTTTCTTCGCTCTTTGCCAGCGAAGGCCGCAAGACCAGTGACATCAGCGACGTCATCTTGTCGA
>CAWLAJ010000378.1:0-3557 GCA_963854795.1 Deltaproteobacteria bacterium UBA4427 | reverse complement strand
ACCCAGGCGACCTTCTCGCGAATGCGCTCGGGGGTGCTGTCCGCGGGCGTGTCTTTTGTGACCTTGCCCTCGATGAGTTTCGGATTGATTCCGACGATGTCGGCGTAGCGTCCGGCTAGACGCAAGATGCGTGGTCCGCCGCCGCCGATCAAGATCGGCGGCCGACGCTGACCCTGCAGGTCCGTTGCTCTTGCGATTTCGCGGATCGAATAGTGTTCGCCTTCGAAGGTCGTCCGCTCGTTTTCCCACATCGAAGTAATGATCTTGAGGGCTTCCTCGAGTCGTGAGATGCGAATGCCCGGACGGTCGTAGTTCATTCCCGCCTCGACATAATCGGTCTCCATCCAGCCAGCACCGATTCCAAAGATATGGCGACCGCCGGTCATGACCTGCAAAGTCGCAGCCGCCTTCGCGAAGACCACCGGATGGCGATAGTCGACGTCATTGACCAGCGCTCCAACGTTCATCTTCTCGGTCACGGCGCCAATCGCCGCGATGGCGGTCGTTGGATCCCATTGATCGCCGAAATGATCCGGCACGAAGATCGAATCGAAACCCATCGACTCGAGCTGGCGGACGTCATCCTGCCAGCTGTCGGCGGGCATGCTGTGGATTTGAACTCCGAATCGAAAGGGGCGGGGCATGCGGTGTTTCCTTGGAAGGGGCGGCTTGCCGAGCGAAAAGAGTCTAGTCGATCTTCCGCGTGGGAGTCTCGCCGTCCCGATCCTCTCTGCGACCACTTTCGAGAACCGTTCAGTGTATGCTGGCCGGGGTTCGGCTGGAGGGTCGCGACGAGAATCGCCGCGGCCAAGACGGACCGCTCGTTCCCTGCGCCCGGCAAGGAGATCTCGATTGTCGAATATTCCCCGCTTCGCGGCCTATGCCGCTGCCTTCGAGAAGGCCTATGAAGATGACGAGTGGAGCGCGCTCGAAGAATTCTTCAGCGAAGACGCCGTCTACGAGATCGGTATGCCGATTCTCGGCGCAGAGCGCTGCGAGGGTCGAGAAGCCATTCTCGGCTGGTTCAAGGATGTGCTCGATCGATTCGACCGGAATTTCGAAAGCCGTGAACTCGAAGCGATCGAAGGACCTAGGGAAGAGGGCAACGAGGTCTGGCTTCGCGGAGCCGCGATCTATCGAGCCCCCGGTGTCCCCGAATTCAGATTGGTTCTCAAGGAGACGTTGCGCTTCGAGGGCGACCGAATCGTCCATCTCGAGGATCAATATACAGACGAGATGAAAGAGGAGACGGATCGCTTCATTCGGGAATACGGGTCGAAGATCGGCGTCCTGCTCAGCTCGGACTGAAGAGTCGAAGCGAGCGCATGCGGTTGATCGCGGCTGCGATCTCGAAGCGTCGTGGTCGAGCCAGCGATCCGGGGTGTTGCCCGGGACGGTGGAATGGATCGAGCGGATCGAGTCCTTGACGGTCGAAGAACGCGTCGAGCTCATCGAGAGTCGCTGCCAGCGTCTTCTTCTCGTTCATGATCGTGGTGGCCGCGTGGTGGATCGCGGCGGCAACGGCTCGTGTCTGACTCGCGTCGAAGAGTTGCTCGACGCCACGAAGGTCGATCTCTGTCGTTCCGTAGACGATCTCGTCACAGCCGCGCGTCGAGATCTTCGTGTCGCGTCGACCTCGTCTGGCATCGAAGCTCGATGGGTCGGGAAGTCGATCCTCGGGTCGCCGTAGAGCTGAGCGCGGATTGGGGTTTTCAGAGACCGGGTCGGACGCCGCGATTTCTTTGGCGCGCGCGGTGACATCGCGCGGGTGGTAGTCCTTCATTTCAATGATGGCGTCGGCGACGGCGAAGTAGTCTCCAGATCCGCCCATGACGAGCAGGGTCGAGATTCCGAATCGATCGAAGAGTTCTCGGACCCGATCAAGAAACGGAGTGATCGGTTCGTCCGGGGGCGCGATCAAGGCTTGCATCTTGGCGTCGCGGACCATGAAATTCGTTGCCGACGTGTCTTCGTCGAGCAGTAGCCCCGAGGCACCGGCTTCGATTGCTTCTGCGATATTCGCTGCCTGACTCGTGCTGCCGCTCGCGTCACTGCTCGAGAAGGCGCGTGTCGTGCGAAGCTCGGAGCCTCCCGGAAGCGCCGGCAGATGATCGATGAAACCCTGAATGTCGACGCCGCGAATGCTGCGGCCGTCTTCTGCACGGATCTTGACCAGCGCCGGATCGCTGATGACGGTTTCGCGCCCGTCGCCGGGAACATGCGGCGAGACCGAGCGTTCGATCGCTCGAAGAAGTGTCGACTTTCCGTGATACCCACCGCCCACGAGTAGGACGACTCCGCGCGGAACACCCATCCCGCGCCATCGCTGGCCGGGGGCGCCGGCGTTGGCGTGCGGCACCTCGATCTCGACCCTGAACGCTTCGGGCGCGACGAACGGTCGAGATTCTTCGCGAGGCATCGGACGTTCGCTCGCACCACTTTCGCGTGGCAGGATTGCGCCGTCCCCGACGAAAGCAATCAGGCCCCGATCGACGAGCGCCTCGCGAACGACCTCCTGATTCTCGATGCAGTCCACAAAGGTCTCGAACTCACGTCGGTCCGCTTCGCTCCGGTCGATCCAGGCGCTGGCAACGATACGAGGAAGGACGTCGATCAAGAGTTCCGATGCCGCGCGGCCCAGCACTCGCCGACCGTTGGCCGGCAAGCCCATCTCGATGCGCGCTTCGATGAAAGTCTCTTCGAAGACGACCGACGTTCGTTCGAGAACTTCGGCGCCACCGGCGTCGATCGTGATCAACCCGCTCTTGCCCGATCCGCTCCGGGGCTTCGGGTTGATGTCCCCAATCGCCTTTCGAAACGCGCGCGCCAGCCAAGAGGCGGTTGCCGTGATGCGCACGCGGTTTGCGAGAGCCTGGTCGGGAAGCGCGATCTGGTCACGTTCGAGACGGATGCGGAGTTTCGACGGCGCCGCGAAGGGATCCGCTTGCACGTGATCGACGAAGAGAGTGAACTCGCGATAGCGCCACGCGCCTTCGATGTCACGATACGCCTTGTAGCCGCGACCATCGATCCGGTCGATCTGCGCAGCGAGATCTCGAGAGTCATTCATCGCGAGCTACTCCGCGACGATGGAATCCAGGGGTTTGAACCAGCGCCCGAAGCGCGGCTTGTAGTAGTGATCCGGGTCGACGGAGAGTGCTACGTGGGTCACGCGCCCGTAGATTTCGTCCAGGGCGACGGTGCCGATGAAGCGCGAATCTCGACTTTGATCGCGATTGTCCCCGAGAAAGAAGTAGTGGTCTTCGGGCACCGTGAATGGGTCGAAGGAGTCAGAGTATCCGGCGAGGGCGGGAATGACCATGACGGCGTGCGGATGTTCGTTGAGTCGTTCCGTCTGGACGATCAACTCCGTCGTGAGGTCCTTGGGTCGCCGCGCCGGGAGCCCCGTGGTCAGTAGATCGTAGTCGACCAAAATACCGTTGATCGTCAGCCGATTGGCCGCCATCGAAATCTGGTCGCCGGGCAGTCCGACGATTCGTTTGACCAGTCGGATTCCATCATGGGGCGAGGCGAAGGTGACGACTTCGCCTCGAGCG
>CAWLAJ010000377.1:0-3573 GCA_963854795.1 Deltaproteobacteria bacterium UBA4427 | reverse complement strand
AAGCTCTACCGGCTTCTCCGAATCGGTCTCGAAAAAGGTGCGAGCGACATCCACTTCCAGGTCGGATATCTGCCGCAATATCGATTTCACGGTGAACTCGTCGAGCTTCGTTACAAGGTCCTGACGCCGGATGACACCGAAGAGATCGTCCGCATCCTGATCGAGAACGATCCAACCGGACAAGACCTCAACTTCAACGAACGAGATCTCGCCTTCGAACTCCCCAGCGAGGGGCGCTTCCGGGTCAACATTTCGCGCCAACGAGGATTCTTCAACATCGTTCTACGGGTCATCCCTCTGCAGATCAAGACCTTCGCTGATCTGAACCTGCCCTCCGTGCTCGGCGAGATCGCCAGTGTGCGTCGGGGATTCGTCCTGGTGACCGGACCGACGGGTATGGGGAAGTCGACGACACTCGCCACGATGCTGAACGAAGTCAATCGACTCCGAAAGAGCAAGATCGTGACGATCGAGGACCCGATCGAATTCGTCTTCACACATGATCGCAGCATCATTACCCAGCGTGAGATCGGCACCGATACGGCGAGCTTCCCGGACGCCCTCCGAGCGGCGTTGCGCCAGGATCCCGACGTCATCATGGTCGGCGAAATGCGTGATCTCGAAACCGTCGACACATCTCTGAAGGCTGCCGAAACCGGCCATCTGGTCTTTTCCACCATTCATACGGCCGACGTCGCTTCGACGATCAATCGCCTCGTATCATTCTTTCCGGCCGAGGAGCATATTCAGGTGCGAGCTCGTCTGGCAGACAACCTGAAGGCGATCGTCAGCCTTCGCCTGCTGGTGAACAAGAAACGAAACGGTCGCGTGCCCGCCGTGGAAGTCATGCGCTCTACTCGTTCGATTCAGGAGTGCATCAAGGACCCGGCGCGAACGCATGAGATCACTGAGTTCATCGCACGCGGTCGCAGCGAACATATGCAGACCTTCGATCAACATCTGCTCGATCTGCTGAAGGCGAATAAGATCACGACGGAAGGCGCGTTGAACGCAGCCACGAATCCGACCGACTTCCACACGAGACTCGAAATGGAAGGCCTGATGGAGGAAGACTCTCCCGTCGACGAGAAACCAGAGACGCCCTTCGACATCGAAACGGGCGAACGGTTCTAGCAAGTTGACGCCGATAGAGACGACCCGAAATCGCGCTAGCGAAGACCGACTGAGCCGCGTGTTGCGCATGGCGGCGAGTCAGGCATCCAGCTTGTCCGCGACCGGTCAAGTACTCCTCTATTCCCATGTCGACGCGGACCCAGCAACCGGGCGACTTCGCGCAGCGGCTGGCTTCCGGTCGGCCGATGACGCTCGAAAGCTAGCGGGCGATCTCGAGACGCTCGTCCACGAAGCGATCGACAAGGCCGAAACCCGTCAGACGCGGACGGAAGGTGGCGACGAAGCCAGCGCCATTCCCGCGATCGCGCGCGGGCGTGCCGTCGGCGTGCTGGTCATCGCTTCCAGCTCGCCTCTATCCAACGAGATGACAGAGTCGATCGCGTCTCTTGTCTGGTCGATCGCGATTGCCATCGACCACGCCGGATTGTCGACGCACTACGAAGAACTCGCTCTCGAATCCGAGAAGCATCTCGAGATCGCGGACGAAAAGAGCGACGAACTGCTGAAGCTGTCCGAGGAACTCTTCGCTCAGGACATCAAACTTCTGCGAAACAACGAGAAGCTTGGCAAGATCGAGAAGCTCAAGAACGACTTCATCGAGAAGATGTCTCGCGAACTCCGGACGCCGCTCAACAGCATCATCGAGTCGACGATCACCGTGCTCTCGAACGAACACGAGAGTCTTTCGAGCGAGTCGCAGCAAACACTTCGCCAGGCACTCGACGAAGGCACAGCCTTTCAACGAACCCTCCAGAACATTCTCGATCTGTGGCGCGTGAAACAGAACGAATTCCCGATCGAAATCCAAGAAGTCTCGATCTCGGACGTGATCGACGAAACGATCTTCAGCGTCCAGGACGGTCTCCGCGGCAAGCCGGTCGAGATCGAAAAGGAAATCCTCGAGGCCATTCCGAAGCTGCGAACGGACCTCGCCAAAGTCAATCAGATCCTCTTCCTGCTACTCGACAACGCAACCAAATTCATCGAGACGGGAAAGATCACGATCGGAGCGCGCTACGCCGACGAGCGCCTGCATTGCTGGATCGAAGACACCGGAATCGGGATCTGTCCGGACGATCAGAAGTACATCTGGAATGAGTTCTATCAGGTCGACGATCGAACGAGCATCCGGTACCGGGGAGCCGGCCTCGGCCTGACCCTGGTTCACGACCTGCTCGTCTTGTTGGACGGCGATAGGCTGCTGGAAAGCGAGGCGGGCAAGGGCACGCGTGTCGAATTCAGCCTGCCAGTCACGCTCGCTTGAACGATCGGCCCGACAGCCCAGTTTCCCGCGAAGCGAAACCCTAAGACGTTTTTCCCGGCTCGATGCTCGACGAAACGGCCTCTGCAGCGGGCTCGCTGGCGGTTTCGCCAGCCGTGCCTTCGGGCGCTGTCGCCTGTACGGGGGCCGGGTCGGACACGGTTTCGGTCGAGGACGTTTCGCCGGGCTTGACCAGGCCCTTGGCGATCTCACGCAGACTCATCACGACATGCTTGTTCTCCTCGGATTTGAGCAGAGGAAGCGCACCCTTCTTGAGCTGCTTCGCGCGAATCGACGCCATTCGAACCAGGTGGAATCGATTCGGAACCTTCTCGATGCAATCTTCGATCGTGATACGTGCCATTGATGGTCCCATCTCTCTTGAGGAGGCGCGCAGGCTAGCAGCCCGTCGCGAAACGCGCATCGACCGCCCGCCGATGCAAAATCCCCCCCGGAATGGTCGATTCGAGCGCCAGACGAAGGAAACCCCGGCCGGGTCTTCCAGCCGGGGTCCCTAGGCCTTCCAAGTGCGGAAGGCCACTCAGCAACATGCGCGACTAGCGCTTGCGGCGAGCAGCCTTCTTCTTGGCGGCCTTCTTGCGAGTGGCCTTCTTCTTGCCGGCCTTCTTCTTCGCGGCCTTCTTGCGAGTGGCCTTCTTCTTGCCGGCCTTCTTCTTGCCAGCCTTCTTACGAGTGGCCTTCTTCTTGGTGGCCTTCTTACGGGCCTTCTTGCGAGCTGCCATTCTGGGTTTCCCCCCTTATCAATCGCTCGTTTCGTCCCGGCCTCTGAGCTCCAACCCGACTCTCGTTCACATCTCGCATCGGAATCGATGCACCCGACCGCTATTTGTTT
This sequence comes from Deltaproteobacteria bacterium UBA4427, assembly GCA_963854795.1. Taxonomy (GTDB): domain Bacteria; phylum Myxococcota_A; class UBA9160; order UBA9160; family UBA4427; genus UBA4427. Next base: position 325 of record CAWLAJ010000377.1, on the reverse strand, counting down.
CGTTTGCGATGGGGATTGATGTTGAAAGTCCAGGAGTTCACAGCACGGGCTGCGAGTTCCTATCGGTATCGAACACCAGCAACTTGAAGGAACAAACAAACCTTCATGTATCAAACCGCGACGATAGAGCGTTTGTTGCGTCCCAGGTAACACCACGATCGAAATGGCGTCAAGGCAATTCGTCAAAAAAAACGCAGAGATGACTAATCAACTTGCGATTGACGAACAGATTTTTCGGCCAACTCTTCTACGTGTGTGCGACCGTTTTCTGGACCACACGACCCGTGCACACGGCGCACGAGCCCATGCGACTTCGCCGGTACGA
>CAWLAJ010000376.1:0-3579 GCA_963854795.1 Deltaproteobacteria bacterium UBA4427 | reverse complement strand
GCGTAATTTCGATCGGGCTGGAATTCCGTGACCAGGCGTTGGGCGAGCGCGCCGGGTCCCGATCGGCGCCGCATCTCCTGTCCCACGTCGATCATTCGCTCGCGCGTCTCCGTGAGGCCACGATCCGCCAGTTCCCTGCGAATCCCGTCCGAGAGCGAGAGAACCGTAAAACTGCGCGCTTCGAGGAATCGAACGAATTCCCCTTTGCCCGCCCCATTTCGCCCTGCGACTCCGATGATCATTGGGGGGATGGTCCCCGATGGTCGGGGTGCGGGTCAAGTCGCCATGAGAATGGCGCGTCGAATCGCCCGCAATGCCGCGGTCGACGTTGCTGTTCGCAGCCCAATCTGTCAGTTTGCGGCCATGCGAGTCTTTGTCACGGGTGCCAGCGGATTCGTCGGTCGAAGACTGATGCGCCGTCTTGGCGAGGCCGGCCACGACGCCCACGGAGCCGATCGCGAAGTGGACGTGACCGAGTCGGGGGCGATCGACGCGGCACTCGCTCGTCATGTACCAGACGTTGTCATTCATCTGGCCGCGATGAGCAGCGTCGCCCATTCATGGCAAGAACCCGAGCTCTGCTATCGGCTCAACTTCGTCGGTACGCGCAACCTGCTCGCTTCCGTCTCGCGGCGGTGTTCCGAGGCTCGCGTTCTCCTGATCGGATCGGCGGACCAATATTCCCCGATGAAGCCCGCCGAGGCACCCATCGATGAATCGGTTCTGCTCCGACCGCGCTCGCCCTACGCACGAACCAAAGCCGCGGCGGAACTACTCGGCCAGCAGGCGGCCACGCGTGGCTTGAATGTCGTCCGAGTGCGCGCCTTCAATCATACGGGCGCCGGTCAGCCCGATTTCTTCGTGGTCTCGAATTTCGCGCGTCAGGTGGCACGCATCCAACTCGGACGCCAAGAGCCGGTCATGCGGGTCGGCAATCTTCTCTCGGTGCGCGATTTTCTCCACGTCGATGACGTGATCCGTGCGTACCTGGCCTTGATCGATCCGAAGGTTCCCGCCGATGTCTACAATGTCGCCAGCGGCCGTGGGGTGACGATCCAGGAAGTCCTCGATCGCTTGACCGATCTCGCCGGGATTCATCCTCGCGTCGAGCGGGATCCCGAACGCTGGCGCGAAACGGATTGGCTCGTCGGCGACCCCAGTCGCCTCGAATCCGCGACGGGTTGGCGTGCCGAGATCGAGCTCGAATCAATTCTCGAAGAACTTCTTGGCGATTGGCTTTCGAAAGAAGAACGCGCCTGACGGCGGGCCAAGGCGCGAATCACTCACTCTTCGAAGGCCAGGCAGAGGCCGATCCATTCGCCCGTCGAATCTTCGCGACTCCGTCGCCCGATCTCAACCAATCCTTCGCGTCCAAACCTCTCCTCCACTTCCAGGACATCCTCGAAGAGAAGACCCGCCAGGACGAGACGTCCATTGCGTGAAACGCAGCCGGCGATCTGTGTCGCGATCGGCATCATCTCTTGTTTGAGCAGGTTGGCGAGTACGAGTGAGCAACCGGCAGAAGCCAAACGCAAGGCCTCGATCGGGCCCGTTACGAAGTGCGCGACGTGGGCGAGTCCATTTGTCAGAGCCGCTTCTCGAGCGGCCCGCGTCGCGATGGGATCCAGATCGAAACCCACCGCTCTGTCCGCTCCCAGCGCGACGGCGGCCAGCGCGAGAACCCCGCTGCCGGTCCCGACGTCGAGTACCGCAATCGGTTCGACCCTTCCGATTCGGGTTCTCGAGGGAACCAGTGCGTCGATCCATTCCAGGCAGAGCCGTGTCGAAGCATGGCCTCCGATGCCAAACGCCTGCCCTGGGTCGATGACGATTTCTCGCTGACCCTGTTCGAGTTCGACATCGATGAAGGGCGGACGAATCAGCAATCGCTTCGAGATCGAGATCGCTTCCAGGCCTTCTCGCCAAGCCTGGCTCCAGTCGGTGTCGGGCATCCCCTCGACGGGTCCGACCTCGGTCGCCTCCGTGGACAACCGGCGAAGCAGAACGTGGATCGATGCGACGCGTTCCGACGTGGCGTAGATCGAAGCGCGATAGCGGCCGGCTTCGTCGATCTCTTGTGCACCGGCGGCCCCCGCTTCGAATGCTTCGGCCAGCAGCCACTCTCGTTCGACTCCGTCGCTCGACGTGATCCAGAATCGTCGATATTCATCTGTCATGTCACGACTTCTTCCGCTGGCCATGATCCTCTTCGCAGTCAATCTGAACGGTTGCTACTACAGCCACCTGGCTTCCGGTCAGTTCAAGCTCCTTTGGACGAGGCAACCGATCGTCGAAGCCACCGTCGACCCGAACCATTCCGATCGAACCCGTGAACTCCTGAAGCTCGTCGAACCGGTCCGGGTCTTCGCGCAGAATCTGGGGCTCCGCGTCGGGGACCAATACACCAGTTTCGTCGATTGGCCCGGCGATCGAGTCGTGACGACCTTGGTGCGCACGCGGCCGGATTCACTGGACGCGGTTCCCCATTGGTTCCCGCTCGTCGGCGAGTTGCCGTACAAGGGGTATTTCGACCGCGACCGGGCGGAGGCCGAAGCGATGCGACTGCGCGACGAAGAGGGTTTCGACGTCTGCGTGAGTCCGATCAGCGCCTATTCGACGCTCGGTTGGTTCGCCGATCCGATTACCTCCCCGATGCTCTCACGCGGCGCGGCGAGTCTGGTCGAAACCATCCTGCACGAACTCGTTCACGCCACGGCGTTTCTTCCAAACGAGGCGGACTTCAACGAGAGCGTTGCGCAATTCATCGGGCAGCAGGCAGCGATCCGCTTCTTCGAAGAGACGGCGCGGTCGGAAGCCGAGGACTGGCCCGAGGCCAACGCCCTCCGTGAGGCGATCGACGACCGCCGCGCAGTCAATGCCGCAATCGCCAGTTTTCAAGACCAACTCGTCGAGCTCGAGGGCGCACCGAACCACTCAGAGCGCCGTGCTTCGTTGGAATTCGAAGCGCGCACTCGTCTGGCCATCCTCCCGCTGCGCAGGCTCGATGCGAAGGGAATCGCGAAGACTGCGAGACTCTCGAATGCGTGTCTCGCTTTGCGCGGGACCTATGTTCGGGATCTGCCGCGTCACGCGAAAGTCCTCGCCGCTCTCGAGGGTGACCTCGAAGCGATGATTGCGCGACTCTCGAAATGGGCAGACTCTGAACGTTCCGCCGAACAATTCTTCGAAATTGGGCAGACGGGAGCGGCGAACTCCATTGGGACGACGGCCCGAGACTGATTGCGCCTAATGGCCGATCAGCTCCACAACGCCTTCTTGCACGAGGCCGCGAAAAACTTCGAGGCAGGCTTCGGTGTCGACGAGGGCGTCGTGTGCACCCTCGATCTCCTTGCCCGTGTAATGTCGATAGGCCTCGGCCAGGGTCGGCCATTTATATCCGTACTTCCCCGGGAGTTTCAGGACATCGGTCGAGGCTTCCTTGGTGCAGACCTGCTGACGGCCATCGAAGCGATGCGGTTTGTTCCCCAGTCGGTAGAGAGCCGTTTTCATGATCGAAACATCGAAGGAGAGGTTGTGTGCGACGATGATGTCGGCCTGCATGCAAGCTTGATTGAAGAG
>CAWLAJ010000375.1:0-3595 GCA_963854795.1 Deltaproteobacteria bacterium UBA4427 | reverse complement strand
TCAAGAGCGAGACATTCTTCGGCGAAACTGCCGTGCCCGAGAAAGAAGGCCGTTATGCCCATCACGCGGTCGCCGATGGCAGCGCTGGCACCCGGCCCACAGGCCGTCACGGTGCCAACGACTTCCTGACCCGGGGTGAAGGGCAGGCTCGGCGTGAGTGGATAGCTTCCCTGGCACATATGGACATCGGGCAGTCCGACGCCCGCTGCGGCGACTCGCATGAGGATCTGGCCGTCACCGGGTTCGGGTCGCGGCGCATCTTCGACGAGCTGCAGCACGTCATGCGGCTCCCCCTTGCCAGTGACCCTCCAAGCTCGCACGTCCATGACTCCAGAGTCCGCGTCGCGGACTCAAACTTGGTTACGAATTGCTGCGCCGAAGGATCACGACTGGAATAGTTCGATCGGTCTTCGCCTTGTAGCCGGCATATTGCGGATTGTAATCGAGCAGGAGCGGCCAGAGGCGTGCGTACTCCTCGGCGTTCGCAACCAGCGCATCGACGCTCCAGAATTCGCGTCCGACCTTGATCTGGGCTTCCGGAGACGCTTCGAGGTTCAGCCACCAGGCGGAGTGTCGATCGGCGCCGTTATTCGAAGCGACGACGATGCAATCGTCGCCGTCGCGCAGGTAGGAAAGAGGCGTCGTTCGCGGCTCGCCGCTCTTGCGCCCCGTCGTGGTCAACAGCAACATCGGTCGACCCACCAGGCTGGCGCCGACACGTCCATTGGTGATTCGATAGACGGCGCGATGGAGGTTGCCGAACCCTTGCCAGGAAGCCATGGAGAGCGACGTTAGCCGTCCGACGATCCAGCGCCCACTGTGCGACCCGGGACCGCGCCATCCTGAAATTTCTCGCCACCGAGGTATGCTGATCGAGTAGCCAGAGCCCAGACCGGCAAGCGATAGGGGAATTCTCATGACGACAGATTGGCGTTCCCGTTTGGGAAAGAAACTGGTTTCCCTCGAGGCGGCGGTTGGGCACATTCACTCCGACCAGACGATTACGGTCGCACCCTTTACCTGCACTCCGATGACACTTTGTCGCGGATTGATCGAGCTGGGTCGAAAGGGGGGTCTCGCCAACATCGCCGTCCATCATCTGGCGGCGGCGGCTTCCTGGACCGAACCTGACCTGAAGGGTGTCTTCCGGCTGCGCGACAACTATGCCACGCACCAAAATCGCGCGGCCTGCCATGCCGGCGAGTCTGATTATCTGCCGATCGGGTTCTTTCGCGAGTACGAGTTGCCCGCCGGAGTGAGTCAGTCGCCCGATGTCTTCATGGTCCCGGTGTCGCCGCCCGACGAACTCGGCTATTGCAGCTTTGGCCCCGGCGTCTGGATGTCACCGACGATGGCCCAGCGAGCCAAGCTCGTGATCGCCGAAATTCGGGAAGATTTCATTCGCACCGGAGGCGAGAATTTCATCCACGTCGATCAGATCGATCTCTTCGTAGAGGGCGAAGCTCCGACCCACGGCTTTTTGCCCGCGCCCCTCAGTGATGAGGAACTCGCGCAGGTCGAAGCGATCTGCACTCAGGTCGCCGTCGAACTGGTGAACGACGGCGATACGTTGCAGATGGGCGTCGGAACGGTATCGGCCTCGTTGGGCCGCTTCCTCGATTTCAGAAACGATCTCGGCGTCCAGACCGAGTTGATTACCGGTGGCATCGCGGACCTGGTCGCGAACGGCAATGTCACCGGGCTGAAGAAGAGTATTCATCGCGGCAAGGTGGTCGGGAGTGCGCTCACCGCGATGCCGCGTGAAGAACTGATGCAGATTCATGAGAACCCGGCCTTCGAGCTCTACGACTTCGGCTACACCGACGACTTGCGGCGCCTGATTCATATCGACAACTTCGTGACGGTCAACAATGCGATGGTGGTCGATCTGACCGGCCAGGTATCCGCCGAGGCCTTCGATCACCGACCTTATACCGGCGTCGGTGGACAGACGGTCTTCATGTTGGCGGGCGCCTATTCGCCCAATGGAAAGTCGGTGAGTGTCGTGCCATCGAGTTCGGTGCCCAGTACCGGCACGGGCGAACGAGTCAGCCGCATCGTCTCGACGCTCGCCCCGGGAACCCCTGTGACGGTGCCGCGCACGTATGTCGATTTCGTCGTGAGCGAATTCGGGATTGCCGAGCTGCGCGGCAAGACGGTGCAGGAGCGGGCGCACGCGCTCTGCGAAATCTCACACCCGGACTTCCGCGACGAACTCCGTGACGACGCGCGCCGACTCTATAACGCCTAGTTCGGAAAAGGCCCAAGCGAGACGCACGAGGCGTCGGTCACCGTCCCTCGTACTTGCCCTCGATGAGGGGAACGTAGTCGCGCACCGGAAGGGCGTCCGCCGTTTCGAGATATTCGGTGAATGCCCGGTGGCCCGGGCGCATCGACAGGACTTCGACCGGCTTTCCGAGTTGGCAACCCGAGACCGCCCGGCCCACGCACCACGAATTCTCTCAGGATCAACGTCCAGAGCCTTCATTACTCGTCCTCCGGGCCTCGCAGTGGGCCCCGATCCGCCCGCGAATTCATCGCGATGCCACGATCGCGGGCCGGGTCTGGGCTCCAACCCGCGATCGTATCGTCAGCGGTTCATCCTCGCATGCGCCAGCGTCGAGTCCTCATGCGCACGATTCCATCCGAATCCGGGTTCCCGTGGCCCCGTTCGCCTGCCGTGCCAACGGGGGCCGCAAACGCCGCGAAATGCACGACGCGATCCTGCGCCACCAATCCCGCGCCAATCACGCCGGCGCCATTCGCGCGAATTTCGGTCCCTTCTCCAACCGCCGGATACGTTTCGAACTCGGCCCCCCGAAGCTGAGCGAGGAACGCTTCCGCGTTCGCCGTCGTCGGGTTGGCGCGATGGCCGCGGACCGATTCAATGGCATCGATGGCATAACTTCGAACCAGCTTTGGCAGCATTTCGGCCAGCGTCTGTTGGCAGTCGAAGAGTTCCATTCCCTCGACACGGTCGCCGATGGCAAAGACGGCGCCCTGTTGATCGGCGTCGGCTTTGAACGCGCCGACATAGTCGTCGATGCGAGTCTGATGAGCGCCGTAGACATCCGACATGGCGCTCGTCGGCGCGTTCACGTTCATTCGTACGCTCTTCGCTGCGATGTCCTCCCAGACTTCCCCCTGGTTGGCGTGGCGCGCTCCTGTTCGTTGCATGGATCGACTCACAGAGGCCATCTTGTTCTGCCGGCCGCGCGCGAAATGAAGTTGTTCGCTCGGCGTGAAGTCGCGTCCCTGATAGCGCCAGCGTCCCGCTTCGACGCAGGTCACCGGGACCCGCACGGTCTTGCCGGCGGGCGCCAGGATCGTGACGTTGGCGGTCCGGTTCTGTTTGGCGCCGATCAGTTCCTCGCCTTCCAGGATCAAGACGGGCTTCTGGCCGCGGTTTTCGAGTGTGAGCTCCGGGACGCTTCCGCCCTCGGAGACCTCCCGGACGCTGGCCGAGCCGGCCCGGATCGCCTCACGCAAGGTGAGATAATTGCGGCCGTAGTCGCATTTCCCGCTGAGCGGGAAGAGGGTGAGGTTGAGGAAGGTCGTGGGCGGGCCCAGGGTGAGGCTTTCGAGGGTTTCCGTG
>CAWLAJ010000374.1:0-3600 GCA_963854795.1 Deltaproteobacteria bacterium UBA4427 | reverse complement strand
CCAAACCCAACAAGCGCTCTTTCACCGGGACAGGTCTGACGATCTCTCGTCATTTCACGACCCCCGATGTCGACCCCTTCGATACGGTCGAATGGGAACTGCGCTCGGCAACGATCGCCAACGAAAAGGGCGAGAGCGTCTTCGAACAAAACGATGTCGAGATTCCCGCGAGTTGGTCCCAGCTTGCGACGAACGTCGTGGTCTCGAAGTATTTTCGCGGTCACGTCGGATCGCCCGAACGCGAGACGAGCGTTCGCCAATTGATCGGCCGTGTCGTCGGTCGAATTCGCGAGTGGGGCGAGGAGGGCGGCTACTTCGCGACCGAGGAGGACGCGCGTGCCTACGCCGACGAACTGACCCATCTCCTCCTATATCAGAAGATGGCCTTCAATAGCCCTGTCTGGTTCAACCTCGGCGTCGAGGGCACACCACAACAAGCCAGCGCCTGTTTCATCAATTCCGTCGAGGACACGATGGAGTCGATCATGGATCTCGCCAAGACCGAGGCCATGCTCTTCAAGGGCGGTTCCGGCGCGGGCAGCAACCTCTCGACGATTCGCTCTTCGCGCGAGCTTCTCGCGGGTGGTGGCGTCGCCTCGGGTCCGGTTTCGTTCATGCGCGGCTTCGATTCCTTTGCCGGCGTGATCAAATCGGGCGGCAAGACACGTCGCGCGGCGAAGATGGTGATCCTGAACGTCGATCATCCGGACGTGATGGATTTTATCGGCTGCAAGGCCAGTGAAGAAAAGAAGGCCTGGTCGTTGATCGAAGAGGGTTATGACGGCGGTTTCAATGTCCCAGGCGGTGCTTACGATTCCGTGTTTTTCCAGAACGCGAACCATTCCGTTCGGGTGACCGACGAGTTCATGGCGGCCGCCGGCATGGGCGGGACATGGCAGACGAAGGCGGTCACCAGCGGAAACGTCGTCGACACGCTGCGCGCGGATGACATGCTTCGCCAAATGGCCGACGCGGCGCATGTCTGTGGAGATCCGGGCATTCAATACGATTCAATGATCAATCGTTGGAATCCGGTGAAGAATTCGGGTCGCATCAACTCGAGCAATCCTTGTTCCGAATACATGTTTCTCGACGATACGGCCTGCAATCTTGCCAGCCTCAACCTGATGACCTTCCTCAATGATGCGGGCGATTTCGAAGTCGAGGACTATCGACGGGCGGCGGGTCTGACGATCCTGGGCCAGGAAATCGTGGTTGATTTCGCGGACTATCCCACGCCCCAGATCGAGCGAAACAGTCACCTCTATCGACCGCTGGGACTGGGGTTCGCCAACCTCGGCGCTCTCCTGATGGCGAACGGCCTTCCCTACGACAGCGACATCGGGAGAAACGTTTCGGGGGCTCTGACCTCGCTCATGTGTGGTGAGGCCTATCGCATGAGTGCAGAGATCGCCCAGGCAATGGGTCCCTTCGCGCGTTTCAAGGAAAATCGAAAGCCCTTCCTCGAAGTCATCGAGATGCACCGCGACGCGGCCTACGCGGCACCGCCCGCCGGTGTCGCGAAGGATCTGATGAAGGCCGCGCGCCGCTCCTGGGACGAGGCGCTCGAACGGGGTACCGAGCATGGGTACAAGAACGGCCAGGTGACGGTGCTGGCCCCGACGGGAACGATCGCGTTCATGATGGACTGCGACACGACGGGTGTGGAGCCGGACATCGCGCTGGTCAAGTACAAGAAGCTCGTCGGCGGCGGGTTTCTCAAGATCGTGAATAACACCGTACCGATGGCGTTACGAAAGCTCGACTACACGCCGGAGCAGACCGACGCGATCATCGCCTATATCGATGACCGAGAGACGATCGAGGGCGCGCCGGGACTGAAGGACGAACACCTCGCGATCTTCGACTGCGCCTTTCGGGCACAAAATGGCGTTCGCTCGATCGATTGGATGGGCCATATCCGGATGATGGGCGCGGTTCAGCCCTTCCTTTCCGGCGCGATCTCGAAGACGGTCAATCTGCCCGCGGATGCGACGGTCGAGAATATCATGGAGGCCTACACGGAGGGCTGGAAGCTCGGTTTGAAGGCGCTGGCCGTCTATCGGGACGGAAGCAAGCGAACCCAACCGCTCAACGCGGGTCGCGACGAGAGTTCCAGCCTGAATGCCGAAGCCGATGCGGGAAATCTCGTCGAGCTTGATCAGTACCGATCGCGGCGCCATCGACTCAACGATGATCGCGAGGCCTTCACGCACAAGTTCTCGATCGCCGGACACGAGGGTTATCTCACGACCGGCCTGTATGAGGACGGTCAGCCTGGCGAGATCTTCCTGCGAATGGCCAAAGAGGGCAGCACGGTTTCGGGGTTGATGGATACGATCGCGACGATGACGTCGATTGCGTTGCAATATGGTGTTCCGCTGAAGGCGCTGGTCGACAAATTCAGCCATACCCGGTTCGAACCCTCGGGATTTACGAACAACAAGGAGATTCCGATCGCGAAGTCGGTAATGGACTACGTCTTCCGCTATCTCGGAAACCGCTATCTCGAAGGCGAAGACTCGAGTGTTGGAGAGTCGGCCGCTGAGGCCGGGACGACGATTTCACTGCCGATGAGGGAGGATTCGGGTGCTTCCGGAAGCTCGGCAGACCGATCGGAGGGAGAGGCATCGTCGACTAACATCTCGGCCCCGACACCGCTTCGTGCGGCGGGGGCCATCGCCGGCGGCTCCGGCGATGCGGCGACATCGGCGGCTTCGCCTGGCGTCGGGAAGCTCGTGGGTACTTTCGTGAATCAAGCGGATGCGCCGTCTTGCATGGACTGTGGTTCGATCATGATCCGCAACGGTGCCTGCTATAAGTGCCCGAACTGCGGCAGCACGAGCGGTTGTAGCTAGATCAAGGGACTCGGCAGCGAGTCGATCAGCCGAGCTTCTTTTCCTTGATGAACATCGCGGTCTGATCACCGCGGTAGACCAATTTGCCCTGTTGTCGGAATTCGAAGTCGAAGCGAAGAACGATTCGAGCGGGCCCGATTCGGCCGCGTGTCTCGCAGCAGACGAGTTCGATCGGCGGTCCGATGCTCGCCAGTTGCTTGAAGTCGGCGCGGTGAATGCGATTTCCGAATCCGGCCCAGCCCTCGTCCCAACGACAGCCGTAAAAGAGATAGGCATGCAGGCAGCCAAGGCTGGCTGTGGCGAGGATGAGCTCTGGCCCGGAGACATGCGCTGGATGATTCGGGCTCGTTCGCTGCTGCTTGGCAAAGGGAAGGGGTCGGGTCGTCTCGAAGACGGCTTCGATTCGCTTCGACTCTGTATCGACGGTGGTGATTTCGTCGAGCAAGACGGCTTCCTGCCTGTAGAGGAACGTATCGAGGAAATGCCAAAGGATCTGGGGATCGATGACGGACCGGCTTCGGATCGACAGGGCTGAAAGTCCAGACGAGACTGTGTGGGGTTCTGTCATTCCCACTCCATTGGGCGTCACGGGTCGGGTCGTTTTCTGCGGTCCTTGACTAGGAGCCTGACCCAAGACTCGTCGCGACGCCCATGCGCCGATCCATCACCGCTGCGTGCGTTGCGAGACCTTGCTGTAGCTCGCGATAGCTGCGGCCCCGCGCCTTCCCAGCGGCGCGTCTCG
>CAWLAJ010000373.1:0-3611 GCA_963854795.1 Deltaproteobacteria bacterium UBA4427 | reverse complement strand
GCGATCGGTCCCGGGCAGACGGCGCAGGACATCCATCGCGACCGATGGGCCTGGGGTACGCATATCAAGAGCGTCGAACCCCAATTCAACTCGATCTGGGCCATCACTGAATTCACGGCCGAAAACGGGGCGACCCAGGTCGTCCCGGGCAGCGTGTCCTGGCCCGACAAACGGCGACCCGAGCGCGAGGAGATTCGGCAGGCCGAAATGTCAAAGGGCTCCGTTCTTCTCTACACGGGCTCGGTCTTCCACGGCGGCGGCGAGAATCGCTCGGACGCAGTGCGAATCGGCATGAACATGACTTATGCGCTGGCCTGGCTGCGACAGGAAGAGAATCAATATCTCTCATGTCCTCCCGAGATCGCCAAGACTCTAGATCCCGAACTGCAAGAGCTGATCGGCTACACCATGGGGAGTTACGCGCTGGGCTATTACACACCTCCGCTTCCGCCGGGTGAAGGTCCGGAGATCGCGGGGCCCGAATACGCGCTCGGCCGACGCAAGGACGATCACAGCGCATTCGGGGGCGAAGAGATGCTGGCGAGCCTTCAGTCCGAAGTCGCGCAATCGTCCGACTGAGGACGCGAGTGGCGGTTGTTCGGCCCGCGAAACGGATCTAGGGTTCTTTCCGAAGCCTGTTCCGCTCCATCCACTCGATCTCACACCGATTCTCATCAAGGAGTTCCCATGGACAACGACGCCTGGATTATCGACGCCGTGCGCTCACCTCGTGGCAAAGGCAAGAAATCCGGCTCCCTGCACGAAGTTCATCCCCAGCGAATTCTCGCCCAGGTCTTGAATGGATTGAAGGAGCGCAACGATTTCGACACGGCGGATGTCGATGATGTCGTCATGGGATGTGGCGCAGGCAGCGGCGACCATTCGATGGATATCGCTCGAATGGCGGCACTCGATGCGGGTTGGTCCCTCGACGCACCCGGCGTGACGCTCAATCGTTTCTGTGGATCGGGACAGCAGGCGGTCAACTTTGCGGCGATGGGGGTTCGCGCGGGCTTTCAACAACTGGTGGTGGCCGGCGGCGTGGAGTCGATGTCGCGTCCGGCGCCCATGCATGTCGACGGTTTCTCGGCGAACAACAACCATCTTCGCGATCAGTACGACATGGTTCCGCAGGGCATCTCGGCGGACTTGATCGCAACGACCGAAGGCTTCACGCGCAAAGACTGCGACGAACTCGGCGTGGAGAGCCAGACGCGTGCGGCGCTGGCGATCAAGGATGGTCGCTTCGATCGCGCACTGATTCCGATTCACCATGACGACGGAAGCCTGGCGCTAGACCATGACGAATTTCCGCGACCCGGCACGACGCTCGAGAGTCTGGGCGAACTCGCGCCGGCCTTCGCAGCGATGGGCGCGCATACGCTCGAAGGGGCCGAGAGGACGCTGGATCAGACCGCGATTCTTGCCTACCCCGATGTATCGAAAATCGATCATGTCCACCACGCTGGCAATTCATCGGGTGTCGTGGATGGCGCGTCGGCCGTTCTCGTGACATCGCCCGCTTACGCGAAAGCGCACGGGATGACGCCCCGTGCTCGCGTCGTCATGACTGCCGTCGCCGGGACGGAGCCGGTCATCATGCTGACCGCGCCGGGACCAGCCGCCAAGCGCTGCGTCGAGAATGCCGGCATGAGCTTCGATGACATCGATCTCTTCGAAGTCAACGAGGCCTTCGCCGCCGTCGTCTTGAAATTTTTCAAGGATACGGGCGTCGACTGGAGCAAGGTCAACGTCAATGGTGGGGCGATGGCGCTGGGCCACCCGATCGGGGCGACCGGTGGCATGTTGATCGGGACACTACTCGACGAACTCGAACGTCAGGACAAGCAGATCGGACTCGTCACCATGTGCACGGGTGGCGGGATGGGCACGGCCACGATCATCGAGCGGATCTGAAAACGGCCGATAGCCTCAGGCCCCGGGCGTTCGCTCGAAGCTGGCCAGACCCTCCGGAATCATGTGGAAGGCCTGCTTGTCGATCGTGAAAATCGCCATCTGCGGTGCGCCGTAGATCGTCGGATCGTCCAGGGTACCCGCTTTCAGGATGACGGCGCCCGGCATCGCGGAAGAGCGCGCGAGAATATGCGTGCCGCACTCGCCGCAAAATTCCCGCGTGACCGGATCGTCGAGATCGCTTCGCGAGAAGAGCTTGGGCGAGCCCAGTGTGTACTCGAAGCCGGCTTCGGCGAGACCCATGCAGTAGTTGGGACCCCCACCGGATACGAATTGGCATTCGCGACAATGGCATTGACCCTTGAATTGCGGGTCGCCGTCCGCCCGATAACGCAGGGATCCGCAATAACATCCACCTTCGATTGCCATTTGAACTTCCTTTCGATGGTTGGTTCGGGTCGCGAGTGGCGGATCCTATCACGCGGATCGTTGTCCGGGACAGATTCGAGTCTAGCGCGTCGTGGTCGCCTGGTATCGGCGATAGTGCTTCCGCACCCGGACCACACACTCTTCGGTTTCCGGGAAGGGGGGAATTCCGCCGTAACGCAAAACGGCGTCTGGGCCCGCGTTGTAGACGGCGAGGGCGTGGTCGAGGTCGTCGAAACGATCGAGCAGGGAACGCAGATAGCGCACACCGCCTCGAATATTCTCTCGCGGAAGGAAGGGCCGCCGAACGCCCATGGCGCGCGCGGTATCGGGACGTCACTCTCGCAGCGTCATTTCGGAATGGCTTCGACGCCGGAGCGGTTCGGATTGCCGGTCTCTGCTCACGAGTTACAGGCGCTAATTTTGCAGCAGCTCGGCGGAGGGCGAAGTTTCCGACTCGGATCGCTTCGGCCAGAATGCAAGTGTTAGGCAGAAGGCGGCGAACAGTCCAGTGATTGAATGGGTCAGGCTGCTGATGTTTGAGCAGCTGAGGGTATTTTGTTCAATGTTGCCATGGAGTATTCCTTTCGACCAAATAGCATTGGGATCGCATCGCTGGCCTCGGGGGACTCGCTACCCTTGGCCCGCGAACTCGAGGAACTCTCATGAAAATCACGGAATATCTCGAACGGATCGACTATCAAGGTCCAAGGGCGCCGACTCTCGAATGTCTATCCGCCATTCACCGTCAGCATCTAGTCCACATCTCCTACGAGAATCTGGACGTGCAGCTCGGTCGCCCGCTCGATCTCGATATCGAACGAATCTTCGACAAGATCGTTCATCGGCGCCGAGGCGGCTGGTGTTATGAGATGAACGGCCTGCTCGGGTGGGCGCTCGGTGAAATCGGCTTCGAGGTGATGCGGATGGCCGGTGGTGTCAAGAGAAGTCTGGGTGGGGATGAGACGTTAGGCAATCACCTGGTCCTGGCCGTGCAGCTCGACGAGACCTATATCGCCGACGTTGGGCTCGGAAACGGTCTGGTCGAGCCAACGCGCTTGCGCGAAGGGTCCTTTTCTCAAGAGTTTCGAGAGTTCCGACTCGAGCAGCTGGACGACGACGCCTGGCGTTTCCACAACTTCCCCGGCGCGATGCCTCTGAATTTCGACTTCTACTACGCAAGGGCCGAGGAATCTCTGCTGGCAGAAACCTGTGCAAATCTCCAATCGGACCCGCAGAGCATGTTCAGACAGAATTTGATCTGCATGTGT
>CAWLAJ010000372.1:0-3616 GCA_963854795.1 Deltaproteobacteria bacterium UBA4427 | reverse complement strand
TCGGTCATCGCGTTCCACCTGCATCGCGATGGACTCGCAGTGGGAGATCTGGCCGTACTGTGTTCGTTTGGTGCAGGCTACTCGGTCGGCAGCGTCATCCTGCGCAAGCGTTCGGACTGAAGCGCTCGCTCACGCCCCTTCGCCTCTTCGCTCCGTCTCCGTCTCCGTCGTCGGCGAGCCCGTCGGTCGAGCCACCGCTTCGCTCGGCTGGGAACTCGCCGAGAAGATCCGCTCGAGCCGCGCGAAGATCCCCAGTCGATCGAGGACGGGATTGAGTAGGCCGGACGTGACGCAATATGCCTCGTTGTGATCGCCGCCGTGATGGCGCGCATGCCTCGTCGGGGTCAGGATGATTCCGGTTGCATGGAGCCAGCGAGCCACGCGCGGCGGAGAGGGTGAGTGTGCCCAGCGATGGAATTGATTGGTGAGAAAAAGAAAGAGCGTCGAAAAGACGCCGAGCGCCAGCAAGAAGAAACCAAGGTCGGTTTTCGGCAATGGCATGGAAGCGACGACGAGGACGACGGGAATCGTCACGAGAGCGTTGTTGCCCGAGACCTCGAAGAAGCCGTGTCGCGTGATTCCCAAGGCATCGTCGTGATGCTCGCGGAAGGGCGCGATCAACATCGGCCCGAGAAAGGGCGTATCTCTTTCGAGAAAGCGGTCCGCGATCCAATGTACGGTGCCGGCGAGTAGATCGGCCAATAGATATCCGCAGACCAAACCGAGTCCTGTCATCGGCCATGCGTCTCGTGCCAGCAGCACAGGGGCGAGGTGGTAGGTCGTCATCGTCCAGGCGACTCCGAAGACCAGAACGGAGCTGCGATCGATCAAGACCTTTCGCTGCACTGACATCGACCCACCCAGCGAAGTTTTCGCGAGCGCCCCGCGTCTTGTGCGGGCTGCGTGGACGGAGTGTGCCACGCAACGAGCCGGAGGGCTCCTGGTGGAGTCGCTCCGGCTCGTCCTGGGCCCGCAACCGGTCGATTGCCGGGGTGGCGGTCGACGGCTGTCTGTCTATCTGTGATGTCGCCTGTGGTGTCGCTTTTGATGACGGCGCTTGTGTCGGTCGTGGTGTCTGTCGTGATGGGAACGACGCCATGAACGGTGGCCGATGGACCCATGGCCGCAGCCGTCGAAATGTCGATGGTGCTTACTGAAGGGTCTGCGCCAATGGGTGGATCCATGATCATCGTGTCGCCGGGCACGCCGGTGGCGGCGATACTCGATTCGATCGCCTTTGTGGTCCAGGGTAATCGCGAGATACGGATCCCCGGACAGGGCCGCGACGAGGGCCAGAAAATCGAGCTGATGGTTGATTCGCTCGCCACGATGTCTGTCGTTGGCCGTCGCGGCGCTCGCGATGAACACGGTGGCCAGACCGACCGCCGCAATCATCGAGACTCTCCAGATCGTCCGTCTTTTCGGAAGCATTGAATCATTCCTCCATACGTGGTTTCGCCGAATGGGCTCGTATGAAGAGTGGTACCGGGCGGACCGACCAGAGTTCCGTTCCGGCGGGGGTGTGGACGATATGTTGCAGGTCAGGCGCAGCGGCGAGCTGAGATCAGTTTGGTGAGGCGAAAGAAATGAGAATCGAAGGTCTGGGCGGGCGAGGGGAACAGCGACGCTCTCAGGCTGGGCCGATGACCAGCGTTCCGTTATGTCCCCCGAAACCGAATGAATTCGAGAGCGAGGGGCCGGGAGTCCAGGGGCGTGCCTCCTTCTGGACCAGATCGATTCTCGGTAGTTCTGGATCGACCGTTTCGAGTCCGTCGGTCGGCGGAATCAAGCCGTGCTGCATGCTGAGTACGACGGCGGCCGCTTCGAGCGCGCCCGCAGCACCGAGCGAGTGGCCGGTGACACCCTTGATCGAAGTGACGATGGGACCGGGAAAACCGAAGACCTCGGCGATGCCGATCGCTTCGGCCGCATCATTGAGTGGTGTACTCGTTCCGTGCGCATTGACGTGGACGATCTCGCCGGGTTCGAGACCCGCATCTTCCAAGGCTCGGCGCATACAGCGAATCGCGCCGATCCCCTCCGGCGCCGGTGCCGTAATATGGTGTGCGTCCGCCAGGCTCGCGGACCCCAGCACTTCGCCGAGAATCGTGGCACCCCGCCGAGTTGCGCGTTCCCATTCTTCGAGCACGAAGATTCCAGCGCCTTCGGAAAGAACGAAGCCATCGCGCTCTTCGTCGAAGGGTCGCGAGCGCCCGCTCGGCGACAGCGCCTTCATGTTCTTGAAGCCATTGATCGCGACACCCGAGATGCCGGCTTCGGCACCACCGGCAATGACCGCATCACAGAGATCCCATGCGATCCAGCGCGCCGCCTGACCGATTGAGTGAGTCCCCGTCGCACAGGCCGTCGAAAGGGTTTCGCAGGGGCCGCGAAAGCCGTGTGCGATCGAAATCGCGCCCGAAGCGGCGTTGGCCATCATCATCGGGATCGTGAAGGGCGAGACCCGACGCGCACCCTTTCGCTCGATGACGAGGGCTTGTTCTTCATGGGTCAAGACGCCACCGATTCCGGTTCCGACCAGGACTCCGACGCGATCAGGATCGCTATCGAGGGTTCCCGATTGGGCGAGCGCTTCCTGGGTCGCGCAGATCGCGAATTGTTCAAAGCGGTCGGCGCGGCGAATCGACTTGGGGTCGTCGTAACATGTACTGGGATCGAAGTCCGCTGCGCGCGTCTGAGCGTGGACCTGGGGAGCCAACAAGCCTCTCCAAAATTCCTCGCGACCGATGCCGACCGGAGAGACGACGCCGATTCCCGTGACGGCGACTCGTCGTGTGACGTTCCCTTTCATGAGCGCGCAGGCCGTCCGGTTTCCGGAGCGTCTTGAGACTCGGGATCTTGCCAGCGTAGGAGCGCGCTACCCCAGGTCATGCCCGCCCCGAATCCGGTGAGCAGAACGAAATCGCCGTCATCCAATCTTCCTTTGTCGATGGCGTCGACCAGCGCGAGGGGAATCGAAGCGGAGGAGGTATTGCCCGTTCGATCGAGAACGATCGCCGCACGCTCTTGCTTGATTCCCAGACGATCACAGGCCGCCTGGATGATTCGAATATTCGCTTGGTGGGGGACCACGAGCTTGACTTCATCCGGTCGGACCTTGGCACGTTCGAGAGTCCGTTCAGCCGAGTCGACCATGGCGCGCACTGCGCGTTTAAAGACCTCGCGTCCATCCATCTCGATCGTCCCGCCGATCTCGGATTTCAGGATCATGCGCGCCGAGCCGTCGAGGCCGAGATCCGATGCCAGGATCTGACCCTTCTCGGCGACTCTTTCGAGCACCAGGGCCCCGCCGCCATCTCCGAAGAGGACGGCCGTGTTGCGGTCCTCCCAATTGGTGATTCGCGATAGCGTTTCGGCACCGATCAGGAGAATGCGATGGGCTCCCGCGCTGAGCATCGCGTCTGCGACCACGAGGCCATAAACGAAGCCCGAACAAGCCGCGTTCAGATCGAACGCGCCGCCGCCTAACGCGAGCGCTTCATGAACGTGAGCCGAGGTGGCTGGAACGGTCTGGTCGGGCGTCGTGGTTGCCAGAATCAAGAGATCGATCGAGCAAGGATCGACATTCGCGTTGGCGAGCGCATCGCGACCCGCA
>CAWLAJ010000371.1:0-3623 GCA_963854795.1 Deltaproteobacteria bacterium UBA4427 | reverse complement strand
TCCTCGATCCGGGAAAGCGCGGCCTCCACCAGCCGCCGCCGCGCCTGCGCGGCTTGGCGATTCTCGGCCACCATCTTCTGCTGCTGCATGGCGTCCACGCGAGAAATCCGCCCGATCGGCTCGTCCAGATCCACGGGCTTGGCGCCCTCCCCGGTCATCCGGACGACGTCGCCGAGCTCCTCATGCAAGCGAACCAGGACCGCCCGCTGCGCCTCCACAAAATCATCATCGATCATCGAAGACGTCTCCAAGGTGTCCGCAAGGCCCGTCGGCCGTGGCTCGGCCGCCAGCAAGAAAGATCGCGCGCCGTGCGAACCAGGCCAGTGCTGTCGCAACTATCAATGTTGTGAATGAACTGAACGCCGAATACAGAAGCGCGACCAAGCCATCCGAGCGAATCGAACGTGGGCGCCCGACCCAAAACCAGGCCAGGCCCCGCCTCAATTCTTCTCGACTCGGCTCAACGCTTGGCGAACAATTCCCGCAGAATGATCGTCTCATCCCGCCCCGGCCCTACCGACAACAAAGTCGCCTGAACGTCCGCGATCGATTCGATCCGCTCCACATAACGTCGAGCATTGTCCGGGAACTCTTCGATCGAAGTCATCCCCGTCAAATCCTCGTCCCATCCGGGCAGCGTCTCGTAAACGGGAACCGCTCGCTCGGTCTCCCCCAACGTCATCGGAAAGTCCTCGGTGATCTTCCCATCGATGTCGTATGCCGTACAGATCTTGAGCTCCTTGAATCCGCTCAGGATGTCGAGCTTGTTGATCGCGAGATCCGTCAGACCATTGACCGTCACGGCCTCGCGCAACAACACACCATCGAACCAACCACATCGCCGCGGCCGACCCGTCGTCGCACCGAACTCGGCACCGGCCTTGCGAAGCCGTTCCCCGATCTCGTCGTCGAGCTCCGTCGGAAACGGACCCTCGCCCACGCGCGTGGTATAGGCCTTGGTGATGCCGATGACGCGATCGATCTTGGTCGGTCCGACGCCGCTACCAGTACAAACCGCCCCGGCGACACAATTCGAAGACGTGACGAAGGGATAGGTCCCGTGATCGATGTCGAGGAACGTCCCCTGCGCACCTTCGAAGAGCACGTTCTTTCCCGCGCGCAGCGAACGATCGAGGATCCGCCCGGTGTGATCGATATAGGGTTCGAGCTGTCGCCCGAACTCGACACACTGTTCATAGAGTGCGTCGACATCGATGGGCTCGGCACCGTGCATCTTCGTGAGTTCGAAATTCTTCTGTGCCCCGATCGCTTCGAGTTTCTCACGCAATGTGTCGGTCTGGCGCAGATCCGCAACGCGGATGCCACGCCGGGCGACCTTGTCCTCGTAGGCGGGACCGATGCCGCGACCGGTCGTGCCGATCTTGGCCTTGCCGGCGGCGGCTTCGCGTGCGACGTCGAGGGCGCGGTGCCACGCGAGAATCACGTGGGCGCGACCCGAGACGCGTAGGCGCGACGGGTCCTTCAGGATGCCGCGGGCCTTGAGCGCCTCGACTTCTTCGAGCAGGATGGCCGGATCGACGACGACGCCGGGGCCGATCAGGTTGATCGAGGCTGCGTGGAGGATTCCGGAAGGAACGACATGCAGGATGGTCGTCTCGCCGTCGACGACGAGCGTGTGGCCGGCATTGTTGCCGCCCTGAAAACGTGCGACGAGGTCCGCGCGCGGGCCCAGCCAATCGACGATCTTGCCTTTTCCTTCATCGCCCCATTGGGCGCCTACTCCGACTACGGTGGTCATTTCTATAGCTCCAATACCTGTACTGCGATCATGTTCTTGGTATCACGCAGCGCCGCGAGGACCTTTTCACCAGGGTCCTGGTTGATGTTGACGAGCATGCAGGCCTCGCCTCGAGATTCGTGCAGAGCGAGCTGCATGCGCGAGATGTTGATTCCCGCATCGCCCAAAATGGTTCCGACGGTTCCGACGACGCCGCTTTGATCGTGGTTGTGCAAGAGCAGCGTGCAACCGTCGGGGATGGCTTCGAGCATGAAGTCGTCGATCCGCACGATGCGCGGCTGGCTTCCGTGGAAGACGGCGCCGGCGACGAGACGATCCGTCACGCCCTTCACGCGAACCGTGACGGCGGAGGCGAAGTCCCTTGAACGCGCGACCTTCGATTCGATGACCTTGATGCCGAGTTCCTGGGCGATGCTCGAGGCGTTCACGAGGTTTACGGCCTCGCGCACCGGCGCGAGGATGCCCTTCAAGACCGCGATCGTAATCGCCGCGACCTTGAGTTCGGCGACGTCGCCCGAGTATTCGACTTCGACGGTGTCGACGCGTCCCTGGGCGAGTTGGCCCTGGAAGCTGCCGAGTTTTTCTCCGAGTTCGATATAGGGGCCGACTTCGGCCATCTGTTCCGGAGAAACCGTCGGAACATTGAGCGAATTTCGGACTTCGCCGTCGAGCAGGAAGTCTCGGAGTTGTTCCGCGACCGCGACCGCCACATTGATCTGGGCCTGCTCGGTCGACGCACCGAGATGCGGCGTGCAGATCACGTTGGGATGGTTCACGAGCGGGTGGTCTGCGGGCGGCGGCTCTTCGACGAACACATCGAGCCCGGCCGCGCCGACCTGGCCCGATTCGAGGGCTTCGAAGAGCGCTTCTTCATCGACGATGCCACCGCGGGCCGCATTGATCACGATCAGCCCGGGCTTGGCGATCGCGAATTGCGGGCGGCCGAGGATGCCGGTCGTTTCCTTGGTCTTCGGAACGTGAACCGTGACGACTTCGGCGCGGCTCATCATCTCGTCGAGCTCGACGCGTTCGACTTCGAGGCGAGCGGCGGCTTCGGCGGTCAGATAGGGATCATGGACGATCACCTTCATGCCGAGACCCTTGGCGCGAGAGACGACGAAGCGACCGATATTGCCGGCGCCTAGCACGCCGAGCGTTCGGTTGTAGAGCTCCATGCCCTGAAACTTCTTCTTTTCCCAGAGACCCTTCTTCATGGACGCGGTCGCCTGGGGAATGTGGCGGGCGAGCGAAACGATCAGCGCGATCGCGTGTTCGGCGGTCGTGATGTTGTTGCCTTCGGGCGTGTTCACGACGACGACACCGCTCTTGGTGGCGGCGGGGATATCGATATTGTCGACGCCGATGCCGGCGCGACCCACGATGCGAAGGTTCTTGGCGGCCGCGATGACCTCGGCGGTCACCTTCGTGTTCGAGCGGATGATGAGGCCATCCGCGTCCTGGATCAGCTCGAGGAGTTCGTCGGGCGCGCAGCCGGGCTTGTTCACGACTTCGATGCCGGCGGCTTGCTCGAGGACGGTGATTCCTTCTTCCGCGAGGGAATCGGAAACGATGACTTTCGGCACCTTTGTTCTCTCCTGGCTCCTACCGCCCGGAGACGGGCGGGCGGGCTTTCGTGGTCGACGTGCGCGCAGGGCTCGGCCGACCGCTGTTCCAGACTTCCTTGGGCGTGCGTGACTCGCACGAGTTCATCCGTCCCCGACTTCCGGGCAAGAGTGGCTTGCGCGGCAGGGCCGCGGGACGAACAACGTCAACGTATGACTACATATGACTACATATATCTTTGGCTGGACCGGTAAATCCTATCCTCAGGGTCCGAGGCTTGGTCTGGCTTGGTCTGGCTTAG
>CAWLAJ010000370.1:0-3638 GCA_963854795.1 Deltaproteobacteria bacterium UBA4427 | reverse complement strand
CTTTTCGGTATCGAGCATCCCATCATTCAGGGCGGCATGCACTTCGTGGGTCTCGCCGAATTGGCTTCCGCGGTTTCGAACGCCGGCGGTCTTGGGATCATCACGGCTCTCACCCAGGGGACGCCTGGGAAACTGGAGAAAGAAATCGCGCGCTGCCGGGAGATGACGGACAAACCCTTTGGCGTGAATGTGACTTTTCTACCGTCACTCACGCCGCCCGACTACCCGGGGATCTTCAAAGTCATCATCGACAGCGGCATCAAGGTGGTCGAGACCGCGGGCAACAACCCGGCGGAGTGGCTGCCGATGCTCAAGGAAGCGGATATCAAGGTGATCCACAAATGCACTTCCGTGCGTCACGCCCAGAAGGCGGAGCGGATCGGCTGTGACGCCGTTTCCGTCGACGGCTTCGAATGTGGCGGTCATCCGGGCGAAGACGATGTGACGAATTTCATTCTCCTGCCTCGTGCAGCCGAAGAACTCGAGATCCCTTTCGTTTCGTCGGGCGGTATGGCGGATGGGCGAAGTCTCGTCGCCTCTCTGTCGATGGGCGCCGACGGCATGAACATGGGCACTCGATTCATCGCGACGAAGGAAGCACCCGTTCATGAGAACGTGAAGCAGGCGCTCGTCGAAGCCAGCGAACTCGACACCCGACTGATCATGCGAGGTCTGCGCAATACGGAACGAGTGCTGACCAACGCGGGCGTCGAACGACTGATCGAGAAGGAAAAGACGCTCGGTGCGGATCTGAAATTTGAAGACATACTTCCCGAAGTCGCGGGTATCTATCCGCGGGTCATGCAGGACGGCGACGTCGACGCGGGCGCCTGGTCTTGTGGAATGGTCGCCGGTCTCATTCATGACGTACCCACGGTTCAGGAATTGATCGAACGGATCATCGGCGAGGCGGAGGCGATCATTACGGAGCGTCTCTGCGGAATGCAGGCAGCTTGATGCATTCGAGCGAAAAGGTGAACTGGGGAATTTGGCGAAGCCTGTTGATCGGACTCGTCTTGCAAGCGATCGCCTGCGGACCGATTCAGAACGCCATGATGCAGCGAAATATCGATCAGCTAGCCGGGGGCAATCGCGCCGGATGGCTGGCCGATGATGCCATGCATGTGGTGCTCTGTGGGACCGGCGCGCCGCTGCTCGATACAAATCGAGCGGGTCCGTGTACGGCTGTAGTCGTCGGTGGCAAGATGTACTTGATCGACGTGGGTCCGGGTTCGACTGAACGGTCGCTCGAGTACAGACTCCCGCTGGCACAGCTCGCGGGTGTTTTCCTCACGCACTTTCACTCTGATCACATCGGCGAGCTCGGTGAGGCGATGACGCAGAGTTGGCTGGCGGGTGGACGTTCGGTGCCACTCGATGTCTACGGGCCGAGTGGTGTGGCCGACGTCGTCGATGGCTTCTTGCGGGCGTATGCCTTCGATCAGGTCTACCGAACCGCGCACCACTCGCAGCTCTATATGCCGAAAGAGGGTGCCGACATGAAGGCGCACACGGTGTCGCCGTCGCTTGGCGAAGACGTCGTCGTATTTGAGCAAGACGGACTCAAAGTAATCGCGATTCTGGTGGACCACACCCCGGTGGACCCGGCCGTCGCGTACCGCTTTGAATATGGGGGACGCGCGGTGGTGATCAGCGGGGACACCGACTACTCCGCGAACCTCGGTCGCGCGGCGGAGGGCGCCGATCTACTCGTCCACGAGGTGCTCGAAAAGAAGCTCCTGGGAAGCATGAGCCGCGCGCTCGCGGACAATGATCTCCCGCGTATGTCGCGGCTCGCCAGCGATGTGCTCGACTATCATACATCGCCCCAAGACGCCGTTCGACTGGCCCGCGAAGCCGGCGTGTCCACGTTGGTCTTCAGTCATCTCGTTCCCCCCGTACCGGGATTCATGGCGCGGCGTGTCTTTCTCAGCGATCTCGGAGATGTTGCAGACGTCGACGTCGTGCTCGGTGAGGACGGTATGCATTTTCGACTCGATCCCAACGGCGGGATCGAGCGCGACGGTCTCGACTAGGAGATCGCCGAATGATCGAGAAGATTTGTTGAACTCCGCGCGCCTTGGGAATTGGCGCCTCGCGGGTTTCGTGGCTCCGGAAGCTCCGATGCAGGCCTTGCTCGCACCCCTGTTCATCTACGTGCCGCCCTTTTATGCCGGGGAGATGGGGCTGGGGCTGCCCGTGGCTGGCGCGATCTTCGGCGCCACCAAACTCTTCGACGTGTTGACCGATCCGGTGCTCGGCGTTTTCTCGGACCGCTTGCAGACGCGTTGGGGGCGCCGACGGCCATGGCTCGTGGCCTCGGTCCCGGTTTTGATGTTGAGCATCGCGATGCTCTTCCGACCCGAGGCGCCCGTCACGCCGAGCTACTTCGCCAGTTGGTTGCTGATTCTCTATGTGGGGTGGACCTTCCTGACGATCTCGCACATCTCATGGGCGGCCGAACTTTCGAACGACTACCACGAACGCTCGCGCATCTCCGGCTTCAAACAGGCGGCCGGACTCGTCGGCGCTCTGGTGGCCATTACGATTCCCGCAATCTTCGATCGGCTGCCAGGCGCGGTCCCGGCCGATCGCCTCTCGGCACTCGGCATGGTGATCATCGTGGCGCTTCCGATCACGGTCGGCGTGGCGCTGGTCTCCGCGTCCGAACCGCCGCCCACCCGGGTCTCCAGCGCGCCGCGGCCCTCACTCCTGAAGGCGCTCAGGCTCGCCGCCAGCCACGGACCCGTCTACCGGCTGCTCGCCGCCAATGTTTTGATGTCGATGGCTTCGGGTGTCGTCGCAGGGACTTTCTTGTTCTTCGCCGGCCAGGTCTTGAAGCTGGGTACGTGGTCGAGCTTCGTGTTGGTTCCCCTGATGGGCGCCGGTCTCGTTTTCCTGCCTATCTGGATGCGACTCTCCCGTCGCATCGGCAAGCATCGAACGCTCTGCGTGGCGCTTCTCTACCAACTGCTCATCGCGCCGGGCATCCTCTTCCTTCCGACCGGGAACGTCGCCGTGGCCTTCGGCTACTTTCTCATGCTCGGCGGCAATTTCGCGGTCTCGACGTTTATTCCCCGCGCCATCATGGCGGACATCACGGATGCGGATACGCTGCGTTTCGGCGAACAGCGAGCCGGACTCTTCATGTCGCTGCTGCTCAGTACGAACAAGGTGGCGGGCGGATTGTCAGTCGCTCTGACCTATCCGCTACTCGCCTGGATTGGATTCGATGCGGCCCCTGACGTCGTGAACTCGGTCGAGGCGCTCGAGGGTCTTCGCTGGCTGGTCTTCCTGGCGCCCGTAGGTCTCTTCGCGCTGACGCTCGGACTGATGTGGAATTTTCCGCTCGATGAGAACGAACAGAAGAGACTGCGCGCTCAAATCGAGTCTGCCCAGAGCGAGTAGGGCGATTGCGCGGGGATGGACTCAGCTCTCGGCTCGACGCGGTCTTTCGACCCGATGCCACTGTGCGAGTTCGTTTGCCTCTGGCATGGACAGGATCGTGATGCCCTGCCGTCCTTCGATCCAGCGATTCGCGTCCTCACGGAAGCGAAAAAAGTGCATCTGGCTTCAGGTCGGACTCGCGGGACCGATGGTGGCCCCCGGCGCGTCGGTCTCGGGCACGACGACGCTCA
>CAWLAJ010000369.1:0-3643 GCA_963854795.1 Deltaproteobacteria bacterium UBA4427 | reverse complement strand
GGAACTGCTGCTGCGACCATGGAATGCCCTCCCAATGAGAATTGCGCAGACGATCGGCGGGCGCAGTCCGAACCTCCCCATAATATCGCCAACGAGTCAGCGTCGCATTGTGCTCTTGCTACGCGGCGTGGGCTGGGGCGGCAAGCGCCGTCTCGGGCGCGGAAGCGGCCACGAGCGCCATGTAGGGGGACAGCCAAAACCCATAAAGGACTCGCTCGTTCTCGGTCTTCTCATTCAATTCCATTATCACACCCTCTTCTCTACAGCCGCCGGTAAACCTACCAAGCCGGTCGTCGATCAGCTTACCCTTGCAGACGTACTTAGTAGACGCTGAGTTACCGCTCGCGTGACGAGAAGATGCGAGCTCTGGGAAGCACACGTGCTGTGTGCGATGATGGCGTGCGAAGAACCGGGAGCAAGCCATGGACCTCGTCAAAGAAGACGCACATCAGGATTCGGGAGTTACGGAGACCGCTTCGTCCGTCTACGTGCCTTCCCTCCAACGCACAGATGGACAGCCGCCGCCCTTCGCTGCCAACGGAGGCTTGTCCTACATGTCGTTTGATCGCGACGGCGACGCGGGAACCGCTGCCGCACTGGATGCAGCGCTCAACCAAATCGCCGAGGGAAAAGGCCAGGCGATCATCGAGCGGCTCAACAGCGCTCCCCCCGGCCCCATCGAGACTCAATGGGGCGTCGGGTTTCGTCGCTACCAAGAGTGTTTGGATCATATTCGTTCGAATAACATCAAAGCTCCGAAGGGCGGTTTGGCGATTCCGCTTCGCTATACGGTCGACGAGCAGCCGTCCTACTCCATCGTCTCGTCCAACGCACTCTGGCAGGACGCCACGCGCGAGGCCGACGCTAAAGCTCTGCGCAAGGACGAGTACGACAGCGTCCGGCGATGCCTCTATTTTCCGCAAGTGTTGCGCGATGCGCGGCGGATCGAGGAGTACCACCCAGGTCTCTCACCCAACAGCTCCGAATGCATGGACAAGCTGGGTGTCTCGCTGGCCCACCTCGAGTCCAAGTGCGAGAACTTCTATGACGCGGCAGAAGTGGAACGCGTGTACTACCCGGAGATGGAGAAGCTCCTCTTGGAGTTCTTCCCGGACGCGACGGATGCGCTCGTGTACAACCACGACGTGTTCAACAAGGACTACGAGGGGGACCGCACCGAGGACCAGGACAACAAAGACCCCGGAGTCAACGCCAACTACGCCAACCTCGTGCACAACGATCTCAACGACAACAGCGGTCGCGTGCGCTGCCGCGAGTTACTGACCAAGAATCTGCGGAACTTCGGCCGCGAGCAGCACTATACAGACGAGCAGGCGGACGCGAAGATGTCTCGGCGGTTCATGTCGATCAATCTCGCCAAGCCGATGGAAACCGTGCTCCAGAACCCCTTCGTGCTCTGTGCCTGGCCCTCCTTCGCCGATCAGCCATACATCAACAACTACCGCGTCTACGACGACCGCGTCGGAGAGACCACTCGCTTCACCTACCGCCCCGAACACGAGTGGTATTGGCTTCCCGAGCAGGATCCGACCGAGGTCTCGATGCTCAAGTGCTACGACTCGGTCACCGACGGTTCCGTCTCGCGCTGGTCCTTCCACACCGCCTCGATTGACTACACGGCACCGGCCGATGCTCCCTGCCGAAAGAACCTGGTCGTTCGATCCTACGTCTTCTTCTAGGAAGACAAGACGCCAGCATGCGACACAACGTAATCGACTCGCCATCGAGCCTATTTTTAGAAGCATCGATCTTGCATGAGCTCACGATATGACGTCAGATTTCCCAGGCTCTCTGCGTACGCCTTCAGCGCCGATTCGATTGGGCAAGAGATCACGTTGATCAGCAGGCCGCACGCCGAGGCATCGAAGGTCGTCGGCTGCTCACCCATGAAATACGGCTTGCCGCCGAGAAACTCCGACAACGCGTCGAGGTCTCGATTCCCGATCTGAAAGATCTCGTCGTCTCGAAGTCGACTGATACCCTGCGACCAGAGGTCCGCCCAAACCTTTCGCCGAGCAAGCCATGAGCCCACATTGCGACCGACGGGTCCGAAACAACCGAAGATCGCCTTCTTGTTCACGCGCCAGTTATGTGGCTGGCACCATCGCGACCACAGCATGACCCAGAAGAGATCGTCTTCGATCATTCGCTCGAATGCCAGCGACTGTGCCTTTTGTGTCGGCGTGAGGCCTCGATTGAGATCCACATCGCATTGAACCTTCAGGTATTCGATGATCAGTCGGGAATCCGCGACCGTCTGGTCGCCATCGACGATGTAGGGCAACTCCGCTTCGGTGCGAACGGGGGCACGGAATCGGAGACTCGATAGTCGATACCCGACATCCTGAGGTACGTCTCGACCTTGCAGCAGAATGGACTCGGGTTGGGTAGATCCCAGACAGGCGTGAACTGGTGCAAGATCAACGTCGATTCTCGGAGCAAACCGATTTCAGGTACTCGATGATTTCACGGGAGAAGCTCTGATGCTGGGGCAGCTCATCCGTCCGTGGCATTGCACCTGGGCTTCCGCGGAAAGACACCGGACGTTTCGCCCGGCGATACGCCCTCGCCCGGAAAACGCGGACGGAGGCATCGGCCCAAGTCATCCCTAGAAGCGCAGCTCCATGCCGAGTATCGGACCGCGGAAGTCAAGTGTCGCGTCAGAAGCAGTGTCGTCGCGACTCTGGAAGAACACGGCTTCGCGATAGGCCGCGAAGATCCCAACATGTTCGAGCGGGAGCAGCCGCGCGCCGACTTCGAATTTCTGGGACGCCGAAATCTTGTTTTCCTTGTCGCCACCGAATAGCAGGCCGGCTGCATACAGCCCGTAGAATTCAACGAGCTTGTGCGGCTGAAGCCCCGCGCGCAACCCGACCAAGATGCCGCCGGCTGTGGTCCGATCGGACTCCTGCATCCCGCCAGACGAGAGTTCGAGGTCCACGGTCGTGACCTCGACGCCGAGAAAGGGTTCGACTCGCAAGAGATCCATGACCCTCACGCCACTGCGCGCGATCGCGGTGGCGTCGATGACCTTGGCCCGTGACCTCAACGGGGCGGGTCCGGCAAGCGTCGTGTTGCCGAGAGAAACCTGGCTGCCGAGCGCGATTTGCTGCCTGTCATTGGCCGCCATGTAGGAGAGCTCGCCCTCGACGACGACTCCGGTCGTCCCCAACCCGAGAAATGTTCGTTCACTCGGCTGCGCCGCCTGCCATACCACCCGCCCGGCCGCCACGATGGCGTTCTTGTCTCGCACGCGGATGGTGTCGTTCGCACAGCCGGTCGCGAACAGGGCGAGCCCGAGCGCGAGCAGAATCCAGGTACGGACATGGAACCCCTTCGAGACGAACATCGAGTACAACCCCCCGAGATTACCGACGCCCGCAAGACAGCGAATCGCGTCGTTCACGACGAGCCTCGCGAGCCGGAGTGAACGTTGGTTTCGCCCGCGTCGACCGCAGGCCCAGCCGCCAAGCATGGTGAAAGGAATCAGGAGCATCAGATGATACCAGACGGGCAACGTGTCCCAGTAGCTGATCTGCACGCCGAGCCCGACCGCGGCCACGGCGATACCGGCTCCGACACTCAGTCGCATCGCGCTCGTACCCGCCACCAAGGCCGAGCA
>CAWLAJ010000368.1:0-3644 GCA_963854795.1 Deltaproteobacteria bacterium UBA4427 | reverse complement strand
GTCTTCCCAGAACGGGTTGATCCAAACGTGCTCGCGGAAGAGCGCGGCGGGATCTTCCTTGTAGTAGTTGGGCATGCGCGCCTTGCTCTGCTCGATCTTGACGAAGAGATCGCCCAGAAAGCCCGAACCGTTCTCGATGGACGCCACTCGGAGGTTTGGAAACCGCTCGAAGAGTTTGTCGTAGGCAAGTGTCAGCAGGAAGTCATAGATGGCGCGCTCGGGGATGAGTCCAGCGACCGAGGGCTTGCGCCCGCCGCCGAGCACCGCGAGTGCTGCATTGCCGCCATAACCATTCGCCGTGTAGCCGTTGCTGCCAACGTGGGCCACGACCGTGATGCCCGCTTCGTTGGCGCGCGCCCAAAACGGATCGAACTGTTCGTCGCCCGGAGAAAGCCAACCATCGCGGGTCTGCACCGCGGAGGGACGCATCACGATCACCCGTACGTCACGCTCGAGCGCCCAGTCGAGTTCGCGACAAGCCCAGTCGACGTCGGCCAGGCTGATGTAGGGCGCGGCAAAGAGTTTCTCTTGATACGCAAAGCCCCAGTCTTCTTCGAGCCATCGGTTGAAGCCTTCGCAGGTGGCGCATAACGCCTCGGTGTCCTTGCCAAGAGCCTGTTCGTAGAGGATGCCGGCGGTCGGGAAGAGCCAAATGCCCTCGAGGCCCTGCTTTCCGATCCGCTCGACGCGCTGATCGCGGTCCATGTACTCGGCGGGCATCGGCTCGAGAGAAGAGCGAGTCAGCTCGATGAAGGTCTTGCCGTCCGGGTTGCCCTGGTAGTACTCGCGCAAAACACCGGGCTTCGAGATCGGGTTGAAGGTCGGGTTGCCCACCGCGTGGCTGAGCTTGCCCGCGACCAGGTGGTAGCGCTTGCCGTCCATCTCGACCCACTGCACGCAGCGCTTTTGCATCCGCTTCGGCACATAACGCGTGAAGGCGTCGGCGGCTTCGTAATAATGGTTGTCGCAGTCGAAGAGCAGGCCGTCGAACAGTTCCATGGGATCTCCTTGCACGGCGCTCGTGTCGCCCGTGGCAACTTCCTGTTGCTTAACTAGTATAATAGTTATTCCGACCCGAAAATCCATGGAACCTGCAGGACGCCAGGAGGAAGAGCATGTACCCGGGAGCCCACGCGCAGACCTCCCCCGACAAGGCGGCCGTCATCTCAGCGCAGACCGGCGAGGTGATCACCTACGCCGAGCTCGACGCGAGATCCAACCAGCTGGCCCAGCTCCTGTGGGCCGAGGGGCTTCGCCGTGGCGACCACATCGCCGTGTTCATGGAGAACCACCTCCGCTACTTCGAAGTCGCGTGGGCCGCGTTCCGATCCGGTCTCTACCTGACCACCGTCAACCGCTACCTGACGGCACCGGAAGCAAGCTACATCGTGAACGACTGCGGCGCGCAGGTTCTGGTCTCCTCGCGCGCGCTGCACGAGGCCGCGGCAGCCATCCCAGATGAGGCACAGGTTTGCCGGCGGTTTCTGGTGGTGGACGGACCGCCCGCTGGCGCGTCGGATCGCTTCGAGCATTACGAATCAATATTGAAAGAGCATCCCCGAGAGCCGCTTGCAGAAGAGCCGCTCGGCGAACTGATGCTGTACAGCTCGGGCACCACCGGACGACCCAAGGGCATCTCGCGTCCGCTGTCGAAGCGGCCGGTCTCGCGCGGCCTCGCGATGGCCGTCACGCTAAAGAGACTGTTCAGTGTCGACGCGGACTCGGTCTATCTGTCCCCCGCTCCCATGTATCACTCGGCGCCAATCGGTTTCTGCACGGCTGTGCAATCGATCGGCGGCACGGTCGTCATGATGGAACGCTTCGATGCATTGGATGCGCTCCGGGCTCTGGAAAAGTATGCGGTCACGCATAGCCAGTGGGTTCCCACCATGTTCACGCGCATGCTCAAGCTTCCGGAAGAAGAACGCGCGGGCTTCGATCTTTCCGTGCACCGGGTGGCCGTCCACGCCGCCGCGCCCTGCCCGCGCAAAGTAAAGGATGAGATGTTCGCGTGGTGGGGGCCGATCCTGCACGAGTACTACGGGGGAACCGAGGCGCATGGTTTGACCTACGTCGGGCCCGAGGACTGGCTCGCACATCCCGGGACCGTTGGCCGCGCAGTGTTGGGAACGCTCCATATCTGCGACGAAGACGGCAAAGAGCTGCCAAACGGCGAGCCGGGCCTTGTCTACTTCGAGCTGGACAGGACGACCTTCAAATACCACAAGGACCCCGAGAAAACGCGCAGCGCACAGCATCCGAAGCATGCTACGTGGACCGCGCTGGGCGACGTGGGTTATGTCGACGACGACGGCTTCCTTTACCTGACCGATCGGGCATCGTTCATGATCATCGCGGGGGGAGTCAACATCTACCCCCAGGAGATCGAGAACGAATTGATCATGCATCCCAAAGTGGAAGACGTGGCCGTGATCGGGGTTCCGCATCCGGACTTCGGAGAAGCGGTCAAAGCAATCGTGCAGCCCGTCGCGGGCGTGATCGGCGACGAGGCGTTGGCCGAGGAGTTGATCGCCTACGCGAAAGAATGTCTAGCCGCCTACAAGTGTCCGCGGTCCGTCGACTTCGAGGACGAGCTCCCGCGCCTTCCCACCGGCAAGCTCTACAAGCGACTCCTGAAGGATCGCTACTGGGGCAACAAGAACAGCCGGATTGTCTAGGGCAGAGAGCGCCGCCAGTTTCGCAGATCGACAGATTCTCAGACTGACGTGGCAATCAGCGGAGACTTAGCGGCCGACATCCTTCTTCGGTACACACGAGGGGCTTGCCGGCGTCTTCGCCGAGCAGGATTTCTCCTACACTGACGGCACCATGAAGCGCGCAGCGGGCGAATTCAATTTTGCGGCCTCCCACCTCGATCATCCTCACATTTTCGGCCAATGTGCTGGACTGAGGAGTGCCGGCGGCACCCTGAAGTACGCCTACGACCCGGACCCGCAGCGTCTCGACGGCTTCTGCAGCCTCATCCCCGGCGTGACCAAGCTGCGCAGCTTCGAAGAGGTCCTCGCCGCCGACGACATCCAGCTCGTCGCATCAGCCGCAGTGCCGAACGAACGCGTGGCGCTCGGTCTTCGGGTGATGCAAAGCGGCAAGGACTATTTCACGGACAAGGCTCCTGCCACGAGTTTGGAACAGCTCGAAAGCCTGCGTCGGGGCGTAGCAGAAACCGGCCGCAAGACCTTCATCTACTACGCGGAGCGTTTGCATAATGATGCTGCCTGGCGCGCCGGCGAGCTGATCGAAGCGGGCGCGGTGGGCAGAGTCCTGCAGGTGCTGAATCTCGCCCCCCATCGTCTCGCGAAGCCCACGCGCCCGAGTTGGTTTTTCGAGAAGGCTCGCACGGGAGGCATTCTCACGGATCTCGGTTCCCATCAAGTCGAGCAGTTCCTGAGTTATGCGGATTGTGAGAGCGCGTCCGTCAACTTTGCGCGCGTTGAAAACTTCGGTCATCCGGATGCCCCAGGTTTCGAAGACTTCGGAGAGTTCTCGATGACCGGCGACAACGGCGCGTCCTTCTATGCGCGCGTGGATTGGTATACGCCGGATGGGTTGCCGACCTGGGGAGACGGCCGCAGCTTCATCGTGGGCACGGAAGGCAGTCTCGAGATTCGCAAGACTCTCGATCC
>CAWLAJ010000367.1:0-3644 GCA_963854795.1 Deltaproteobacteria bacterium UBA4427 | reverse complement strand
TCGGCCCGCCGCGATCTCGCCGAGGCCCACTACGATCACCATGCCTAGGCCGGCGGCCGGCAACAATCCCGTCAGGGCTGGCATCGCAGCAAAAGTCCGAATCAAACTCAATTGTTGGCTGCGAAGATGATCATTGGCGTCGCCGAAGCGCGCGGCTTGATCGTCTTCCATCGCGTACGCCTTCACGACGGCGATGCCCGCGATGTTCTCCTGGACGAGATTGGACATCGACGCGAGTGATTGCTGCATCGCCAGACTGCGCAGGTAGAGACGGCCACCGATCACCCGCGCCAACAAGATGAAGAGCGGATAGGGCACCATCATCAAGATGGCGAGTTTGACGGAGACCGTACACATCGCGATGAATGCGCCGACGAAGATGATCGGACTTTGTGCGACCGAAAGCAGGCCCGGCCCGAGCAACATGCGCACCGAGTTCAGGTCGTTGACACAGCGACTCATCAGGTCGCCGGTCCGCCAGCGGAAATAGAAGGACTGGGGAAGTTTCTGGAGGTGTTCGAAGAGATCGTTTCGAATCTCGTACTCGACTTCGCGCGCCGCGTTGAATACCAGAAGGCGTGAAATGAACCGAAGTGCGCCGCCGGCCACGGCGAGACCCGCCACGAGACAACAGCGATCGATGACCTCGGCTTGGGAGACGGCCGGATCGATCAGGCCCCCGATCGACCAGCCCACCGCCAGGGGAAGCGTGTTCATGGCCGCGGAGTAGACGAGAATGATGACATACCAGAGCGCGTAGTAGCGCCAGTTCCGTCGGATGTAGACCGAGAGACGCCTCAGAGCATGTCGTACCGGCGATTCCCCGATCACCTCGGCGACTTCGGTCAGGGGGTCGGGCGTACGATCGGCTCCGGCTTCGGCGCTCATCGCCCCATCCTCTGCGCCATGCGCTGACGATCCCAGCCCAGAGCCCAACCGAGTAGAGCGATCTGATGTTCCAATACCGTGCGCGGCCCGCCGCGAGCCCGATAACGTCGAGAAGACGTGGTCGCAGCCAGCGGAAGCATCCGCAGCTGTCCCGCCCGCTTGATCCCGCGCACGAGATCGAGGTCTTCCATCATGGGTACGATCGGCATTCCGCCCATTTGCTCCAACACAATACGGCGTATAAACAACGCCTGATCGCCATAGGGCAGATTGAAAATCGCGATCCGAAGCGCCACACCCAATTCGATCCAGCGCTCGCGAACCCCACGCTCCGCAAACCGAAACGCGAAGGCACCCCCTGCACACAGAGGATCGGACAGGGCCGTTCGGACTCCTTCTTGCCATCCCGATTCGAGATCCGTATCGGCATGAAGAAAGAGCACCACGCTCCCCGACGATTCTTCACTCCCCATCCGAAGCTGGCGGGCGCGTCCTCGCGGACTGACGAGGACCCTGGCTCCGGCGTCACGCGCGAGACGGCAGGTTTCATCCCGACTGCCGCCATCGACGACGATGACTTCGACTCCGGGTGCGATTACGGTCTCGACGGTCCGTACGATGCGCGAAGCTTCGTCGAGTGCCGGGATCACCACCGAAATTGTCACTTTCTGAGCCTAGCCCTGTTCAACGTGCTGTGCCCCGGCCGACGCGGTCCGACGGTCCGTCGACTGGACTCGGACGCACACCGCAAGGCCTCTGGGATCCATCCCAGAGTCTCGCGCGTCGGCCCGCCTGGTGAATTGACGGCCCGAGAGGCTTTGCCTATCACTGCGCCGTGAGCCAACCCTCCGATCCAGACAAGTCGCCCTTCTCGTCCACAGCGGCGCCCGCCTACGCGGCCGCCGGCGTCGATCTCGACCACGACGAATCCTTCATCGAGGACGTGAAGGAAATCGCCAAGAGCACGCACCGGCCCGAGGTCCTGAGTTCGATCGGCGGATTTGCTGGCATGTTCAAGGCTCCCGAGCGCTATCGGGATCCGGTCTTCGTCGCCGCGACCGATGGCGTCGGGACGAAGCTCAAGATCGCTGCCCAGATTGGACGCTACGACACGATCGGGATCGATTGCGTGGCCATGGTCGTGAACGATCTGGTCGTCCAGGGCGCCGAGCCGATCATCTTCCTCGACTACATCGCCATGGCCGAACTCGACAAAGAGACCGCCAGCGACGCCCTTCGCGGCATCGCCGAAGGCTGCCGGCGAGCCGGTGCGGCGTTGATCGGCGGCGAGACCGCGACGATGCCTGGCGTCTATCCCAAGGGGGAGATCGAGATCGTGGGCTTCAGCGTGGGCGTGGTCGAACGCGACGAAGTGATCGATGGCTCGACGATCGCCGAGGGCGATGCCTTGATCGGTATCGCGTCGAGCGGCTTTCATAGCAACGGCTATTCCCTGGTTCGATCGATCGTCGACGCGGGGATCGCGGCGGGCAAATTCGACCTCTTCGATCAGCCCGACGAGCTGCGCACGAGTCTGGCCAGCGCGTTGATCGCTCCGACCCGAATCTACGTAAAGCCGCTGCTCAATTTGATCCGCGATTTCGACGTCCACGGGATGATCCACATCACTGGAGGCGGCTTCGCAGGCAAT
Source organism: Deltaproteobacteria bacterium UBA4427 (assembly GCA_963854795.1). Lineage (GTDB taxonomy): Bacteria > Myxococcota_A > UBA9160 > UBA9160 > UBA4427 > UBA4427. The sequence goes on along the minus strand of CAWLAJ010000367.1, from coordinate 1,105 downwards.
ATCCCGCGAATCCTGTCCGCCGGCGTTCGAGCCCGCGTCGACACACAGTCCTGGCCGCGGCCGGAGGTATTCGATTGGATCGCGCGCCAAGGCGAGCTGCCCGAGACAGAGCTGCTTCGCGTCTTCAATTGTGGCATCGGAATGATTGTCATCGTTGCCCAGGATTCCGCCGTCGAGGTGCTGGACCGATTGCAGGGTCTGGGTGAGCGCGGCTACCGGATCGGCACGATCGAGCGCAAGAAAGAGGACGAGCCGGCGATCCTCTTCGATCCCGGATTCCTGGAAGCCCGGTAGAGACCGGCGAGCCGATGGTCGAAATTCCGACATTGGATCCGAGTGAGGCGCCGCGGGCACGTCGCTGGGATGCCCTGATCCTTGGCAGCGGGATTGCCGCCCTGGTCGCTGCCGCCCGAATTGGCGCCGCCGGCCAGCGCGTGCTGATCGTCGAGGAAGAAGCCCGAACGAAATTACCGGTCGCGGCGCGCGAACCCTTTTTCCTGGCCGGGCTCCGCGACGAGGGCATCCTCGACGCCTGCCTTCGCACGCTCGGCGTTCCCTTGATCGATCGGCGCAGACTCGCGACCGAACGCCTCGCCTATCAGATCGTCGCAGACCCTTACCGGCTCGACATCGGCCAGCCGATCGTCACGGCCGAAGAACTCGTCACCTGGGGTCTCGCAAAGCCAGATGAAGCGCAGTCGCTGGTTCGGCACCTGGTCGAAGCCTCCGAGATCGAGCGCGAGCTCCTTCTCACTGCGCCCTTCGTTCGTGTCGGTCGCCGCGTCGCCGGCGGTCGCGCCGGCGCGGCCATCGGAAACCACAAGCGCGGACTGCCCGGCGATGTTTCATCGGCCCGCGGTGGCCTTCGGCGGATCTTGGACGCCCAGATTCGCAGCCTCTCCAACGTCGGCCGACGTGTCCCTTCGCCCGAGGCCCAGGCGAGGTTGCTCGGCCTGGGCTTGTCGGGAGGGGTCGGGTTCTCGGGCGAGCCGCCCTGGCTCGTCGACCTGCTCCGCAAACGCGTCACTTCTCTCTACGGTGATTTCAGAACACTGAGCAGCGATTTTGAAATGGTCTCGGTTTCAGGCCAGCCGGGCATACGCGT
>CAWLAJ010000366.1:0-3675 GCA_963854795.1 Deltaproteobacteria bacterium UBA4427 | reverse complement strand
CCACGCTCGTCGGCACCGCGATCACCGGCTTGTCGACCAGCCCTCCGACGACCGAAGGCAACGCGCCCTCCATTCCGGCCACCACGATCAAGACGCGCGCGGCGCGAATCAGCTCGAGCGAAGCGAGCAGCCGATGCACGCCAGCGACACCGACGTCCTGGAGCAGTTCGACCTTGTTTCCAAAGCGCCGCGCAACCTGAACGGCTTCGGTGGCCACCGGCAGGTCCGCGCTGCCGGCGGAGACCACAAGCACCGTCCCCTTGCCCTGAATCGCCGGTTCCGACGGCCCGATCCAGATCAATTTCGCGACCGCGTCGTATTCGGCGGCATGGCGGCTGGGCGGTAGCTCTCGCAAGACCTGGGCGGCCTTCTCCGGATCGACGCGCGTCACCATCACATCCTGGCCGGCTTCGAGAAGCGCGGTCGCCGATTCGAGGATCTGCTCGGCGGTCTTCTGACCGCCGTAGATCACCTCTGGAATTCCTTGGCGATGAGCACGATGGGTATCGATGCGCGCGTTCGCGGTCTGGGCAAAGGGAAGGGTCGCCAAGCGATCCGCCGCGCTCTCGATATCGGTCTGACCCGAGCGCACGGCTTCGAGCAATTCGAGAAGGGTCTTTGTGTTCAATCCGCTCTCCAGGAGTGTGGGGACCCGAGAGCGTATCAGAGGTGAGGGGAATCCGATTCCGGCTCGGCGGGCCGCGAGCTTTCGAGCCGCGTCGGTACCAACACGAGTCGGCCGCACCCGGATCCCGACGAATCGTTGAATGCCGATTCGATCCTGAGCGCGCCTCGACCTACGACATTTTCGATCAGCTCCTGGAACGCGCCCTCGGCACTTTCCATCGCCAGCGACGGAATCGAAGGGAGCAATCGCGACTCCAGGGCATCCGCGATCCCGGAAGCGACGTGAGAAGCCAGGATGTTGCCCACCTCCATCAGGGCGGATTCGATCACCGGCGGCGCGAGCTCACCGGACTCGATGCCAACGATCCGACGCACGAGCGATTCGCTCGCCGCGCCTGGGAAGAGAATTCCGACGAGGCCATCGAGGCAGCCTTCGAACTCGAAGAAGACCCCGGTCGACCAACTCGAATCCTCCGGGTTGTCCAACACAATGTCGGTCTCTGCGGCACCGTCGATCACCACCGCTTCTGAGACCCAGATCGGCTGATCCACGAGCTGGGCGAACGCATCGGCCGCCCGACGCGCGCCCACTTGGGCCAATGCGGCGAGTCGTTCGATCTCGATTTCGCGCTCATCACTCATCGTCTACACCAGATGATTCAGCTCGATCAAGAAGACGGGCGATCCATCTTCGAGGACCGTCAAGCCAGACAAGATTCGAATCGGTAACAAAAGATCGGGGACCGGCTTGACGTAGATTTCCTGCTGACCCTCGAACCGGTCCACCAACAATGCGATCCGCTCGCCACGAACTTCGGCGATCACGAGCGGGACAAAACCCTTCTTGGTTTCGTCGGCCTCGATCCGTAGTAGGCGCGACAAGCGAAAAACCGGGATCGGTTCGTCGTCGACCAGGGCGAAACTATCGCCGGCGGCTTCTTCGATCGCATCGGCGGGAACTTCGAGAATTCGCTCGACCTTGGCGATGGGCAGAGCCACACGCTCGTCGGCGATGCGCACCAACAACACCCGCTGCACGGCCGCAGCGATCGGCACGAAAAAACTCGTCGTCGTGCCGCGACCGGCTTCCGTTCGCAACTCGACCCCGCCTCCGAGGCTCTCGATCGTGGCCTTGACGGCATCCATGCCGACGCCACGGCCCGAGACCTCGGAAATCGTCTGGGCGGTCGAGAGTCCCGGATGGAAAATGAAAGCGACGATCTCCTCGGGGGGCAGATCGGCCACCAGGTCCGGATGAATCAACCCCGCATCGACCGCTCGACGACAGACCGAAGGCAGGTCGATCCCGGCCCCATCATCACGCACGTCGATCACGATCGAATCGCGCTGACGCCGGGCTTCGATGCGGATCTTTCCGGTCTCTGACTTCCCGGCTGCAACCCGATTGGCGGGCATTTCGATTCCGTGATCGACGGCGGTTCGTACGAGATGAATCAGCGGTTCACCGAGCCGATCGAGGATCGAACGATCGAGCTCGAGTTCGGCACCGACGATCTCCACCGCGACGCGCTTGCCCAATTTCTCGGCCACCTGCCGCGCGGTTCTCGGGAGGTTGTCGGTGATTCGAACCAGGGGCGCCGTGCGCAACTCCATGACACGACGCTGCAGTTCGGCGATGCGTCGATCGACTCGATCGAAGCCATCCGCTACATCCGGATCGTGCGCATAACGCGCCACTCCCGTACGCAACTGACTCGAACTGAGGATGACCTCGCCGACCGCGGACAGGAATCGATCCAGGGTTTCGGTTCGGACACGAAGAGTTGGGTTCAAGGCCGCGGCAACCGGTGCAGCGACGCCCTCCGCGGCACCCGCTCCCCCCGGTGGCCGCGCATCGCCCGCCGCCGCGACAGCGGGCTCTAGGGTCGGGCTTTTTTTGGTTCGCCCCCCACGCGATCGGGAGACTCGACTTCCCTGTCGTCGGAACAATCCGAGTCGTCTGCGAGGGGCTCCTCTGCGAGGAGCTGAAGAAGTTCCTCGTCGGCGCCAACCGGGACCTGTTCGCTGGCGACCGCCTCGACCATCTTCTCGAGCGCCTCGAGGCTTCTGAAGAGCAGGGCCAATTCCTGATCGCTGCGTACTCGACCGTCGGCGCGAATGCCCTCCATGCGATCTTCCATGCGATGCGCGAGGTCAGCGATCGGGTCGTAGCCCAGCGAGGCCGCCATCGATTTCAGCGAATGCGCCATCCTGAAAAGGGTGTCGATCGCCGTGGTGCTGCCCATCTCCTTTTCGAGATCGATCAGCGCCCGCCCGATCTCTTCGAGGTGATCACCGCCCTCCTCGAGAAAGATCAGTCGATACTTGGCCATATCGAGAGCCATGTTCAGTCGCTCGTTTTCTCGGCCAGCTTCGAGAGCGTGGCGATCACGCTATCGGGCTTGAAAGGCTTCACGATGAAGTCCCGGGCACCGGCAGAGAGCGCTTCCATCACGAGGGTCTCTTGACCGAGAGCGCTGCACATGACGATGCAGGCCGACGGATGCTCGGCAAGAATCGCCTTGACCGCGTCGATGCCCGACCGTTTGGGCATCACGATGTCCATGGTCACGAGGTCCGGTGTGAGTTCGTTGTAGAGATCGACTGCCTCGATCCCGTTGGTTGCCTCACCGACGACCTCATGGCCCTCCGGCTCGATGATCTCTCGAATCATCTGACGCATGAAGGATGCGTCATCTGCAATCAATACTCTTGCCATTTCAGTTTCTCCCAGAACGAACACCCGCCTAATGCGGGCCAATGCGAATTAAAGTGTGGCGCTTTCGACTACTTCCCCACCCCGCGCCACCAGACACGCGGGATCGAGCACATGAATGATCCGACCTTCGATCGGTCGGCGTTCGACGACGAGACCGTCGCCGGCTGGGCGTTTGGTTTCGGCACCGCCGTCTACCAACCCAATGACGCGGTCGACGGGCATTCCAAGACAGGCCGAAGATCCGGGTTTCTCGGCGATCACGAGAACCTGTTCCTGCGCGTATCCCACTGTGGTGGCGGCACCGAAAGGGGTCGCACCGGCCTCATCCC
>CAWLAJ010000365.1:0-3693 GCA_963854795.1 Deltaproteobacteria bacterium UBA4427 | reverse complement strand
TAGCGTGGTGCTATTCGATGAAATCGAGAAGGCGCATCCCGACATCTTCAATATCTTCCTTCAGATTCTCGACGATGGGCGCCTGACCGATGGCCAGGGTCGAACCGTTGACTTTCGCAATACGGTTGTGGTGATGACGTCGAATGTCGGTAGCCAGCATATCGTGGATCTCGAGACGTCTGCGCGACAGGAGATGCGTCGCCGCGTGACGGAGGCGCTTCGCGCTCATTTCAAGCCTGAATTCTTGAATCGCGTCGACGACGTCGTGATCTACGAACCCCTCGGCCGAGAGCAGATCGCACATATTCTCGAGATCCAGCTCGACGAGTTGCGCTCACGACTCGCCGATCGGCGAATCTCGCTCGAACTCTCGGAAGAGGCGATCTCGTTGCTCGCTGCGCGTGGATATGATCCGCAATACGGCGCACGTCCGCTCAAACGCCTGCTTCAGAGGGAAGTTCAAGATCCTTTGGCGATGCGAATTCTCGAAGGCGAGTTCGCGGAGGGCACGACGGTTCATGCCGAAGTCGGAGAGGACGGCGATCGGCTGGTGTTCACGGGCGACGCCCAATAGGGCTCCTCGCTTCACGGTTGAACGTCTCCGCTTCTGTCGTGGTTTCGCTGACGCCACTGGCGCGTCTGGAAGCGATTTCATTCGAGCTGAAGTACATTCTCACGAGTGATTCTCGCGGCGATACGACGACATCACAGCGGTACGTATGGCAGGCACGGCGGGCATTGCCAGCCCACCCGGAGGTGTGAATGATTGCGGTCGAAGTGACCCCGATCTCGCTTCCTCGAGACACGGTTCGCTTCGTCAAGACCTGGTTCCCGATCTATGAGAACGATCCACAGTGGGTCGCTCCGTTGATGATCGAGCGCAAGCGTTTCTTCAACCCGCGCAAGAACCCCTATTTCAAGGTGGCTGAGGTTCAGTGTTTCGTCGCGACTCGCGAGGGTCGAGACGTCGGAACGATTTCCGCCGTGGTGGACAAGGTCTATCAAGAAGAAGAGGCGGGAACCGGCTTCTTCGGCTTCTTCGAATTCATCGACGATTCGCTCGTGGCGGAGAGGCTGCTCGAGACGGCACGACGATGGCTCGCCGATCGCGAGATGCATCGCATGATCGGTCCCTTCAATTTCAACACGAATCATGAGTTCGGCCTGCTCGTCGACGGATTCGACAGTCCTCCCTACATCGCCAATCCGCACAACTCTGCCTACTACCCGGGGATCTACGAGAAGATCGGCCTTCGTCCGGTCATGGATTGGTACGCTTATCACGTCGATACGAACATGTCGGGCGTTCAGAGAATGCAGAAGGTTGGTAATCGTTTGCTTTCGAGGCATCCCGAGATCAAGATTCGATCGCTCGATCTCTCTCGGTTCGACGAAGAAGTAAAGAGACTGCGCGAGATCTACAGAGACGCCTGGGAGCAGAATTGGGGTCACGTACGAGTCACGGATGAGGAATTCGAGTTTCTGGCCGACGGACTGAAGCAGGTGCTCGATCCGGAGCTTTGTCTGGTCGCCGAGGTCGGGGGTCGAACCGCCGCGATCTCGATCACTTTGCCCGACATGAACCAGGTCGTGAAGAAAATGAACGGGCGGATTTTCCCCTTTGGCTGGCGTCATTTGCTGATGCGAAAAAAACACATCACCCGTGTGCGAGTCTTCATGTTGGGAGTCGCCAAGGAATTTCAGTCCCTTCCGCTGGGAGCCGCTCTCTACGCGCGGTCTTTTGACGTCGGGAGTTCCAAGGGGCTAGGTCAGGGTGAAGCCTCCTTGATTCTGGAAACAAACACCCGAATGCGGGGCGCGCTTGAGAAAATGGGTGCCACGATCGATAAGACGTATAGGAACTATGAGATCGAGACCGGTCCGGCCTCGGCTGCAGTGAGTTAACGCCTCTTCGAGCTAGAAAAGGAGCCAACGCCTGATGGATATTCGATGGCATGTCGTGACGGATCTTGCGCCGTCTTGTCGTGAAGCAGCGGAAACACGAATAGAAAAACTGGCCGAGGGACAGAAAGACCTGATACATGTCGTCGTACATGTCGAAGGGAGTAAGCATCATCAGCATGGTTCGGCGGAAGCCAAGATCCGCTGTCAGGCCAAGGGTCGTGAACTGATCGCCCACGAGCGTGACGAGGAACCCGAGATCGCGCTGACCCGCGCCGTAGACGTGTTCGAACGCGAAGTTCGCACGATGCGCGCCAAGCGCCGCGACCATCGCGGCGGGCGCGGTCGTCAGAGCGAAGGCGATGCGGACGATCGGGGCGACGACGACGAGTTGGTCGCTAGCGAGACCGATTGAGTCAGAGCGGAGATGGGGGCGATGCCGAATAAGAACGACGATCTAGACCCTCAAGAAACACTCGAATGGCTCGAAGCCCTGGATTCGGTCTTCGAGCGAGAAGGTGTCGAGCGGGCCCACTTCCTCGTTGGTCGTCTCGTGCGCCGAGCGAGGCGGAAGGGTGCTCACCTTCCCTATCGCGCAACGACGGCCTACATCAACACGATCGGAGAAGCGCTTCAGCAGAAGAGCCCTGGAGACGCCGCGCTCGAAGAACGGATTCGATCTTTCATTCGCTGGAATGCGATGGCCATGGTCGTACAAGCCAATCGCGTGGATCCTTCGCTAGGCGGACACATCTCGAGTTTCGCTTCGGCGGCCACTCTCTACGACGTCGGCTTCAATCATTTCTTTCACGCGCCCACCGAGGATCACGGCGGCGACCTTCTTTATATCCAGGGTCATGTGGCACCCGGCATCTACGCTCGTGCATTCCTGGAAGGACGCATCAGCGAGAGCCAGATGAATCGTTTTCGACAAGAAGTCGAACCCGGCGGTCTTTCCTCCTACCCGCATCCGAGGTTGATGCCCGATTTTTGGCAATTCCCGACCGTTTCGATGGGCCTCGGGCCGCTGATGGCGATCTACCAGTCGCGTTTCATGCGCTACCTCCGCGATCGCGGCTTCATCAAGACCGAGGGGCGCAAGATCTGGGCTTTTCTGGGAGACGGCGAGACCGATGAACCCGAAACACTCGGGGCGATTTCGCTCGCTGGCCGCGAGAAACTCGACAATCTGATCTTCGTCGTGAATTGTAATCTGCAGCGCCTCGACGGTCCGGTTCGTGGCAATGGAAAGATCATCCAGGAGCTCGAGGCCAGCTTCCGCGGTGCGGGCTGGAATGTGATCAAGGTCGTCTGGGGTGGGCGCTGGGACCCGCTGCTCGCGAAGGATCGTGATGGCCTGTTGCGCAAGCGCATGGAAGAGGCCGTCGACGGCGAGTATCAGGCCTATCAAGTGCGCGGCGGTGCCTATACCCGAGAGCATTTCTTTGGCAAGACGCCAGAGCTGCTCGAGATGGTTGCGACGATGAGCGACGAGGATATCTGGCGTCTGAATCGAGGCGGACACGATCCCCACAAAGTCTATGCTGCGTATGCGGCGGCCGTCGCGCACAAGGGTCAGCCGACGGTGATCCTGGCCAAGACGGTCAAGGGCTATGGGATGGGTGAGGCTGGCGAAGGCCAGAACCCGACGCATCAGATGCACGACATGGCCGAGTCGGCCTTGCGTGCCTTTCGCGATCGCTTCCAGATTCCGATCTCCGACGATGAAATCGCGAAGGCTCCGTTCTATCTGCCCGACGCGGAGAGTCCCGAGATGCGATACATGCATGA
>CAWLAJ010000364.1:0-3698 GCA_963854795.1 Deltaproteobacteria bacterium UBA4427 | reverse complement strand
GGCCTCGAGCGATGTGTTGCATCCGGGTACTCCTGGGACGCATTGATGGCGAGAGACTGGGTCAAGGTCAAAGAGCTCTTCGAGAAAGCGCGAGGCGCTGAAGACCCGCGTCGCTCTCGGAGCCACGAATGATCCCCGGATCCAAAGACACCTACTTCATTACTGGCGGCGCCGGTTTCATCGGCAGCAATCTGGCAGACCGATTGCTCGCCGAGGGCCACGGCGTCGTGGTCTACGACAATTTCTCGACCGGACAGCGCGAGTTCATAGCGGACGCGCTCTCGCATCCCGATTGCAGACTCGTCGAAGGCGACATCCTCGACAGCGAGGCGATGTCGGCCGCGATGATGGGCGTCGATGTCGTGTTCCACCTCGCGGCAAACGCGGATATCCGCGGTGGTCTCGACAATCCCCGTCGTGATCTGGAACAGAATACGATTGCCACATTCAACGTGTTGGAAGCCATGCGCGAGAACGGAATCGCGAGGATCGCCTTCGCGTCGAGCGCGGCGGCACTCGGAGAGCCTTCGGTCTTCCCGACGCCCGAGGACTGCGCGGTTCCAATTCAGACTTCACTCTACGGTGCTTCGAAGATGGCTTGTGAAGGCCTGATTTCTTCGTATTGCGAGGGTTTTGGCTTCGAGGGCTACATCTTCCGTTTCGTATCCCTGTTAGGCGAACGCTACCCGCACGGTCATGTGATCGATTTCTACCGATCGCTGCGTGACGACCCGACTTCACTGCGAATTCTCGGTGATGGAACGCAGAGAAAGTCCTATCTCCATATTCGAGACTGCCTGACCGCCATGCTCGGCGTGGTTGGCAAGCAAACGGCGCTCGAATCGAAGCATCACGTCGAGGTCTACAACCTGGGTGTTCCCGAGTACATCGAAGTCGCGACTTCTGCGAAGTGGATCTGTGAACATCTCGGAATCAATCCGACTTTCGAATTCTCGGGCGGCGAGCGCGGCTGGGTCGGCGATAACCCTTTCGTCTTTTTGGACGTGTCCAAGATGCGTGCGACGGGCTGGGAGCCTGAATTTTCGATCCGTGAGTCCATCATCGCCACGGTCGACTGGCTGGCTGCGAATCCATGGCTGCTAGACCAGCGCTAGATCAGCCAAGGCAGCTGATCATTCTGGCGGGCGGCAAGGGTACGCGCCTGGCGGGTGAACTCCAGCATGGGACGCCGAAGCCGATGGCGCCCGTGGTGGGCAAGCCTCTTCTCGAACTTCAAATCGAGTTGGCGAAACGTCATGGTTTCGAAGACGTGCGTTTGCTCACGAGCTACCGATCGGAAGTGATCGAAGAGTATTTCGGAGATGGAAGTCGCTTCGGCCTTCACGTCGGGTACCACATCGATGCGAAGCCGCGGGGAACCGCGGGTGCCGTACTCGAAGCGCTCTCGGAACTCGATGATCGCTTCGCACTTCTCTATGGCGATACGTTATTGGAAGTCGATCTGGACCGTTTCTGGAAGCGCCATGTCGAAGTGGGCGCCGACTGCAGCCTCTTCATCCATCCAAATGACCATCCTCATGACTCGGATCTCGTCGACGTCGACGAAGCGAACTGGATCCGTGCCTTTCATCCCCATCCTCACGCCGAAGGTCGCTTCTTCAAGAACATGGTGAACGCCGCCCTCTATATCATCGAGAAGCGAGCGCTCGAGCCCTGGGTCGACAAGAAAGAGAAACTCGACTTCGCTCACGATCTCTTCCCCGAAATGCTCGCCGCGAACGCGAAACTCTACGGTTATCACAGCCGCGAATACATCAAAGACATGGGGACGCCTGAGCGGCTGGCGCGAGTCGAAGCGGATCTGAAATCGGGTTTGGTGGATCGACGGTCATTGGCCAACGCGTGTCCCGCGGTCTTTCTCGATCGCGATGGGACGCTGAACGTCGAAGTGAATCGCGTGAGCCGAGTCGATCAACTCGAACTCATCGAGGGGGCCGGTCGAGCCGTCCGCCGCTTCAATCGAAGCGGACTTCTGGCCATCGGAGTGACGAATCAGCCCGTGATCGCCAGGGGGGATTGCGATGAGAGCGAGCTTCGGCGCATTCACGACAAGTTGGAGACGATGTTAGGTCGTGAGGGAGGCTACCTCGACGCTCTCTACCACTGTCCGCATCATCCGGATTCTGGATTTTTTGGGGAGCGAGTCGAACTGAAGGTTCGCTGTGATTGTCGGAAACCAGCAACGGCGATGATCGAACGCGCTGCCGAGGATCTCTTTGTCGACATGAAGCAATCCTGGATGATCGGCGATACGACCACGGACCTTCAGACCGCGAGCAACGCGGGCCTTCGGTCCATCCTCGTCGGAACCGGTCATGGCGGCCGTGACGGGCGCTGGCCAGTTCGCGCGAACTACGAGTTTGCGGATCTCGAAGAAGCGAGCGTATTCATTGCGGAGTTGCATTCGCCTTTGATTGATCGAGCGCGCACGCTCTTGCCGACCTGTCGGTCCGGCGATCTGCTCGCGATTGGAGGGTTGGCTCGGACGGGCAAGAGCCTCTGGGCATCGCTCTTTTCCGAAGTACTCGCCGAACGCGGACAACGAGCCGTCGTCCTTCCGCTCGACAGCTGGCTTCGGTCTGTCGATGACCGGGAGTCCGGCGACTATCTGAATCGCTTCGACGTGGCGGCGATCGCGACCGTCGTAGAACGCCTCGCGGGGAGAAAAGCATCGATGGATGTCGCGCTCGGCCGCTATGACCGGCTGACACGCAAGTGTCATGCAGAAGCAATGACACTCTCCATCGCGCCAGAGGACATCCTCATCTTCGAGGGCGTACCCGCGCTGGCCATCGACGGGCTGCTGGCGGCCGCTTCTTCTAGCTTCTACGTTAACTGCCCCGAAAACGTTCGGAAGCTGCGATTCGAGCGGGACTACAGATCGCGCGGGGATTCGCAGTCGGAAATTGATGCGCTCTACCGTGAGCGTGAAGAAGACGAGCATCCGTTCGTCAAGGTGTCAGCGGCAGCCGCCGATATCACAATCGGGGGTACGTCATGATCATCAGCAAGACGCCCATGCGCATGAGTTTCGTCGGCGGTGGCAGCGACTTGTCTTCGTTCTATCGCCGCTATGGCGGTGCAGTCGTGTCGACGGCCATCGACAAGTACATGTACATCACGGTCAATCGAAAATTCGATTCCGGAATCCGCGCCAGCTATTCACTGACAGAAGAAGTCAAGGTAGCCCACGAGATCAAGCATCCGCTCATTCGCGCCGGACTTGATCTCGTCGGAATCGATGGCGGAATAGAGATCGCTTCGATGGCGGACATCCCTTCCAAAGGAACAGGCCTTGGCTCATCGAGTTCCTTCACGGTCGGTCTTCTCCACGCGCTCTATGGCTTCAAGAACCAGTACGTCTCGGATGAACAGCTGGCAAGCGAGAGCTGCCATATCGAGATCGACATTTGCGGGGATCCGATCGGAAAACAGGACCAATACGCGGCCGCATACGGTGGTCTCAATTATATTCGATTCAATCCGGACGAATCGGTCACCGTCGATCCGATTGTCTGCGATGCCAATACCCTCGCGCGACTGCAAGACAACATTCTGGTCTTCTTTACCGGACGGAGTCGTGAAGCGGGCAGCCTGCTCGCCGAACAGTCCAAGAAAACGGCCAGTGAAAAGAAGATGCAGGACACGCTCGTCCAGATGGTCTCGCTTGCGGAAGA
>CAWLAJ010000363.1:0-3726 GCA_963854795.1 Deltaproteobacteria bacterium UBA4427 | reverse complement strand
ATTGGGCAGATCTCTGGCGCGAGTTGGGCGATCCGTCCGACTCCGTGGGTCCCGATCCCGCGGCCGGCGAATCGGGGGGCGACGAGCCGGCCGGTCTGTTCGACGGGAGTTCGGCGACGCCCGCAACGGTCTTGCTGGCGGGGCTCGGTCATCTGGGCGGCGACTTCCAGCGCAATCTCGAGGAGTCGACGAACGCGGTCGACGGCGCTCGGGATCTCTTTGATTCGCAGACCAGCCAGAGACGAACGGCCAGTCTGCTCGAACGACTCCAGCGTCGAATCCTCGACCTCGATGATGAGACTTCGGCCGGGGAGACGAAGTCCCGTGGCGAATCTGCGCCCGGCGATCGCATCGTTTCACTGAACGATGACTCGATTCGGATCCACATCTGCCATGGGTCGCGTCGAGAACTCGAAGTCGTCGAGGGTTGTCTGCGCGAAGCCTTCGAACGCGACGAATCGCTCGCACCGGAAGACGTGCTGGTGATGGCGCCTCGGATCGACGAGATCGCACCAGACATCGTCGCGGTTTTCGGAGCCACTCCCGACGCAGGACAAGCGATTCCATATCGCATCGCCGATCGCGGAGCGTTTCGATGCTCGAAGCTGGCATTGGCGTTTCGAGATCTGTTGGCGCTGCTCGGGGGTCGCGCATCGCGAAGTGAAATTCTGGATTGGCTGGCCAATGAGCCGGTCGCCGATCGATTCGGGTTCGATGCGCGCAGTCTCGATTCTCTCGCCGATTGGTCCGAACGCGCCGGCTTTCGGTTCGGGCTCGACGAGCATCATCGGGCGAGAATCGGGTTGCCCCGCGAACGCGCCCATACCCTCGGCGCGAGTCTCGATCGACTCGCGCTGGCGCACGCCGTAGGCGACAGCGACGATGTTTTCGCGGGCTTGTCGGCCACGCCGCAAGGTCCCTTCGGAGATCCGGAGCTATTGGGCGCGCTGGGTGAGGTCGACTCGATTCTGCGCGACGCCTTCGAGACGATCACGAAGCCGCGGGCGATCCCGGCGTGGTGCTCCTTTGTCGAGAAGCTTCTCGACCAACTCTTCGAGCGAAGCGATGCAAACGCGCATGAGCATGCTCTGATTCGCGAAGTGCTGAACGGTCTCCGGGAGTCCTCGCTGGCCGCGCACTTCGATCAAGCGATTCCTTTCGAATCCATTCGCGAGACCATCGGCGCGGCGATCGAATCGACTCCCGCCGCACAGCCCTTCCTGGCGGGCGGAGTCACGTTCTGCGAACTCGTGCCGCTTCGCGCGATTCCCTTTCGCGTGATCGTACTCATGGGGATGAGCGACGACGCCTTTCCGCGTAGAGCCTCGGCGGCAAGCTTTGATTTGATGGCGAGCGACCGAAGGCCGGGCGATCGAACGACGCGCAACGATGACCGCTACCTCTTCCTCGAGGCGCTTCTTTCCGCACGAGACCAGTTGATCATGACGGTTCCGGGACGCGATCTTCGCGACGGTCGCGATCTTCCGCCCTCGGTCGTCGTTTCTGATCTACTCGAAATGCTCGAAGCGAGTTTCGAACTCGACCCGGCCGAGACGGCCGATCACGACACGACCGTGGCCGGCGAGTTGCGAACGCTTCGAGATTGGCTCGTCGTGTCGCACCCTCTACAGGCATCGAGTCCTCGCTATTTCGAGACCCACGGCGATCCGCGACTCATCGGTCGCGATGCACAAGCCTATCGAGGGGCGAAGACTCGTCGTGCGGCCAGTCTCGCGGACGGTGGCGTTGCGCGCCGCTTCTTGACAGCGGCCGAAGTCGACCCGCACGCCTTCGATGAAGGTGAAATTCGCAAGATTTCTCTCGACGAATTGAGCCGGCGGGTTCTGCGCTCGACGCAGGACTTTGCGCGCTCGACGCTTCGGCTTCGCCTGCCGCGCCCCGAAGTCTCCGTTGACGACCTCGATCCGATCGAAATCCAGGGACTCGACCGCTACGGACTCGGGACCGCAATGCTCGACATGCTCGCGGACGGCGCAACTCCGGAAAGGGCCGCTCGGCGACTCTTTGCCGATCCCAGGGTTCCCTCTGGCGTCGTCGGTCGCTGGTCGCTCGCTTCGATGCAAGCTGAAGTCGAGACGATCGCGAGACTCGCGGCCGATCGATGCTCGGGCGACCGGTTGGCGGATAGGAACTTTGCCTTGGATCTGGATGGCGATTCGCACGGAGTCGCGTATCAGCTGGTGGGTCGACTCGACCAGCTCTGGCCCGGCGGCCGAGTCCAGCTCGGCTTCACCCGCATCGGTCAGCGCGGCGAACTCGAACTCTGGATTCGCCATCTCGTTCTCTGCACGCTCGTCGAACGCGGCGACGAACCGGAGAAGATCGAGGCGCGAAGCGTCTACGTTGGAAGAACCGCGTCGACGGATACGGACGATCGCGTCGTGGTGTTCGAAGCCGTCCCGGATGCGCGCATTCATCTGGGCAGGCTCTGCGCGTGGGCGGACCAGGCGAGTCGCCGGCCGCTTCCGTTCTTTCCCCGTGCGAGCCGCGCCTTCGCCGAAAAGGCAATCGAAGGAAAAGCCGATCAAGGGCGCCGCGATGCCCAGCTTCAATTCGAAGGCGGTGATGGGTGGAACGCCCTCGTCCCGGAGTCGCAACAGGAACTCGAGACGGCGCGAATCTGGGAGGGCTGGTCTCCGCTCTCCTCGGATCGCGAGCTTCCGGTCGCAATTCACTTCGAGCCACTCGCCGAAGAATTGTTCGAACCCCTGCTCGCCGCTCGCGAGGTCTGCGCCCGATGATGGATCTCGATCCCTGGTCGATTGGTCTCGACGGAACGCGACTCATCGAAGCGAGTGCCGGGACCGGCAAGACCCATGCCCTGACGACACTCTACCTTCGGCTGTTGGTCGAAGAGGATCTACTCCCGTCCGAAATCCTCGTCGTGACCTACACCCATGCGGCGACCGCAGAACTCCGTGATCGAGTGCGCGCACGCATTCGAGAGGCCATCGATTGTGGCGAGCCGTCGGGCGCGGGTTCGGAGTCGGCGGCCGAGTTGAGAGACCTCGCGGGTCGCGCCCGCGCGCTCGGACAGCGTGTCGGCAAGGTCGACCCGCTTCGGCGCGCACTTCGCGAATTCGATGAAGCCGCAATCTTCACGATTCACGGCTTTTGCCAAAGGACCTTGCAGGAACACGCCTTCGAGAGTGGCATGGCATTCGATGCAGAGTTGATCGAAGACTCCGAGCCGATGGAGCGGACCCTGGTCTTCGATCTCTGGTCGCGGATCCTGGAAGCGGAAGACGCTGATTTCGTGGAATGGCTTCGTTACGGCGCGGGTCGACGATGGAAGTTCGAGCCGGCGACTTTGCAGCGCGAAATTCTCGGACAATTGGGTGCGGACGAGGACATGCCGGTCTTGCCGAATTCCGAGGAGGTGCGCGAGTCGAGGGAATGGGCGGTGCTGCGTGTCGAGGCGGAGGCCGCGTGGATTCGTTGGGCCGAAGTCTGGGCAGCGCGCCGCGAAACCGTCTCGGGGATTCTGCTCGGCAAGAACGATCTGAACAAGGGGAGTTACAAGCCCGCGACGATCGAAGCGAAGTGGTTTCCGCGCATCGACGACTGGGCAACCACGATCGCGAACGCGGGAAACGCGAGTTCGATGAATGCGACCCCGCTGCCGACTTGGTGGAAGAATCTCGTGCCGGAGGGTCTGCGGAGTCGATTGAAAAAGGACGGCCAACCCGTCGAAGACGCGTTCTT
>CAWLAJ010000362.1:0-3728 GCA_963854795.1 Deltaproteobacteria bacterium UBA4427 | reverse complement strand
GACCTGCATGAATCAGCGGCACACAGAGTGCAGATTCGACATCGACTCGTTCGCGAGTGAGGTCGAAGTCGCGTCGGTCGGCGCGTCCGCGGATCTGAATCGGACGGCCCTCGGCAGCGACGCGACCCGAGATTCCCTGACCGAGCGCCACGCGGATCTTGGGCCAGAGTTCGGGTTCGACGCCCCGCGCGACGCGCATACGCAAGACCTGGCCGGACTTGTCGAGCAGCATCAGGCTGCCGCCCTCGGCACCGGTCACGCCGACTGCGATCTCGAGCATCCGGTCGAACAACTCGTCCGCTTCGACGGTGAGATCGACGGATTCGACGACCTCGTGCAATGCCTGGAGAAGTTCGGCCTTTCGGTCGCGTGGCGCGACGCCGTAGCCCCAGAGTAGGCGTGCGGTGAGCGGAGTGACCACCTGAAGGGCGGAGCGTGGGCCGGCGGGCGCGTGGTTCGAGAAGTCGCCGTTCGAGTCGACGATCGCATCGAAATCTTGTTCGGCGAAAAACGCGCCGACGTCGTCGACGAGAATCGGCGCGATCCGGTTGGAGACGTCGATGCCGAGTCCGCGAGCGCGCTCGAGAGCAGCGCTTACGTCGGTATCGTAGATTCGTTGAATTTCAATGTCAGGGTTGCCCGTCAGCAAGCGCAACAATCGAAGCGATTCTTCGCTCGCTCCCCAGATCCCGAGGCGCCGCCGCATCAATCAGGGCCTTTAGCCAGGAGGGTTTCGAGTCGTAGCGAGAGCACGATCGTGTGCGTCTGTCCGGCTTCATCGCCCAGCACGAGAGGCAGTCGAAGGCTCCCGTCGCCGTCGACGTCCGCTTGACCCGCGGACACGATGCGCAGGTCCCCGGCGAGACCGGATTCGGGCTTCGACGCGCCGGCCGGCGACTCGGCGACCGCGTTCCAATCCGGTTGAGTCCCGTCCATTGGATCGAGTTCGATCAGCTCCGCAAGTTCGAATTCCAGGAGTCCTTCGGCGTCCTCGCCCTCGGCGAGAATTGCCGCCTCCAGAATCTCATGAGCGGAGGCTTCGATCTCTTCCTGACCATCCGTCGGCGCCAAGGTTTCTGCCTTGCCAGCGGCGTTCGCTCGGGCTGCATCGTTGGCTCGGCGGGTTCGAACGACATGCTTCGAAATCGTCGTCAGGGTGGACAGGATTCCGTGGCCGGTGACGGCGATCGTCTCGAAGACGGCGGCCTGGTCGAGACCGATTCGTCGATGCAACTCCTCGATCGCAAAGGGATCGGCGATGTCTCGTTTGTTGTATTGCAAGACGATGGGGAAGGCATCGAGCCTCTGACCGTAGGCGGCAAGTGAGGCGCGCAACTCATCGATGGCAGCGTAGTTGGCGTCGATGCGTTCGGGCGACGAGTCGAGAATGACGATGATCCCGTCGACTTCGTCCAGGAGTTGTTTGCGCGTCATCGTCTGGTCAGGGGCACCGGGGACCGTGATGATCTCGAGACGCGTTCCCACTCCCCCGACTTCGCCGAGCGTGATCGAGAGCGACTCGAAGTGAACGGTCGGGTCGAGGCAAGTGGGTTCGGTGCAGAGTTCGCCGCGCAGATCCGGTCGCAATTTCGAGTGGATGGTCTCGAGGGTCGTCGTCTTGCCGCATCCTTGGATGCCCCAGAGCAGGATTCGAGCATGGATCTCGGCCATCAGAGCTTTCCCTTCTTGGTCAAGATTCGCCGAGCGTGGGCACTGATGTTGCTCGGTACATCCCTGCTCTTCATCAGATTTCGCAGGTCTCGGTCCTGAAGATAGTTCAGAAACTTGACGGCCTGGGGAATCGGCGTTTTCGGATTCGTCGTGAGTGCAAGTTTGATCTGATAACTCTTCGTCCACTCGCGGTTGTTGGCAATGATTCGAAGGAGTTCATCGCTCATCGAGCGGTTCTGCGCAAAGGTGACGACTTCGGATTCGGTGAGTTTCGGACTTCCGAGAACAGCGGTTGCGACGATTCGATTGCGGTCCTTGACCAGCATCGATCGCGCTTCCTTTCCGCCAACGCGGGCGAGTTTGATCTTCTGCATGACGGACATGTTCTGTACCGAAGCGTAAAGGTTACCATTCGCTTCTTCATCGCCCTCGGACGCGAGGAGCCGCGCAATTTCGCCCATATTACCGCCGAGGAGGTCGAGCACGGCGGCCTTCGCATCTTCTTCCCCGAGAGCGTCATCCTCGTCGTCGGTCGTCTCGCGTTCTTCGAGACCGAGATAGCTGAGAATGCGTTCGATCACAGCGCGTCCCGTCAGTGGATTCGCGCCCAGGGCGTCGACGATCTCCTCGTTTCGCTGCATTCGTTGCTGGTTCTGACTGATGATATCGATGACGCGTCCATGCGGCAGAGTCGCCAAGAAGGCGATCGTGACATCGTCACTTGCATTGTTGAGCGCGATCGCTTCACAATGCGCTTCATTTTCTTTGTGGACTTGCGCCATGAAGGAGAGCAGGGCCGGATGCGCAGGCCCGCGCAAGACGATATCGAGGACGTGCTCTGGCAGCGTCTCGAGACTCTGTCGGGCGGTCTCCTTGACTTGTGGCTCGGGATCGCTCGAAAGGACGAAGAGGACGGTGGCCAGTTCGATCGGTTCCAGGGGGAGGGCGCCGCGAGCCGCCATCTTTCTTGCGTCGAGCGGTGCGTCGCGACGAGCGTATTTCTCAGCCCGCGCCGAGAGCTTGAGCTTATCGGGACTCGAGGAGTCTTCAGACAACGCGCTATTCTCCGGCCCGACTTTCCCGAGGTCGTCGCATCCTCGGAAGATCGGGTGCAAAATCCCGCATTTCAATCCGCGACGGCACTGTTCCGCGGAATGCGCTGAGACGATCCGCAAAGTGCATCGGCCGCGCAGATCCACGACTTGATTGGACTCTGAAACGGCGTCCGCGGGTTCCCTCAAAGAACGCCGATTCAGGAGCCAGGGTTGCAGTGAGTGCCGCGACAGTGCGTCGGAGAGATCGAAGAGGGTGGTTTACGGGTCGTAGGGAGCCGTCGCCGATCGTCAATCGCGCTCGGATCGATTCTTTTCGAAGAGGATCCGCAGCCCCTCGAGGGTGAGGAAGGGCGCGACTTCTTCGATCGCCTTGCTCTCGCTGGCGATTCGACGGGCGAGTCCCCCCGTGGCGACCACCCTGGCGTCGCTTCCAAGCTCGGTTCGGATCAGGGCGACCATCGAGTCGACCATTCCGGAGTTTCCGTAGAGCAGGCCGGATTGCAGGGCGCCGGTGGTCGTCCGTCCGATGACGGTCTTGGGTCGCGCGATTTCAACACGATGGAGCTTCGAAGCCCGGTCGAAGAGCGCTTCCATCGAGATGTGGATGCCCGGGCAGATCACGCCTCCCACGTACTCGCCGCGTTCCGAGATGCAATCGAAGGTCGTGGCCGTTCCGAAATCGACCACGATCACGGGTCCGCCATAGATTTCGAAGGCGGCGACCGAGTTCACGATTCGGTCCGCACCCACTTCATGAGGATTTTCGTATCGAACGGGCATTCCCGTGCGCATGCCAGGTCCCACCAGCTGCGGCGCCTGCTGGAAGAGCTTGGTCGAGACCCGTTCCCAGATCGGCACGACTGGAGGAACCACACTCGACAAGATGACGTCGCTGATGTCACTGGTCTTGCGGCCTTCGCTGGCAAAGAGCGAAGAAAGTGAGATCACGAGTTCATCCGAGGTCTGTTCCCGCTTCGTGGACAATCGCCAATGCTGAGCCAG
>CAWLAJ010000361.1:0-3786 GCA_963854795.1 Deltaproteobacteria bacterium UBA4427 | reverse complement strand
CTGAGTTCGCTCGCCTTCTCTGGGTCTGGGCTGCCCTGGTCTTGGTACTCGTCTGGTTGGAGCGTCGAGGCAGCGATGCGCTCGATCGATTGGTCAGCAGCGCGCTGCAGACACGCCTCGTGGTTCGACCGGCTCGTTGGCGCCGCTGGGCGCGCATCGCGCTTCTCGGCATTTCGGGCTTCGCCATGATCGTGGCGCTCATGCAGCCGCAATGGGGGCTGCGTTTTGTCGCAACGCCGCGAGTCGGCGCGGAGATCATGATCGCGCTCGATGTCTCGCGTTCGATGTTGGCGGACGACGCGAAGCCCTCTCGACTCGAACGTGCGAAGGCGGAAATATCCGATCTGCTTTCGTACCTCGACGATGACTATGTCGGCTTGATCGTTTTTGCGGGACGGGCCAGCGTCCTTTCTCCGATGACTCCGGACAAGAGTTTCTTGAGGCTGGCGCTCGAAAGTGCAGGCCCCCATAGCATCACGCGCGGCGGAACACGCCTGGCGGAGCCGATCTTGCGCGCCGTGGCGGGAATGGGGGAACCCGGTCCGGCCCAACGCGCGCTGATCCTGATTACGGATGGGGAAGATCATGATTCCTTCGTGATCGATGCGGCGAAGGCAGCCGCCGAGGCCGGGATCAAGATCATCACGATCGGCTTCGGGGATGAGTCGGGCAGCCGGATCTATTTGCGTGATCCGAAGACGGGGGCGCGCAGCCTTCTGCGCGACGTAGATGGACAAGCGGTCGTTAGTCGACTCGATGGGGAATTGCTTCGCGAGATCGCGCTCACGACCGACGGCGCCTTCGTGCCGGCGGGAACCGGCGTTTTGGATCTCGCTTCGATCTATGAAGCGCATATCGCAGACCTCACCCGGGGCCAACTCGATGAACGCGGACGTTCGATTCGCGATGAGGCGTACCAATTCTTCGTGCTGCTCGGAATTGTTTGTCTGATCGGTGCGGTCTCGACTTCGGTCGGGAGCCGAAGCCGCGGGACGGCGGCCGCGACGACCCTGTTCTTCGTGCTGGTCTCGTTCCTACCCTCACCGGTGTCTGCACAGTCGGACTCCGCTGCCGGCCCGGCCGCCGCGCTCGAGACTTCGGACCGGGAGCGGACACTTGAAGATCCGCGAGAGCGCTTCAATCGCGCGAACCAGAAACTCGGCGCCGGCGATCCGGTTGGAGCGACCGTCCTGCTGCGCGATGCACGACGGGACGCCATCGACGATGTCGAGCTACGTTATGCGGCGACTTACAACCTCGGCATGGCTGCGAGTGCGCGAGCCGACGCACTACTCGGCGACAATCGATCAGAGTCGCTCGAGGCCCTCTACGAGGCCGCAGACTGGTATCGCGAGGCGGCCGCGGCGAGACCCGAAGCCACGGATCCACGACACAACCTTGACGTCACGCTCCGACGCGCACTGATTCTCGCCGACGAGATCGCTCAGGAAAGTCAGGGCGAGCTCGAAGCGGAACTCGACGCCATGATCGAGTCCCAGCGTGAGCGCGTACTGGGTTCCGCGATCCTCCTCGAAGAGATCGCGCGAGTGGGCGAGCTCGACGCGGCGGAGACACTGCGCTCATCGTTTCGAGATGCGGCAACGCAACAGCGAATGGTTCTCGCCGAGGCGAATGCGCTGGCGGAGCGCGTCGAGCGCGAACGGCAGGGGTTGGCGAACAAACCGGAAAACGAGCGCAGCCCCGAAGAGGTTCTTCGCGCGGGCCAGCTCGAGAGCCTCCTCAGTTATCTCGACAGCGCCATCGATCGCATGGGTCAGACGAGAAGGCAATTGCGCCAGCGACGTGCCGAGCGTGCCTATCGTCGCGGGTCGAACGCGCTCGGCGAGTTGAAGCGCGCACGCGATCAGCTGAGAGATCCCGTCGAGCAGATCGGAATTCTCCTGTCCGAGGTCGGAAGACTCGCGCAGTCGACTTTCGCGCTCGCAGGTGTCGGCTTGTCGGAAGACGCGGCCCTTCCGGCGTTTCTGACCGGCGAGTCCGTGGAAGCCGACAGCGCCGAAATCGAGGCCAGGGTCCGGGAGTTGTCCGAACGCTTTGCGCTCGCCGCCGCGCAGGCGGAGCAGGATGCGGCGTCGCTGGACAATGGATCCTGGCTGTCTAGTGACCCTACTCGCGATGGATCCATCGAGGAGTTGGAGGCGAGGGCGGCGCGTGTGGCCCTGATCGAAGCCGCACCGCTCGTGGGGAACGCTGCCGAGGCCATGACCCGGGTGACCGAAGCGCTCGGAGCCGATCGTTTTCGGGCAGGGCTCGAAGACGAAGTCGTCGCGGCGGAAGTCCTCGAGGCGGCGCAGGAGCGTTTCTTCGATCTGCGACAGCTCTTGAATGCGACGTTCGCGAACGAAGAGAAGATCGAAGAAGGCTCACACCCGACGGAGGCGGTCGGCGGCGCAGCGAGCGCCGCTCTCGCTCATGCACTCATGGACTTTCAACGAGAGAATCTCGAGCGTGCGCTGCGGCTGGAGACGTTGCTTGCACACGAGGAACAAAGGCGAATCGCACGAGTCGAGGCCGAGCGCACGGGTGGGAGTGGCGCGGCGAATCCCGCCACGCCGTCTATGCAAGCCCGGCCTCGGGAGGGCGAGGTGGACCCGGCTATTCTCGAGCGACAGCGCTTCGATCTGGCGCGGCAGCGACTCGCTCTGGCATCGGGCGCCATGATGGAAACCACCGATGCGCTGTTGGGTGCCGCGAACACGGAGACCGACCCCCCGGATCCGTCCGCGGTCGAGTGGCCCGTCGCGAGCGAAGCCGCCGGACGGGCCGCCGCCCATCTCGATGCGATTCGTACACTCTTCTTCTCGATCGTCGAACACATCCGCAAGTTGGCGATGGATCAGGTCGAGGTCCAGGATCAGACCCAGGATGTGATCGCACTCTCGGTGACCGAAGAGGCAGGATCCGACGACGCGGTCGCTTCGGAAGAGGACCCGACCGAGAACGAGGAGTCGGTGGCGCGCGGGCCGGTGACGTTTGCACAGTCCTTGGCTCTGGGCGAAGAACAGGGTGAGTTGCAATCGCGAGCGGAAGAGATTTCCGATGCGCTGCTCTTGCAGGCGAAGGAAATCGCGCAGGCCGATCCGCAAGAGGCTGGTCCCGAAGCCGCCGTCGACGGCGAAAAGATACGCAAAGCTGCCGAATTCGTGGCCTCGGCGGGACTCGCCATGCTCGACGCCGGCACGAGGTTGAAGAGCGAGAGCGCGGCCCTCGAGCCGGCGAGAGACGCCCAGGCGCTCGCCATCGAGGATTTGAAGCAAGCGCTCGCCCTTCTCTCGCCGCCGCCAGAGCAGTCTGAGCAAGACGAATCGGAGGCGTCTCGAGAACAGGATCAAGGGGAGCCAGGAGATACGGAGTCATCGGACTCGGAACAGGGGTCGCAAGCGCCGGCGGCCGCCGAACAGGACGACGAGGAAAGGATGGACGACCCGTCCCAGCTGCTCCAAGGTGTTCGGGATCGAGAGGCCGAGCGGCGTCGCGATCGGGACCGCCGAGCTGCGCAGCGACGAGCGGAGCCGGTGGAAAAGGATTGGTGAGACTCTTGGCACGATCGAGTTTTCAGCGCGGAGCAAAGCGCGCGCGGCGAGCCCGTGAATCGGCTACCGGGCGCTTGACGTCGACGCTCGGCCTCGCGCTGCTGGTCGGCTCGCTAGTCCTGACGTCGGGGGAAGCCACTTTCGCCGCAGAAGTCCGGGTCCAGGTCGCGCGCGGTCCCTATTACATCGGAGAGGGTTTCGAGATCCAGGTCGTCGCGACGAATTTCGCAGA
>CAWLAJ010000360.1:0-3794 GCA_963854795.1 Deltaproteobacteria bacterium UBA4427 | reverse complement strand
GAATCGCAGCGAGCAGCTTCCCGGGAACGTCCGCATGCCCCATGCAGTGCTTGAGGTTCTTGCAGGTGGTTGGGCTCGGTTCGTCGAGTTCTTCGGTTCCCGTCAGCACGACCACGGGCAGGCGATGGGCAAGGTCGTTGGCCAGCTGAACGGCCGCCGTTCGTTCGATATTGAGCAGCGAGAGGTCGAGCAGGAGAAGATCGAAAGTATTGCCTTCGATCTTCGCAGCCGCCTCAAACAAGTTCGTCTCTCGAATGACTTCGAACGAGCCCCGATCGGAACATCCGAGCAATCCGTGAATTTCGTCCGCCACATCCCTGCGGTCTTCGACGAAAAGGATGCGAACGAAGTTCTCGTCTATACGCGATCCTCCGCCGGAGGGCCGATGGTCGGCGAAATCCGAACTCGCGCTCATCGCGCTTGCCCCGCTCGCCGTGACCTGCGCTGGGGAAGGTGTGTGGCTCTCCGGTTTTCTGGAACGTGATCGATGGCCATCCTAGACACTGGAGTCGGTGCTTTTCCCTGCGATCTTGAGCGCTCTCGTCAAGAAACCATAAATGTTGCACCTCAGTCTCATGAAGCTCGGAATCGGAACCCTCGCGCCGAGCGGGCGAGACTCTGCGATCGCGTCGCGCTGACTCGAATCGAGTCCGCGCGAAGTCGAGCGAACCGGCTTGCGCAGCGAAATCAGATTGCGCGCATACCGCGCATTGCGGAGTCGATGTCGGGTGCGAGCCCATGACGGCCGCTGCGCCTCCGTCGGCTCTGGTGATTTCGCTGCGAGCACCGGTGACTCCGGTCTTGAAGCGTTCGCTGCTGCTTCCACGAGTGCGGGCGCCGAGAAGACGCGCACGGGCGAATGGGCGCAGCGTGTGATCCGGTTCAAGACGAAATGATTGGGCGCGATTTCCTGTGGAATCGTTCGTGTCGCGCAATCGAGCTCGATATCCCCGGTTTGCAGCGTCCAACCACACCGCACGGCCCTCTGATCATGAGCCGAGGCCGGCAGGGCCAGTGCCGGTGAGGATCATCACCCCGAAGAGCGCGGCGACTCCCGCCAGGTCGTGAGCCCGTCGATGAGATTTGGATTCGTCCAGCATGATGACTCTCCTCGTTGCGCCTGCAGCCGATGACCCCGTGATTCCCGATTCTCGCTCGAATCAGAGCAGCCTGTTCCACGAAATCGTTCTACACTCGAACCCCAACTTCGGGTTCTTCACGCCAATCATACACTCCACCTAACGCTGCGTGGCGACGAAATCGGGGCGGTCGCCACGATCGCCAGCATCGCCTCAGCGCATGATCGGAAGGCCTTCTTGGCGACTCCCTCGCTGCTATCACCCCTCGAACTCTGCGGCCGCCTCGAAGAGCGCGGCTGCGCGGCCTGGAGTCAGGGCGAAGGCCTGCTCGAAGATCTCCGAGTCGGCCGGATCGGCGATCTCGATGCCCGCACGGCCACGAGGTCACTCCTCTGTGTCGCCGACGTCGAGAAATTATTGCGGGTTCTGCCTCGCGCGGTCATTACCGCGAGCCGGGCGCGGCGCCTGACGCTTGCGACGACGGCCGGTCCAGTCGACCTCTTTCCGGTGGCTCACGAAAAACTCGAGGAAGTCCTGCTCGATTTCGGGCTGAGTCCGCTGGCATTCGCCTATCGGTGCGTGGCGAAACAGTGGTGTGACCCGAGTCGCGCGCGGAAAAAATTCGAAAGTGGCTTGCTCGACGTCACGAGAGGGACGCAGTCCGGGCAGGCCGTAGGCAATCCATTCTCGGTCGCGCCGCGCCGCTACTGGATCACGGCGCGGCTCTTGTCCCAATATCAACTGAAGCCGAGCGCAGAACTCCTCGAGTCTGCGCGCGAGCGGCTCCCGGAAGTGCTCGACGAATTGCCGCAAGCGGCTCCGGCGCGACGCGAGATCAGCCGCATCCTCGACTCCCCAGATCCCGCCGCCGGCCTGGCATTTCTTCGCGATTGCGGACTGAGCCAGACGCTCTTCCACGGTATCAAGCGCGACGGCGCCTCGCGAATCGCGAAGCTCCCGCTCGAGCCGGCGCTTCGTTGGGCCGCCTGGCTCGACGGCTGCGCCATCCAACGTGCCATCGTCCGCCTGCGCATGCCCCACGCGCTCGCTCGAAGCATCGAACGGATCCATCGTGCTCATCCCATCGACCGCACGATCGAGTCGCTGCGCGAGGGCGGGTCGCGAAAGGTCCTCCAACGCCTGGGCGACACGGAAATCGCGGGGTTGATCCATTGGCGCCGGCTCGAGTTGGCCGACGCCGTTCAGAATGAAGAAACACGACTTCGCGGAAAGCGCCTCGACGAGGTCGAAGCCGAACTGGCCACGATTCGGCGGGGCCAAGAGCGCAGCGATCAGGTCCGTGCCCTCGCCCTCGACGGAAAATCCGTGATGGCGGCACTCGACGCCGGGCCGGGTCCCCACGTCGGACGGGCGCTCGCGCATCTCGCCAAGTTCGTCGAAGCGAATCCGGAATCGAACGAGGCCGAAGCGCTCAACCGTGAGCTCGACACATGGGCGAAGAGGCACTTCCCCATCGTGCGTCCCGAAGCTTCCGAGAAGCAACCGGAAAAGAAGGTTCAATAGCGCCTTGGAAGGAATTCAATCGATCTTCGAGGCGATACAAGAAGCCTGCCCGCGACCGACATGGTCCCGGGGCGTTCAGCTGGCGCGAGCCAAGGCCGTCAGCATCGAAGAAGAAGGCGAGCATGACATCACGTTATGCGTGTCCACACGCGGCGGCCTGATCGCACCGCAAGTCACACTGCATCCAGGCGACGAGGACTGGGAATGCAGTTGTTCGAGCATCGAGGACCCCTGCGAACATGTCGTCGCCTGTGTGATCGCGATTCGCCAGTCCTCGAAATCGGGCGAGAGCTTGCCGATCCAGGGCGAAGGCCGGGGACGCATCGTCTACGAACTCGAAGAGCGCGGCGGCGACCTCCACATGAACCGCGCCATCGAATCGAATGGCGTGCGCACGCCACTTCGCGGCAGTCTGACGGCTGCGGCGGCCGGCCACCGGATCGGCCCGGACTTCGTGGCGACACCGGCAGACCTCGCCATCGAACGCACACTGGCCTCGCGCCCGGCGGATGCAACTTCCCGCCCAGCGCTGACGCGGCTCCTCGACCATCTCGCGGGAACCGAGCGCGTCTTCCTCGAAGGCCAGGCGATCCGGATCGAATCCGAGCCACTCGGCATGAACGCACGCGTCGTCGATGCACCCGGCGGGGTTCGACTCTTCATCGAACAGGATCGCCGAATCGATCGCACCTTTCGAAACGGCGTGGTCCGGGCGGGCGACGCCTTGCATCCCATGGCGAAGAACCGCCTCACGGGTCGCGAACTCGCGGACCTGCCGCGCGGCCGATTCTATAGCGACAACGATCTCGCGACTCTCGTGACCGAAGTCATCCCCGATCTCGAAGAACGCATCGTGCTCAAGATCGAAACCGGGAAACTGCCTCGAACGCGACGCGGAGAACGTCCGCGAATTCGCATCGAAGTCCGCCGCGAACGCGATGGCCTCGCCATTCTGCCCACCCTCGTCTATGGCCGCCCCGTCGTCGCACGCATCGACGCGGGCCACCTCGTCCATCTCGGCGGAGGCGAAGTCCCGATTCGAAACGAAGGCGCCGAAAACGCGGCGATCACCCAGCTCCGCAGCGAGCTCGGCCTGCGACCGGGCCATGCGGTGAGCCTCTCGTCGACGGAGGCCATCGAATTCGCCACGCGACTAGAGGGAACGTCGATCGAGGTCATCGGCGATGCCCA
>CAWLAJ010000359.1:0-3877 GCA_963854795.1 Deltaproteobacteria bacterium UBA4427 | reverse complement strand
CCGCCAATGGGAACGCCCGTATGCCAGAGTCTCTTGATCTCTTGAAAATTCGCCACGTGAAAGCGCGTGTTGAATCTCGCCTTGATCGACGGGCGCAGGAAAACGTAGGCCACCGCGCCAAAGTAGATCCACTCCGAAATCGAGGTGGCGAGTCCAGCACCCGGGACGCCGAGCTTGGGCATGCCGAACCAGCCGTAGACCAGCCCGAAGTCGAGAAAGAGATTCGCGATGTTCGCGAGCAGCGTCGCGAGCAGCGGTGTGCGCGTATCGCCTATCCCGCGGAAGAACGCCGACAGGGAGGAGGCGGCCGTAATCCCCATCATGCCAAAGGCACGGCTGCGCATATAGCCGGTCGCGAGCGGGGCGATCGACTCCGTGGGAGCGAGTGCCTGGATCATCGCTTCGGCGCCGAAGAAAACGGCGCATCCCGCCAGTCCGGCAAGCGGCACCACGGACGCCAGGCCCTGCCAGGACCAGGTTCCACATTCGTCCGCGCGACCTGCGCCATGATGCTGCGCGACGAAGGTCTGTACACCCGTCGATGTGCCGACGAAGAAACAGGTGAGAGTCCAGACCCACATGCCGCCGAGACCGACGGCGCCCAGTTCGGCAGCCCCGAGCCGTCCAACGATCGCCGAATCGACGACGCCCATCGCCGTCACCAGGATCTGGGTCAGGACCAGGGGTCCGGCGAGCGTGGCCACCTCGCGGATCCCGCCGCGCGGGTCCTCGGTCGGTCGAGCGATCGCACTCGCTTCCGCGGAAGCGCTGCTGATCGTCTCGTGACTTTCTTCGATTCTCACTTTCAACCTCGTGTCGCCCGCACTTGCGGGTCGTAGCTCGCTCGCCGAGTTCTCGTCGCGTCAGAGAGAGCCAGAAACACTGAGGGGCCACAGTCGCTTTCGCGTCTGCGGCCCCTCGGTATCCAACGTCGACACTCAGAGTGCCGACTAGGTCGGGTCTTGTGTGTCGTGTGTGGAAGCTATGGACAGACGCGGATTCTCTTTCCTATCCCGCTACCGTTTCCGGGTATGCACTTTTGCATCCGGATCGGCTTGACCGGCACTCTGACCGGCGCTCTGACCGGTACGCACGCTCTCAGGCGCACCTGCACGGTCGAAGCGGTCGGTGCCGCCGGATCGGCTGGGATATGATCCACCATCGTCATTGCTCCTCGTCGAGCTTGTTACCATGACTTCTAGTGAGAGGCAATCCTGAATCGTCATTCTGATCGCGGAACTCGTGTATGAAATCTGGATCGAAAACATCCGATGCGCTTCGACGCAATATTGTCACGTCCCGCCTTGGGTCGGCTGCGGCGGTGATCGTCTTCGGTCTCGTCGCCATTGGGTCGGGTTGCGAATCCGCGTCGATGCAGATGCTACTCGGTGCCCGACACTATGCGGCCGGCAACGATGCTCTGGCTAGAAACCATGGTGAACGGGCGATCGAAGAACTCGAGCGAGCGGCGGCCCTTGTCCCGCACGCTTCGGAGATCCAGAATCACTTGGGTCTCGCCTATTGGTCCGAAGGGCGGCTCGGCGAGGCAAGGACGGCCTTCGAGCAGGCGCTCGAACTCGATTGTGAGAATCAGGCCGCTGAGTCCAACCTGGAAAGCCTGAGGACGTCGAGCGCGGACGTCAGAGGTCGTGAGCCAGGGCGGGTTGTTCCGCTGGGGGATGTCGAACATGGCCGATGATGGTCGGAAGTTGAGCTACAGCGAACGCGACCGCTTACGCCGGGAGGGCGGCCGGGAAGGCAGCGGCTCTCGAACTCGGCCGCCCGGTCGTCGCGAACGCATCGAAGAGGAAAAGCGCTCGCGCGAGGCGCTACTGGTGGCGGACTCGCTGTTCACTGAGGAGAAAGGTGGGCAGACCGGCAAAGCGCTGGCCGATGCGGTCCGCGCGGCCCATGGCAGTCCGGAACTGGCCTCCGAATGTCGAGCCTATCTCGAGCAGATCGGGCCGCCCGCAGACACGGCGTTGGTATCGATCTTTCTGGACGCGGGGGACAAGGAGGTCTCGATCTGTACGCTCGATTCGCTACTGGAATTAAAGAGTACAGGCGAACTCGAGCTCGATCGGGCCCTCACGGCGCAGATTCGAATCCTCTCGGAGGACTTCGATGATGATCTGGCCTCTCGCGCGGAAGAGATTCTTGAATAGAAGTCCCACGCTGCGAACGTGATTGCCTCGATCGGGAGTGATATCGTTTCATCATGTCACATGAAGTCGAGATCAAGGCGCTCGGCGCCTATCTGGAGCAGAACCAGCTCAAGCATACGAAGCAACGCGAGTTGATTCTCGACGTCTTCCTCGAAGCGAAGCGACACATCACGAGTGAAGACCTCTATCAGGCCGTTCGAGAGGAACACCCCAATATCGGGTACACGACGGTCTACCGAACGATGAAATTGCTGGTCGAGGCCGGGCTTGCGACCGAGCGACATTTCGACGACGGAATCACTCGCTACGAAATCGAACAGGAGCATCATGATCATCTGGTGTGCTTGAAATGCGGTTTGATCGAGGAATTCGAATGCGAGTTGATCGAGGACACGCAGCTCGAGATCGCTGCGCGCCACGATTTCCAGGTCCTACGCCACCGTCACGAACTCTACGGACATTGTCGGGACTGCCGCGAGGGCTGAGGCGGAAAGCGAGCCGTCGCCTCTAATAGACCGGAAGCTCTCCCGCCCGGTGATCCGCCAACAGTCGGGCATCGCGATCTCGGTCCGAGAGCAGAGGATCCTCGATCGGCCAGTCGATTCCGATCGCCGGATCGTTCCAGCGAACGATGATGTCGCCCGTTGGATCGTAGACGTCCGTGCACTTGTAGAGGAACTCCGCGGTTTCGCTGATCACGCAGAAGCCGTGGGCATAGCCTTCCGGGATCCAGAGCTGGCGGAAGTTCTCCGCCGACAAGAAGACGCCGACGTGCTTTCCGAAAGTCGGCGATCCCTGTCGGATGTCGACGGCGACGTCGAAGATCTCGCCCTGGCTGACACGCACGAGTTTCCCCTGTGGCTTGTGGAGTTGAGCGTGCAGTCCGCGCAGGGTCCCCCGTCGCGAACGGCTGTGGTTGTCCTGTACGAAGGTCCCGGACAGGCCGCCGACCGCGTATTTCTCCGCGTGCCAGGTTTCGAGAAAGAAGCCGCGTTCGTCGCGATGGACGTCGGGCTCGACGAGCAGGACTTCCGGCAGCTCTGTCGGCGTAATCTTCAAGACGGACATCTCCTGGCAGGCTGGCCAGAGAATGCCATGGAATTCACAGATCGGGTGGCGATCGTGGACTCGACTCGATCAGCCGCAGAGCTTCGAGATGGGCATGTCGCGGAAATTGCCCGCGAGTCGGACGTGGCCCGAATTCAGGATGTAGGTCACAGTCGCGAGAACTTCCTGCTCAGTTTCGCTGACTTCGCTCACCGCCTCGATCAGCTCGAGCAACGTGACGTCCTGCGGTTCGCTCGTTCGGTCCGTGGGAACGAGGTGTACGGCAGGGATATGTTCGATCGGAACTGCGATGGTCGTCTGGCTCATTTCCGAAATCCTTTCCGGCGTAGGCGTTTCGTTGCGCCCGGTTCTCTTATCCCATCGGCAACGCGCGGCTGTCGCTCAATGCCCAATTCCAGGGCTTGCTGATCGGGCTGCGATGGCTTCGCCCAGGGTTCATGGCATTTGCCGTGCCCGGTTCGAACCGGGTGCAGGGCGGGGGGGCAGTAAAGGTGCCCGCGCTCGGAATTTCTACGCGAGGTCACACTGAGCGAGTTTCAGCAATCGGTTTTTTGGGTCCGATCGACGCGGCGACGACGAGGGTGACAAATTTCGGGCAGGCGGTGTTCCAGATGCGTCACCTGCCCTTCGCGGGTCCGCGGGCG
>CAWLAJ010000358.1:0-3895 GCA_963854795.1 Deltaproteobacteria bacterium UBA4427 | reverse complement strand
AGATCGAAGCCGGCGCCCCCAATCAAGATGCCGCCTATGATTTGTCCGGTGATGCCGGGTAAGCGGAGACGTTTGGCGAGGCCACCGAAACTCGTACCCACAACGAGAACGACCGCCAGAAGCAGTAGGGGGTTGGCGTGTTGGAGCGACTCC
Source organism: Deltaproteobacteria bacterium UBA4427 (assembly GCA_963854795.1). Taxonomy (GTDB): domain Bacteria; phylum Myxococcota_A; class UBA9160; order UBA9160; family UBA4427; genus UBA4427. The sequence goes on along the minus strand of CAWLAJ010000358.1, from coordinate 3,742 downwards.
AGAAGCGGATTCATCAGGCGAGTCCCCTGGCTGAAAACATGCGGGAGCAAACATACCCGGCTGAGTCGTGGGATTCGAGAAGGCTTCCGACTGGGGAATGACGTCCTAGCCGGCGGCGCCATCGACGAGATTGCTGAGGACGCCGAAGCCGCCGGTCCATGTTCCGATCAGACTACCGAGCGTCGTCAGAACGAAGACCAGGAAAATCTGCATCAGGCGGCTCTTCCACCAACGGCTGGGAACGGCGAGATCGTCACCGATCGTCCTGAACTCCGAGACGCGAGGTGGCTTGGCCCAGAGCTGGGCAAATGCTGCGACGTATCCAGCCCCGATCAATGGGGTGAGGCTTGTGAAGGGTGCCGAGAGGGCGGCTACGAAGATGGTCGCCGGATGCCCGAGGGCGACGATCGCACCGATGCCGCTGGGGATCGCATTGGCCAGAAACCAGAGCAGCGCGTTTTCGCCGGCCGCTTCTGCGCCTTGAGTCAGCGCGATCGCAACGATCGAGCCGACGATGACGAGAGGAATGCTCCAGCCGAAGATCTTCCATAATTTTCCGTCGGCCGGGATGGTCGTGATCTCTTGCATGTCGGCGCGGTCTTCGTTTTCGAGGCGCGTCTTCATGCCTTCGATATGTCCGGCACCGACGACGGCGACGATTTTTCTTCCCTCGCTCTCGAGAATTTCGTGGGCGAGATAGGCATCGCGCTCATCGATCAGTACGCGTTTCAAATCCGGCATCATGCGCCCGAGTTCGTTCATGACCTCGGTCACGACATCCTGATCTCGAATGCGCTCGAGCTCGTCTTCCGAGACCTCTGGGGTCTCGAAGAGGCTGGCGCCGAGCTCGCCGAGCAGGCGTACGCGCTGCCACCACGAGATCGATCGCCAGGCCCGTATAAGTGTTATGTGTACATCGCGATCGCATAACACGATCGGGATGCCATTCTCATCAGCGACCTTCGCGGCTTCGAGAAGTTCGCTGCCTGGGGTGACTCCGAGTTGCAGTCCGAGCCTACGCTGATACGAAGCCAGGACCAGATTCAGCATCAAGGTTGCGAGTTGCTTCTTCTTGAGAACTTCGCGCAGGTCCTGTTCTTCGAATTTCTTTTCCTGCGACAGTGCTTCATAGCGGCCCGGATCGAGTTCGATGCAGACGGCGTCGGGCCGTTCTCGCTCGATGACTTCGCGTACGAGATCGACCGAGCGCTGCGAAACGTGAGCGGTTCCCACGAGCCAGAGTTCGCGGCCGGCGACGTCGACGCGGTGGATATCCTTCGATACTTCTTGCTCGTCCTGACTCATCTAATCTCCGCAGACCCACCGGCCCGCTCTCGAATCTTCGCTTCGCCGCCCGCAAGCGGCGAGCAGAAGCCGGTGCTTCATGATCGGGGCGAGAGAATGCGCGCAACGATCGCTCGAAGCAAGCACTCTCATCGGCCTGCGTGGGAATTCAATGAAGCGAGACAGTCCGCGCAGGGAAGCGTCGCTTCAGGAGGGGTCAGCGATTCGAGCCCTTTGCTGCCGAGCCCGCCACACCAGCCGCGCCCCGAGCAGCAGCGCCAGAACCGTGCCGTGTACGATGGCGGGCCGATAGTCGGCCTTGATCAGCCAGAAATGGTGAATGACTCCCAGGATGGCGGCCACGTAGACGATTCTATGGAGCTGGATCCAGCGTGAACCGAGCTGCTTCATCCACCTGCGCGTCGAGGTGATGGCCAGTATCGAGAGCAGTGAAAACGCGCCCATGCCCACCATGATGTAGGGACGCTCGGTCAAATCCTCGATGATCGCACCCGTATCGAGACCGAGATCGAGAATTGCCCAGGTCGTGAGATGGAGGCATGCATAGGTAAAGCCGGCCAGGCCGAGCGTCCGCCGCATGGGCGCAATATTTCGCAGGTTCAGGAATCGACGGGCCGGGGTGATGGCCAGCGAGATCAGGATCAGTCGCAGCCCCCATTCGCCGGTGACGTGCGTAATCTCCTCGATCGGGTTCGCACCGAGGCCGTTGGTCGCAAACTCGACGACGAGGGCGACGATGGGAAGTGCGGCGATCCCGATCGCGATCCAATGCTGGGCTTTCCCGCGCACGATGACTCCCGGGGGTAGATGGTTCTAGAAGTTTCGGCGTAGGTCCATTCCGGCATAGAGCGAGGCGACCTGATCGCCGTAGCCGTTGAACAGGGTGCTCGGGCGCTTTCGAAACTCGCCGACCTTGCGTTCCCGCGCCTGACTCCAGCGCGGATGGTCGACTTCTGGATTCACGTTCGCGTAGAAGCCGTATTCCCCTGGCGCGAGATCGTTCCAACTCGTGTGCGGCTGGTCTGTCGAGAAGTGGATGCGCACGATCGATTTGATGCTCTTGAAACCATATTTCCAAGGCACGACGAGCCGGATCGGCGCGCCGTTTTGATTGGGCAGGACCTTTCCGTACATGCCGACGGCCAGAATGGCGAGGGGATGCATGGCTTCGTCCATCCGCAAGCCTTCGCGGTAAGGCCAATCGATCACGCTCCGCTTCTGTCCGGGCATCTGTTCACGATCGAAGAGCGTTTCGAAGCTGACATAACGTGCTTTCGAGGTTGGCTCGAAACGCTTGAGTACGTCGCCGAGCGAGATTCCGATCCAGGGCACGACCATCGACCAGGCTTCGACGCAGCGAAAGCGGTAGATGCGTTCTTCGAGCTGCGCTCCGGCCAGGATCGTCTCGAGCGGAACGGTTCCCGGCTTCCCGACCTCGCCATCGATCACGATCGACCACGGTTCCGTGCGCAGGGTATGTGCGTTGCGAGACGGGTCCTTCTTGTCGGTCCCGAATTCGTAGAAGTTGTTGTAGCCGGTCGCGTCACTCTCGCGACTGACTTCTTCGTCGGCACGATAGGCGGGCGGCGCGGGCTTCACGTTTTCGAGCTTGCGGAGCATCGGGGGGCCCGGGGCGGGCGATTTGGCCTCCGCTTGTTCGGCGGCCGGGCAGCCGGCGAGGCTGGCGCCCACGGCGGCGGTCGCGCCGAGGCGAAGGAGTTCGCGGCGGTTCAGAAAGCTGGTTTCGTCTGTGACCTCAGATTCTCGCGTCTTTGGAAAATTCATCGGATGCTCGTTCTCCCGGTGGCTCGCGACTTCCGGCCGCCTCGTTCTCGTCGTTTCTGCGCGATGACATTTTGTGGGGATCCGGCAGGAATGGCCCCAAGGGGCAACGCCATTCATCGATCGCTACGGAGTCTGATTCGTCCTGTTCGTGTGCTGGGTTACAGCTTTTTTGTCTTCGGGATGATGCACTGAGACCCCCTGCGGTCCAAGTACACAACGAAACGGCGTCGACGGCGATTCGTTGACCCCAAGAACTGCCGGAAGCGGCATCGACCAGAGGATGAAATCTAGATGGCCATCTCGACTATATCACCCAGCGCGTTGCACTCGGACCACAAGACCGCGTCGGTCCTCGCGGGCGCTGCCGCGCTCCCAGGGTTCCGCCTGCGAACGGCGTTGTTCGCGACGGTTCTCGTTGGGATCCTCGCATTGGCAGTTCCGGGAACCGCTACGGCCCGCGACAGCTCGGCACGAAAGGTCGGACGAGGCATGGCCAATCTCACGCTCGGGGTGCTCGCCTTGCCCGGTGAAATCGTGCAGACGACCCGCAAGAAAGGACCCTTCGTGGGCGTGACCTGGGGCTTTGCCAAGGGCGTTGGGATGATGGTGGCCCACGAAGTCGTCGGAGTCTGGGAGGTCTTGACCTGTCCCT